>WFXD01000076.1 GCA_015490795.1 Gammaproteobacteria bacterium
GGACTAGCCATAGCTAATTCAAGGGAGCGCAACACCGCAGATGACCGCTTCCTGGCCGGCCCGAAGGGAGCGCCCCAAACCGGCCAATGCCGCGTTGCATCCCTTGAAAAGGGCATGCCATTTCCTGCGGGCTGCGCCTTGCCTTGGCCGGTTTGGGAAGCTCTGCATCCCAAGTTATTACCTTGATGGAGTACTAGAAAAATCAGTTGAGCCTACTACCCAAAAAGCGGGCACAAGTGCGAACCTCTAATGCACTCGATCTACAGGATCAGCGTTTATGTATTCCGCACTTTTTTAGAACAGTTGGGGCAGAAGGGATGGGGTGGCCAAATATTTACCAACTCAACGACCTGCTGCCTTCGTATCACGCTCATGCAGTGCGAGGGTAGAAGCCAAAGGGCTTAGCACCGCAGAACCCCCCCGCTCAATCAGATGGGTGTAGATTTGAGTTGTACGCACATCCGCATGCCCCAGCTGCTCCTGAATCGTCCGGATATCCATACCACGCTCAAGCAGGTGCGTGGCAAAAGAGTGGCGGAAAGTATGGCAGCTTGCCTGCTTGTGGACATTGGCCTTGCGGATGGCGTTTTTTACCGCCCGCTGCAAACAGGTCTCATGGATGTGCGTTCGGCGTGTTACCCCTGAGCGAGGGTCAATGCTTCGGGACTTGGCCGGAAAAACGTACTGCCACTTCCACTCTGTATCAGCATTGGGGTATTTTTTGCGCAAGGCGTACGGCAGGTAGACACGGCCAAAACCCAAATCAAGATCCCGGTCATGGATCATCCGCACCGACTCCAAATGCTGTTTTAACGGCACGATCAGCTCTTCAGCCAGTGTAACCACCCTGTCTTTGCCACCCTTTCCATTGCGAACAATAATGGCGCACCTGTCAAAATCCAGATCAAATACCCGCAGCCGCAAACTCTCCATGAGCCGCAGGCCTGAACCATACAGGATGCAACCCAGCAGCCAATAGTCATTCTCCAGCTGGTTGATGACACGCCGCACTTCATGCTGGGTAAAAACAACGGGCAATCTGTTGGGTTTCTTCGCCCTGGAGACCCCCTGAATATTCTCCAGCGGGCGCTCAAGCACCACCTTGTAAATAAACACCAGCGCACATAGCGCCTGGTTTTGCGTGCTGGCAGCTACATGCCGCTTATTTGCCAAAAAGCTCAAAAAACTTGCGACTTCGGCCTCCCCCATCTCCAGCGGGTGCCGCTTGTTATGAAAAAGGATAAATTGTTTTACCCATCCTACATAGGCTTGTTCCGTTCTAATGCTGTAATGCTTGCATCTTATGGCTGCCCTGACTCTCTCCAGAAAAGGTGAAGCCCCTTTTTTATTATCCATTTATGTTCTCCCTGCGTTCTCCTGCGCAAACAGTAGTATAAAAAGGGGAATGACACAAGCAATGGTGCCCAAAAATCAGAAACAGAGATACGCAGCCCTGGCGAGTGGTTTACAATCGTTCTCTTTTTCACCCGTAACCCACACATTGCCCTATGCCTATTCTTACCCTGCACAATCTACAGCTGAGCTTTGGCGGCCCACTGTTGCTGGATAACGTCAACCTGAGCATCGACCGTGGCGAGCGGATCTGCCTGCTGGGACGCAATGGTGCAGGCAAATCAACCCTGATGAAACTCATCACCCGCGAGCTGAAGCCGGATGATGGCGAGATGGTCGTGGAGAAGGGGTCATGCATCGTGCGTCTGACCCAGGAGGTGCCTGAAGGAACCGAAGGCTCAGTATTCGATGTCATCTCCAGTGGTTTGGGCGAGGTGGGGGAACTGGTGCGGGAGTACCATCACATCAGCATACAGCTCTGTAACGACTGTAGTGAGAAGCTGCTGGAGCAGCTCTCGCGAGTGCAACAGAAGCTGGAGGCCGCCGATGGCTGGCAGATGGAGCAGCGGGTGGAGTCGGTCATCTCCCGCCTGAGCCTGGATGCGGACATTGAGTTTGCCGCCCTTTCCGGCGGGCTTAAGCGTCGTGTGCTGCTGGCGCGGGCGCTGGTGCTGGAGCCTGATCTGCTGCTGCTGGATGAGCCCACCAATCACCTGGACATTGCATCCATCGAGTGGTTGGAGGAGTTTCTGCTCAGCTATAGCGGCAGCCTGCTGTTTATTACCCATGACCGTATGTTTCTGCGCCATCTGGCCACCCGCATCCTGGAGCTGGATCGTGGTCAGCTGACCGACTGGCCGGGGGACTTCGACAACTTCCTGCGCCGCAAGGAGGAGATGCTAAACGCAGAAGAGAAGGAGAATGCCCGCTTCGACAAAAAGCTGGCGCAGGAGGAGGTCTGGATACGCCAGGGCATCAAGGCCCGGCGCACCCGCAATGAGGGCCGCGTACGTGCCCTGAAGGCGATGCGGGAGGAGCGCAGCCAGCGGCGTGAGCGCACTGGCCAGGTCAAAATGGGGGTTCAGAGTGGCCAGCGATCAGGCAAGCTGGTGGTCGAGGTTGAAAATGTAGACTACGCCTGGGATGGTAACCCCATCATCAAAGGGCTATCCACCACCATTATGCGCGGTGACAAGATCGGCATCATCGGCCCCAATGGCTCTGGCAAAAGCACCCTGCTTGGCCTGCTGCTGGGCAAGCTGCAGCCCGGCAGTGGAACGATCAAGATGGGCACCAAAGTCGAAGTGGCCTATTTTGACCAGCTACGCAGCGCGCTGGATGAAGATAAATCGGTGCAGGATAATGTCGGCGGCGGCAGTGACAAAGTCACCATCGACGGCAAAGAAAAACATATCATCAGCTACCTGCAGGATTTTCTCTTTACCCCGGAGCGTATCCGAACCCCGGTGCGCGCCCTCTCCGGTGGCGAACGCAACCGGCTGCTGCTGGCCAAACTCTTCACCAAACCCTGTAATGTCCTGGTGATGGATGAACCCACCAATGATCTGGATGCCGAGACACTGGATCTGTTAGAGGAGCTGCTGCTGGGTTATGCAGGCACCCTGCTGCTGGTCAGCCATGATCGCACCTTTCTCAATAACGTCGTCACCAGCTGCCTGGTATTTGAGGGCGAAGGGCGAGTCAATGAATATATCGGTGGCTATGATGACTGGCTGCGCCAACGTGCAGCGGTGACACCGGCAAAAATAAAGGTTGAAAAAAATGAGGCGGCCCAGCCCAAACCCAAAGGCACCGCAAAAAAGCTCAGTTACAAAGATCAGCGCGAGCTGGACAATCTCCCCAAACTGATCGAAAAGCTGGATGCCGAGCTGGCGGCCATTCAGGCTGAAATGGCCGACCCTGGTTTCTACAAGCGCGACCAGACGGAGATTGCAGCAACCAATGAGCAGATGGCCGAGCTGGAAGAGAGGCTCAGCACAGCCTATGCACGATGGGAGCAGCTGGAGGGGTAAACCCCGGGCGCCACCACCCGCACTCCAAATATCAAAGAAGGCCCGATTCTGCAAGCGAGGTCATCTCGCCATCCCCCACAATAATGTGATCAATTACCCGCACATCGACCAGCGCCAGGGCATCTTTCAGCCTTTGGGTAATTTGGGTATCAGATGAGCTGGGTTCTGCCACACCGGAAGGGTGATTGTGCGCCAGAATAACCGCTGCCGCATTATGGCTTATTACGCGGCGCACCACCTCTCGCGGATGCACACTGGCGCCATCAATAGTGCCCTGGAACAGCTCTTCATATTCAATGACCCGGTGTTGGTTATCCAAAAAAAGGCAGGCAAAAACCTCATACGGATACCCCCGCAGGCGGGCTGAAAGGTAGCTGCGGGTCTGCTGGGGTGAGGTCAGGACATCCCCACGTTTGAGGGTTTCATGCAGGTGACGGCGGCCCATCTCCAACACAGCCTGTAGCTGCACATATTTGGCCTGCCCCAGGCCATGGCTGGCACAGAATTGAGCGCAATCCGCCGCCATTAGATTGCGCAAACTGCCGTGCTCTTGCAGCAAGTCACGCGCCAGGTCAACCGCTGTTTTCCCCACCACGCCTGTTCGCAGAAAGATAGCCAGCAGTTCGGCATCCGAAAGCGCTTCGGCACCACGCTGCAACAGTTTCTCTCTTGGGCGCTCCTCGGCTGGCCAGTCAGTAATAGCCATGCATAACCTCCTTGTAATTATCCTGGAAAAAAATCAGCCATCTCTTCCGTCGTATAATCACTCATTGGGCTAACACTGCCAAATGCGTGATGACAAGACTTGAGCTCGCTTTATTTATGCTTTAGGCAAGGCCCTGCTTTCTGTTCCAGGAGCCTGTCGGGCTTAGGGTGGACTGGCTGCGGAAGTGGGACTTTGCCTGTAACGTTACCTGTCCAACTCTACACCTTGCGGAACACTTCATACACCTCTGGCATCTGGGCGATCTGGTTCAAGACGCGGCTGAGTTGTGATATATCCACTATCTCTACCGTAAATTGCATGCTGGCCGTGTCGTTTTTGCGGTTGGAGCGACACAGCACGCCAATAATATCCAGCTTTTCATTGGTAAAAACAGAGGATATCTCACCCAACAGCCCTTTCCGGTCCTGCGCATTGACCTGCACATCTACCGGATAGGTTGAGCCACTCTGCTGGCTGCTCCAGGCCACGCCAATCAAACGCGCCCGCTGGGCTTCATCCAGCCGGCCCATCATGGCGCAATCCTTGCGGTGCACGGTCACCCCCCGCCCCTGTGTAATGTAACCGATAATAGGGTCATAGGGCACCGGTTTGCAGCAGCGGGCAATGTTGGTCATCAGATCGTCGATCCCTTCAACGACAATCTCTCCCCGGGGTTTCTCTTTGTGCCTGCTGGTGGATGTTCTTTTTTTACTCGGGGCGGCCTGTTTGCGCTCTCCTGTGGCGCCTGCAACCTGAATCGGTGAGATGTCGCCCCGACCCACTGCGGCGAGAAGATCTTCACCCTTTTGCAGGTTAAACCCGGCGGCCAGCCTGTCAAGATCCGCTTTCCCCACGCCCAGCCGGTTAAATTCACGATCCAGATTGGCGCGCCCCATCTGCACGTGCTGTTCAAAATCCTGGTGCCGAAACCACTGCCTTACCCGGTTGCGGGCGCGTGCTGTTTTGATATAGCCATGATGCGGACTCAGCCAGTCGCGACTGGGGCCGCCCTCTCGTGCGGTAATGATCTCTACCGTGTGGCCGCTCTCCAGTTGGTGTGTCAGCGGGACGATATGGCCATCGACCTTGGCACCACGGCAGCGATGCCCCACATCAGAGTGGATAGCATAGGCAAAATCAACGGGGGTGGCGCCCTTGGGCAGCTCAATCACCTTGCCCTGCGGCGTCAGCACGTAGGCCTGCACCGGCTCAAACTCAGATTTGAAGCGGTCGAAGAAGTCCTCCGCCCCGCTCTCCTCCTCTTTCAGTTCAAGCCAGTTGCGCATCATGATGATGCGCCGCTCAAACTCGATATCCTGTTTTTTGCCCTCTTTGTAGGCCCAATGTGCCGCTACACCCAATTCTGAGTGCTGGTGCATCTCATGTGTGCGGATCTGTACCTCCATATTTTTTCCGCCCGGCCCTACCACGGCGGTGTGCAGCGACTGGTACATATTGGCTTTGGGGGTTGCGATGTAGTCGTCGAACTCACCGGGAATGTGTCGCCACAGGCTGTGGACTATGCCCAGCACGGCATAACAGTCGGCTACGGAGTCTACCAGCACGCGCACTGCGCGCAGATCGAAGATCTGATCAAAATCAACCGCTTTGCGCTGCATTTTTCGCCAGATGCTGTTGATATGTTTGGGGCGCCCGAAGATCTCTGCCTTGATCTCATGCTCACGAAATTTTGCCTGTAGCATCTTGATAACATCGGCGATAAAGCGCTCCCGCTCCTCTCTGCGCCCATCAAGCTGGCTCGCCACCTCCTGGTAGGCCTCTGGCTCCAGGTAGCGCAGCGCAAGATCTTCCAGCTCCCACTTGATCTGCCAGACCCCCAGGCGGTTGGCCAGTGGCGCATAGATATCCCGCACCTCCAGCGCAACCCGCTGCCGCACGTCGTCCGGAAAACTCTTTACTGTACGCAACCCATGCAGGCATTCCGCCAGGACAATCAGCACTACCCGCACATCATCTGCAATGCTCAATAGCATGCGCCGCAGGTTCTCTGCATGCTGGCTGTCTGCCCCTTGGGTGACATTTTGCTGAATACCCGCAACCAGCCCAATGCGAGCCATATCCTCTACCATTCCGGCAACGCCTTTGCTGAAGCGCTCACGCAGCAGCTCTACATCAATGGCTTCAGAATTCAGCAGGTCATGCAGCAGCGCTGCGGCTATGGTTTCATGATCCATCTCCAGCCCTGCAAGGATGTCAGCCACGCAGAGTAGATAGTGCACCGTGCTCTCGCCCGATGGTTGAACGCTGCCCTGGTGGGTACGGAACATCAGTGTGCAGGCATCGCGCAGCAGCGCCTGTTCACTTTTGCTGAAACGCTGGCTGATGGGGTCTATCCAGGCCGCTATGGTCTGTTCATTCAGCTGCTGCTCCGCAGGGATGTTTGATACGACACTAACCATTTGTCAGTTCGTTAGTTTATGGAGAGAGGGGTGTAAAACCAGCGTCAATCCAGTAGATGGCTCACCAGCCCATCCGCCAGTTTCGGCTCGAACCAGGTAGACTTGGGGGGCATGATCTTGTTGGCATCCGCCACTGCCATCAGGTCGTCCATCGAGACCGGGAAAAGTGCAAATGCCACCGCCATCTCGCCCCGATCCACCGGCCCTTCCAGCCCGGATCGACCGCGGATTCCACCTACAAAATCGATGCGCCTGTCGCGCCGCAGATCCTTGATGCCCAGAATGGGGTCAAGCAGGTTTTCGGTCAGCAGGCTGGCATCCAGCTTGGCTACCGGATCAACAGGGATACGGTCTGCATGCAGCGCCAGACGGTACCAGCGCCCCTTCAGGTACATGCCAAACTCGCCACTACAGGTTGGGCGATAGGGGTGCGCACTGGGCGTCACCTGAAAGGCGTGCTCCAGTTTGTCGAGAAACTCCTGCTGGGTCAGCCCGTTGAGATCCTTCACTACACGGTTGTAATCGAAGATATGCATGTCGCAATGGGGAAACATCACGCTCAGAAAGTAGTTGTAGGGTTCATCGCCCGTGTGGTTGGGGTTGGCAGATCTGCGTTGGGCCGCCACCCGGGAGGCCGCAGCGGAGCGATGGTGGCCATCGGCCACATAGAGTGAAGGCATGGCTTCAACGGTGCGGGTGATGGTGTCGCAGGTTGCCGGGTCTGTGATCAGCCAGAGCTGGTGCATCACATTGCCTTCTGCGGTGGCATTTACAATCGGTGGGGACTCTGCGGCTTTGGCCAGAATGGTATCCAGTGTTTTGTTGGCTCTATAGGCCAAAAGCACCGGGCCGGTCTGGGCATTGAGGGCGTCGATCTGGCGCACCCGGTCATCCTCTTTTTCAGGACGGGTAAGTTCGTGCCGTTTGATGCGGCCAGCGTCATACGCCTCTACCGAGGCGACTGCCACCAGCCCGGTCTGGACGTGGGTGTCCACCCAGATACGATAGACGTAGTAGCAGGGCTGTGGGTCTGGGTTGAGGATGCCGCTGCCACGCAGGGAGTCCATCATCTCTACCGCTTTGGCATAGACCTCAGGGGCGTATTGATCAACATCATCCGGCAGCCCGATCTCAGGCCGCGAGATGTGCAGAAAACTCCAGGGACGCCCTGCCACCTTCTGCTTCGCCTCCTCCCTGCTTAATACATCATAGGGTGGAGCCATCACATCTTCAGCGCGCTCGCGAGCTGGGCGCAGACCAGCAAAGGGTTTAATCAAAGACATCTTTATCTCTCTGTTATGGTAACTTTAAAAATAGAGCAGCCGGGGGGCTTTACTCCCGCAGGATGTTGGCAACATCTGGCGGGGCTGAAGCCCCACTTCCAAAAATAACCTGTTTGCCGCACGATAGCACACCGCCTGTAGATGGGCGCTCCTAATAGCTTACAGCCAACACATAATAGATGGCCTTGCCTGCCGGTATGGGCACGGTCACCTCATCATCGACGCCTCTCTTCAGCAGTGCCCTGGCCATTGGGGAGTCCATGCTGATAAAGCCTTTTTCACAGTCAAACTCGTCGGGGCCGACGATGCGGTAGAGCACCTCGCTGCCCGACTCATCCTCCAGCCTGACCCAGGCGCCAAAGAAGATGCGGGAGGGGTCACTGGGCGGCCCCGTCACCACCTTCAGATCAGGCAGCCTTTTTTGCAGATAGCGGATGCGCCGGTCGATCCCGCCCAGCTCCTTTTTACGGTAGATATACTCCGCATTCTCTGAGCGGTCACCCTCTGCTGCGGCCGCAGCCAGCGCTTTGGTCACCTCTGCACGCCGCACCCATAATGCCTTCGACTCGGCCTGAAGACGCGCATAGCCCTCCGCAGTAATATATAGCGAAGAGGGGGGCTGTGGCGGACGGTATCGACCCATGGCAGAAAATCAAAAGGCGGGACGCGCAGAGGCCAGCTGCCATGCGCTCTGCACCTGCTACGTCGCCCTACCCTCTCTCGTCAATCCAGGCCAGGATGACCGCTTCCAGGATGCGTTCGCCACAGTGTGCGGGATCATCGTCGAACTCGTCCAGCGCCAGGATCATGTTTCGAAGATCCACGAAGTTAAGGTGGCCGGGATCTGCCTCGGGGTGGGCCTCATCCAGGGCAATGGCAAGTTCCAGTGAATCAATCCACTTAAGGCTCATAACGCGGCTCCTAATGGTTTTCGGCCACCATGTTGATGGTATATTTTGGAATCTCTACCACCAGATCCTCTTCACCTACGATGGCCTGGCAGCTCAGGCGGGATTCTGGCTCCAGCCCCCACGCCTTATCCAGCATGTCATCCTCAAATTCGTCCGACTCTTCCAGCGAGTCAAACCCTTCACGGATAATGACATGGCAGGTGGTGCAGGCGCAGGACATCTCGCAGGCATGCTCGATCTCGATGTCGTTCTCCAGCGCAGCTTCACAGATGCTGGTGCCAGGCTCGGCTTCGATCACCGCCCCTTCCGGGCAGAGCTCTTCATGCGGCAAAAATATGATTTTAGTCATTGAAATCTTCCACCTTTTGTCCCGCCATTGCCTTGCGAACATTGGCATTCATGCGTCGTTCAACATAGAACTCGCAGCTCTTTTCAAGCGCTTCGACCGCCTGCTTGATCGCCTCGTGATCATCCGATTCACTGAGCGCAACGAGCTGCTGAAACGCCTTTTTTATAGGCACCTGCTCCTCTTTCGTCAACAGCTGTTCGCCATCGGCAGCCAGCGCGGAGGCCAGCGCCTCGATAACACGCTTGGCCTCTACCTGCTGTTCACGCAGACGGCGTGCATCCATATCCTCCTGTGCATTGGCGATGGATGAGCGCAGCATATCTTCAATTTCACTGTCGGTCAGGCCATAGGAGGGCTTTACCTCGACACTGGCCTCGACACCACTGCTCTGCTCTTTGGCTGTGACATGCAGCAGGCCATCAGCGTCCACCTCGAAGGTGACCAGGATATGAGCCGCGCCGGCCACCATGGCAGGGATGTTGCGCAGTTCAAAGCGGGCCAGCGAGCGGCAATCGGTGACCAGTTCGCGCTCACCTTGCAGGACATGGACGGCCATGGCGGTCTGGCCATCTTTGAAGGTGGTGAACTCCTGGGCACGGGCCACCGGGATGGTGGTGTTACGGGGGATGATCTTCTCGACCAGCCCACCCATGGTCTCGATACCCAGGGAGAGCGGATTGACATCCAGCAGCAGCATCTCATCTTCAGGCTTGTTGCCCACCAGGATATCTGCCTGGATCGCTGCACCCACGGCAACGACTTTATCGGGGTCGATATCCACCAGCGGCGGGGCACCAAAGAACTCACCCACCATTTCACGCACCCGTGGTATGCGTGTTGAACCACCCACCATGACCACATCTTCAACCTCACTGGCGCTCAGGCCTGCATCGCGCAGGGCACGGCGGCAGGGTGCCAGGGTCTTGCGGATCAGCGGTTCGACCAGTTGGTCGAAGGTGGCACGATCCAGCTCACCCTGCCAGCGGCTGCCATCCTCCAGCCCGATGTCCAGCCGGGCTGCCTCGGCATCGGTCAGCGCCTCTTTGGCCGCGCAGGCATCTCGCATCAGTCGGCGCAGCATGGCATGGCCGGCATCATCTTCAATGCCTGCCTGCTGCATGATCCAGCCCGCCACCAGACGGTCAAAATCATCACCGCCCAGTGCGGAGTCACCCCCGGTGGAGAGCACCTCGAACACCCCTTGGTTGAGCCGCAGGATGGAGATATCAAAGGTGCCGCCACCCAGGTCGTAGATGGCGTGTATCCCCTCCTGATTGCGATCCAGCCCATACGCCACAGCCGCTGCGGTTGGTTCATTGAGCAGCCGCAACACATTGAGACCTGCCAACCTGGCTGCATCCTTGGTCGCCTGGCGCTGGGCATCATCAAAATAGGCGGGGACGGTGATGACAACGCCATTCAGCTCGCCCCCCAGGCTGGCCTCTGCACGGGCGGCCAGCACCTTTAAAATCTCGGCCGAGACCTCGATGGGGCTGACATCACCACCTGCGGTATGGATGCGGGGGACAGCGGCGTCCTGCTGCTGAAACTCGTAGGGAAGCCGGTCACCAAGGGTTTTTATATCTTCAACACTGCGCCCCATCAGGCGTTTTACAGATGCGATGGTATTGAGCGGGTCGGTTGTAGCGGCCGAGAGCGCCTCATGGCCGACCTCAATCCGCCCTTGCTGGTAGCGCACAACAGAGGGCAGCAGGTGGCGGCCCTGCTCGTCCGGCAGCGTCTCTGCCTGTCCGCTTCGTACCGTGGCAACCAGCGAGTTGGTAGTGCCCAGATCAATGCCTGCCGCCAGTTTGTGCTGGTGTGGCGCAAGCGATTGGCCAGGTTCGGAGAGTTGTATAAGTGCCATAGATTCAATCAGCCATGTTAAAGCAAGGTTGCCGCAGGCCCGGTGGCATGTTCTGCATGCCGGATTGCTTACAGCGCCTCGTCAAGTTCCTCTTCAAGCTCTTCAACCTGGGCACTGAGTCTGTAGAGAAACTGTAGTTTGCTCACGCTCTCTTTGGCCTGTTCC
The DNA here is from genome assembly GCA_015490795.1 of Gammaproteobacteria bacterium. Taxonomy (GTDB): domain Bacteria; phylum Pseudomonadota; class Gammaproteobacteria; order Chromatiales; family Chromatiaceae; genus WFXD01. The sequence continues at coordinate 11,088 of WFXD01000076.1, forward strand.
AGGGCTTGCGGTGTGTCATCCTCAAATTGTACGCTGATCTCCCGCAGCAGGCTTTGAATATGGCTCTTGATACGATTCATCAGGCCGACTATCGCATCATAGGGATCTGGCTGCTCTTTGATCCCCGCCAGCTCTTCACGCAGCGCCATCTGCTCCATCAAAAAGTTGCCATCGGTGATGTTGCCACCATCTGCGCTCATATCAACGCCTTTCAGCTCCAGCAGGTATTGCGCCCGCAGCAGCGGTTTTTTCAGTGTATTCAGTGCATCATTGAGGTGCGTTGCCGCCTGCATGGAGAGCCGTTTCTCCTGCCCGCCAGCATTGGCATATCGGTCTGGATGGACAGCACGTTGCAGATCCCTGTAGCGATCGGCAAGCCTGCCTCCATCCACTTCAAACCCAACGGGGAGGCCAAACAACTCAAAGTAGTTCTTCGAGAAATCCAACATAATCTATTCAGCTATCGGAGTTAAAAACAACTGGAGCGTACCTGCTAGGGTTCGCCACCATAGTGACACCGCTGCAGCAGAAAACGGTCAGACAGAGAAGCTCTCGCCGCAGCCACACGACTCCTTGGTGTTGGGGTTGTTGAACTTGAAACCTTCGCTCAACCCCTCTTTTACAAAATCCAGCTCTGTGCCATCAAGATAGAGCAGGCTTTTGGCATCAATTACCACCTTAACGCCTCTATCCTCAAAGACGGTGTCATCCTCGCCCACCTCATCAACAAATTCCAGCACATAAGCCATGCCTGAACAGCCAGAGGTGCGCACACCAAGACGTACGCCGATCCCTTTGCCCCGGTTGGCCATGAATTTATTGACACGGGCTGCCGCCGCTTCGGTCAGTGTAATGGCCATGGCTATCTCTTGCTCTGTTTTGCGTTGTAGTCACTGATGGCGGCCCTGATGGCATCCTCTGCCAGCACAGAGCAGTGGATCTTTACCGGCGGCAGCGCCAGCTCTTCCGCCAGATCGACATTTTTTATCTGGGTAGCCTCTTCCAGGGTTTTGCCCTTTACCCACTCTGTCAGCAGGCTGCTGGAGGCGATTGCCGATCCGCAGCCGTAGGTCTTGAACTTGGCATCTTCAATAACACCCTCGTCATTGACCTTGATCTGCAGGCGCATCACATCACCACAGGCCGGGGCACCCACCATGCCGGTGCCTACGTCGTTATCCTTCTTGTCGAGGACACCAACATTGCGTGGGTTTTCATAATGATCCAGGACTTTTTCGCTGTATGCCATGATTCAAACTCCTCTGCCCGTTGGGTCAAAACCACTCCAACCGCCATGAGCACTGTTTATTTGATTATTGGATAATAGTTCACGCCATGAGTTCCTGATTTCAGGCTCAGGGATCTCAATGGCAAAATAGTTAGTGTGCTGCCCAGTCAATCTCTTTGAGGTCGATGCCATCTTTGTACATCTCCCACAGCAGTGAGAGTTCGCGCAGCCGGGCAACCTGCTCCTGTACCTCTGCAACCACTTCACTGATCTCTTCATCTGTTGTGAAGCGGCCAATACTGAAGCGGATAGAGCTGTGTGCCAGCTCATCTTCACGACCAATAGCCCGTAACACATAACTGGGCTCCAGGCTGGCCGAGGTGCAGGCAGAGCCGGAGGAGACCGCCATGTTTTTCAGCGCCATAACCAGTGATTCACCTTCAACATAGTTAAAGCTGACATTGAGGTTGCCGGCCACCCGCTGCTCCAGATCACCATTGAGATAGACCTCCTCCATCTCTTTGAGGCCGTCCCACAAGCGGTTCCGCAGGGCCATGATGCGGGCATTTTCTGCCTCCATCTCTTCATTGGCGATGCGGAACGCCTCGCCCATGCCGACAATCTGGTGCGTGGCCAAGGTGCCTGAGCGCATGCCACGCTCATGTCCACCACCATGCATTTGAGCCTCAATACGCACACGCGGCTTGCGTCTTACATAGAGGGCGCCGATCCCTTTGGGGCCATAGATCTTATGTGCAGAGAGGGACATCAGGTCCACCTTCAGCTCTGCCAGATCAATGGGGATCTTGCCGGCACTCTGCGCCGCATCGACATGAAACAGAATCTTGCGCGGGCGGGTTATTTCACCTATCGCTGCGATATCCTGAATCACGCCAATCTCATTATTGACATGCATGATGGAGACCAGAATAGTCTCATCCCGTATTGCACCCTCTAACTTGTTGAGGTCGATCAGACCATTGGGTTCAGGGCTCAGGTAGGTCACCTCGAAACCTTCACGTTCGAGCTGCCGGCAGCTGTCCAGCACAGCCTTATGCTCCGTCTTGCAGGTGATGATGTGCTTGCCCTTTTTCTTGTAAAAATGGGCGACACCTTTCAGTGCAAGGTTGTCAGACTCGGTTGCGCCAGAGGTCCAGACAATCTCACGGGGATCTGCATTGATAAGATCCGCCACATCACGGCGGGCCTTATCTACTGCCTCTTCTGCTTTCCATCCATAGTGATGTGATCGGGACGCGGGGTTTCCAAAATCGCCATCCGGAGTCAGATACCGGCACATTACCTCAGCAACGCGCGGATCAACCGGTGTGGTCGCCGAATAGTCCATATAAATGGGTGGCTTCATCTTGTTTATTGCTCCACTAACTCTAAACTTCTATATCTTGCTGCACTACAGCTTCAGTTAACTGCCCCGGGGTTTGGTGGCAGATCCACCGCCAGATCAGTATTGCAGACCCCATCCTGGCGCTGGGATACCTTCTGTACGCCCTGGGTGGCCATCAAACTTTGCAGACTTACCTCTTTCAGGTAGTCATAGATGCGATTGCTCAGGTCTTCCCAGAGATTATGGGTCAAACAGACCTCGTTATTCTGACAGTTGTGAGCTCCATTGCAGCGGGTGGTATCGACACTCTCATCGACAGCGGTAATGATCTCTGCGATGGATATCTTGTCGGTCGTGCGTGCCGGGCTATAACCACCGCCAGGGCCACGCACGCTATAAACCAACCCTTTTTTACGCATCCGGGAGAACAGCTGCTCCAGATAGGAGAGGGAGATACCTTGACGTTCAGCAATATCTGCCAGTGTAATGGGTCCTTTTTGATGGTGCAGTGCCAAATCCAGCATTGCTGTTACAGCATAGCGACCTTTTGTTGTCAGCCTCATAATTCAGTGCCTCAAATGTTACCGTTACCGTATTGTAGTCGTTGTTGTAGTCGTTGCGTGCCTATACACTAACGCGCCTGCTTATCGCCATCGACCGATGGGATCTCTGCCAGCTCTTCTGCCTCTGAAACAATCTCGCAACACTCCATCTCTGGCATCTTTGTCTGGGGACTCTCCACGCCCATATCCTGCAACCGCTCTGACAGCATCTCCATCCGGCTCTCCATCAGATGAATATGGTCCAGCATGTGGTTGATCGCATGTGCAACAGGGTCAGGCATGTCCTGCGATGTGCCATAGGCATCAAATCCCATCTTTTTGGCAATCGCCTCCCGCTCTGGTGATGCGGTTGCACGCAGACCAACCAGGTGGCCTGGAACACCAATAACCGTGGCATTTTCCGGCACCGGCTTCACCACTACGGCATTTGATCCAATCCGCGCGCCGTCACCCAGATGGATAGGCCCCAGCACCTTGGCTCCGGCACCGACCACAACATTATTTCCAAGCGTTGGGTGGCGTTTGCCAGCATCCCAGCTGGTGCCACCCAGCGTTACACCGTGGTAAAGCGTGCAGTCATCACCGATCTCCGCTGTTTCGCCAATCACAACGCCCATGCCGTGATCAATGAAAAAGCGCCGCCCAATTGTTGCACCCGGATGTATCTCTATGCCAGTGACCCAGCGCGCAATATTTGATAGCACGCGCGCCACCCAGTACAGCTTGTGCGCCCACAGCCAGTGCGAGACGCGGTGAAACAGCACCGCGTGGATTCCAGGATAGGTCGTTATGACCTCAAACACGTTGCGCGCGGCTGGATCACGCTTGAAAACACAGCCAATATCTTCTCTGATTCGAGAGAACATTAATTCATTTGCCTACACTGCCCAATAATTTCCGACTATTTTACTCGATAATTATCAAATGTGTGCAATTAATTTCCTACAATCTTGCAGGTTATTTTCATGTCATTGATTTTATTTTGTAATTTACTAATCATCGTTTTTGCACCCCAATATATAACCCACACAATTTTAAAACAGAGAGGCTGACAGGCGGCCACTTATGAGTATTCGCATTATTTTTTTTGATATTTGCGGCCCTGCGCCGCACTTAAAATCCCGCGAAGTATGTTGAGTTCGTCACTGTCCGGCCTGGCTCGATTGAACAGACGCCGCAGCCTTCGCAAGAGCTTGGTAGATTGGCGTGGGTCCGAGAAGTGAATATCTCGCATCGTCTGTTGCAGATGCTGAATAAATCCCTCCATCTCATCAGCAGTGGCGATCTGCCGGCCACGCTTCACAGCCGGAAAAGGAGACCCTTCCAGTGCCGTCATGCGCAGCTCATAGGTCAGCACCTGCACTGCCATGGAGAGATTCAGTGAGCTGTACTCCTCATTGGCCGGGATATGCACCAAGTACTGGCAGCGATCCATCTCCGCATTGCTCAACCCGGAGCTTTCACGGCCAAACAGAAGTGCCACAGGCCCTTGTCCTGCCTCACTTAACAGCTGTGCAGCACACTCCCGCGGAGCAAACTGGGGCCACTCCACACGGCGCAGCCTGGCACTTGCACCGACCACCAGATGGCATCCATCCAGCGCCTCATCCAGCGTGTTGCAGACCTTGGCGTCATGCAGCAGATCATCGGCACCCGAGGCGCGTGCCGTCGCTTCAGCACAGGGAAACAGCTTGGGCTGCACCAGATAGAGCTGTTGCAGGCACATGTTTTTCATCGCCCGGGCTACCGCACCAATATTTCCAGGGTGGGTCGTGCCCACCAGCACAATGCGAATATTGCTCAAGCCCATAATTACCGACTGCATTTTAGAGTAAAAAGCCGCAGAGTACGCAGAGCTTGCAACCGGGTCAATTGAAAATCCCCTTTATCCTGGGAACCGCTTGCTGTATCTTTGCCGCCCATGCACAGACACCCAATGATAAACATCGCCGTCCGGGCAGCCCGTAGCGCAGGCACTATTCTACTGCGCAATTTTGACCGGGTTGACACCCTTGATGTCACCTCCAAAGGGCTGAACGACTTTGTCAGCGAGGTGGATCGCTCGGCCGAGCAGGCCATTATCCAGGTGCTGAAGAGATCGTACCCGGATCATGCCATTCTGGCAGAAGAGAGCGGCGCTCAACCCGGCAACGATTATCAATGGGTCATCGACCCGCTCGACGGAACCACAAACTACCTCCACCGCTCACCCCACTTCTCGGTATCTATTGCACTGAAATACCGTGGTGAGCTGGAGCATGGCGTCATTTACGATCCACTCCGTGAAGAGATGTTCACCGCAAGCCGGGGCAGTGGCGCCTATCTGAATGACCACCGCATTCGCGTCACGGCACAGCCTGGGCTGAAGGGGGCCTTGCTTGGCACGGGCTTCCCATTTCGCGATCAACGCCATATGGATGCCTATCTGGGCATGTTTAAAGATCTATCAAAAGAGGCTGCGGGGATTCGCCGCGCAGGCTCGGCCGCACTCGATTTCGCCTATATTGCAGCGGGTCGGCTGGATGGCTTCTGGGAGTTGGGGCTGGCGGAGTGGGATTTTGCTGCCGGGGCGCTTATCGTGCGCGAAGCCGGCGGAACCGTCTCCGATCTGGCCGGCGGCAGCCGACACTTCGAGAGTGGCAACACCATTGTCGGCGGCCTCAAAACGCATACTGCCATCACCCAGGCAATCCGCCCGCACCTTAACGAAAAGTTGAAATTCTGACGCTTGGGAACAGCCTTCCCTTCATTTTTACCTGCTATTACCGCTAAGTTCAGAGAGAGATCTGGGGCCATTTGGCTCTATATTTAATAACTCTGAACGGGCGGTGATGGCATGGCGAACAACAGAACAGACACTAAAGATTTCAGTAACCGCGCCCTGGAGATGATCATGCGTGATGTGCTCGGCAGCATGGAGGAGTGCCTGCTCGAAGCCGCTTACAAAGATTCAAAAGAGGCCGGTTTTGAGATCATTGATATCTCCCCACCCAAAAAGCCAGCCACAGGAGCAAAGCCGAACAGCCAGGGTGCAGAGGTGCTCAGCTTCCCTTCAAAAAAACAGGCTTGTGGTTAGGGGGTGTTCTCAATTACCTGAGTGAGCGTGATTCTGAGGCATTTTTTGTGCTGGCACCAACAGTAGGCGCTTTAGGCGAGGCGCGGTGAGGCGTAATAGTTACTCTATTGCAACGAACCGCAACGCCGCCAGCATGAAAAAGAGCCAGAATCTCGCCACGAACGGTGATTGAGAACACCCCCTAGGGACGGGAATCCACCTCAGCGCCCTCTTTCTTTACCGGCATCATGTCCGCTTTACTGATGCCCAGCGCCAGGACTGCCGTGCTGGCCACGTAGATGGATGAGTAGGTTCCAACCACCACACCAATAATCAGCGCTAATGCAAAGCCATGAATAATCTCTCCGCCCAACACAAACAGGGCGCACAGCACCAATAGCGTTGTAACCGAGGTCATGATGGTGCGTGAGAAGGTCTGATTCAAAGAGGCATTGATGATCTCGGCAGGCGTTCCCTTTCGCATCTTGCGAAAATTTTCACGAATGCGGTCATAGACCACGATGGTATCGTTCAGAGAGTAGCCAATCACCGCCAGCACCGCCGCCAGCACCGGCAGATCAAACTCAATCTGGAAGAGGGAGAAGATACCGATCGTGATCAGCACATCATGCACCAGTGCAATAATGGAGCCTGCGGCAAACCGGTACTCAAAACGCACCGCCACATAGATCAGAATACCTATCAGGGCATAGAGCATGGCAAGACCGCCATCTTCTGTCAGTTCGTCACCCACCTGAGGCCCGACAAACTCTACCCGGCGCAGTTCAGCTTCGCCTCCCATTGCCTGTTTGAGCGCACTAAACGCCTGGTCACTCAGCTCTGTGTTGGACATATCCGCCCGGGGAGCCAGATTGACCAGCACCTCCCTCGTCGTCCCAAAGTGCTGTGCCGTTGCATCCTGGAAGCCCGCCGCAACCAGCGCTTCACGCACCTTGCCCAGGTCAGCTGACTGCTGGTAGCCGACTTCAATCAAGGTGCCACCTGTGAAGTCGATACCAAGATCCATTCCGCGCACGACCATCGAGGCGATGGCCACCAGAATCAGAATAGCCGACAGTGCAACTGCAAGCTTGCGCATACCCATGAAATCAATTGTGCGATTTAATTTGAATAGCTGCATGGTTGTATTTTCAGTTTCTATGTCCAGAGGTTGAGCAGATCAACCGCACTCAACGGGTAGCAAAAATGACTGCATTTTCGCTGATAACTATATTGATAATTTGCTCAACCGTTTACCGCCATAGATCAGGTTGATCACTGAGCGTGTACCAATTATCGCAGTAAACATCGAGGAGAGAATGCCAATAAACAGCGTTACCGCAAACCCCTTGATTGGCCCTGTACCAAAGCTGAACAGTACCGCTGCGGCGATAAGGGTTGTGATATTGGCATCGGTAATCGTCGAAAGCGCCTTTGCATAACCGGCATGGATGCTGGCCTGTGGCGTATTTCCATTGCGAATCTCTTCACGAATGCGCTCAAAGATAAGCACGTTGGCATCCACCGCCATACCCACGGTCAGTACGATACCCGCAATACCCGGCAAGGTCAGTGTCGCCTGCAACATGGAGAGCACGGCGATGATTAACACCAGGTTGATCGCCAGTGCCATATCGGCAACCAGGCCAAAGGTTCGATAGTAGACCGCCATAAAGATCATAACGAGGATCAGGCCGATAACAACCGAATTAAATCCCTGTTCGATGTTATCTGCACCCAGGCTGGGGCCAATGGTGCGCTCTTCCACAATCTCAATCGGCGCAGCCAGGGCGCCTGCCCGCAACAGCAGGGCCAGGTCGTGCGCCTCTTCCGTGCTGTCCAGTCCTGTCGTCTGAAACCGTTTGCCAAAAGGCTCCTGGATGGTGGCGATGCTGATGACCTCTTCCACCTTCCGCTTGCGCTTGACCGTGTTGCCATCCTTGTCCTGGTACTTCTCATACCTTATTTCGATAAAGACCACCGCCATGGGTTTGCCAACATTGTCTGAGGTCACGTTGCGCATGCGCCGTGCGCCGGGGCCATCGAGATTTACAAATACCGCAGGTGAACCTGAGCGTTGATCCAGGCCAGAGGAGGCGTTGGTGATCTGATCACCCGTGACAATCACCCGTTTTTTGAGCAGCACGGGGCGTCCATCGCGCGTATGGTACAGCCGCGCACCCGGCGGCACCCGCCCGGCTACCGCATCCTCAATATTATGCTCGGTATCTTCAAGCCGATACTCCAGGGTTGCCGTTGCGCTCAATATATCTTTGATGCGGGCAGGGTCCTGCACACCGGGAAGCTGCACCACGATGCGACGCTGGCCCTGCTGCTGGATAACCGGCTCAGCTACGCCCAATGCATTGACGCGGTTCCGCAGTGTGGTGATGTTTTGGTCCAGGGCAAATTTACGCACCTCCTGCTGTACCGTGTTGCCCAGTTTGGCAACCACAAGAAAGCTGTCACCATCATCCTTGGCGGTAACGGCAAGATCACGGAATTCATTGGAGATTGCGTTCAGCGCCCTGTCCCGCACTGTAGCATCACGAAATTTGATACTGACGGAGGCATCACCTTTGGAGACGGTCACATAGCGCAGCTTTTCATTTCGCATCAGCGTACGAATATCGCCTGCATACCGCTCTACGGCCTGCTTCACTGCCGCCTCCATATCGACATCAATCAGCACATGGATACCGCCGCGCAGATCCAGCCCAAGATTCATGGGCATGGCATTGATGGCTCGCAGCCAGCCGGGCAGATCCGTTGAGAGCGTCAACGCCTGATTGTAGTTATCGCCCAGCGCTTCACTCAGCACATCCTTTGCCTTTAGCTGGGACTCAGGGTCATGGAACCGCAGCAACAGCCTGCTGCCGGAAAAATCCAGTGATTTGATCTCGATGCCGGCTGTTTTCAGCGCATCCTGTACGGCTGCCACTGTGCCCTGATCTACATTGGCCCGCCGCGTACCCGCAACCTCTATTGCAGGGTCCTGATCAAACAGATTGGGTGCCGCGTAGATAGCACCTGTCAGCACAATGACAAGAACCAGCAGGTTCTTCCAGATTGGATATCGATTCATGACTTTCTAAAAATTAACTCTTGGCCTTGCCACTGGTTGACTGCTGCTTAATCTGTGACACTTAAACCCGGGTTATCCAGAGGTGCAACCCCCCCGGACAGATCAATCACAGCTCTTTCATGGTGCCTTTTGGCATGACCCCAAGGATAGAGTGGCGCCTGATTTTAATCTCAACGCCCTTGGCGACCTCAATCTGGGCATAGTTCTCTCCCAGCGCAGTCACCTTGCCGAGAATGCCACCCTCTGTCTGCACCTCATCACCTTTGGCAACTGAATTTACCAGTTTTTTGTGCTCTTTTTGGCGCTTCAGCTGTGGCCGAATCATAAAGAAGTAGAGTAAAAAAATCAGGCCAAGTGGAAATATCAGGCTCTCAAACCCCATCTGACCCGGGGGAGGCGCGGCGGCTGCTTCAGCCATAGCATCAGAAATAAAAAAACTCATATTGGTATTTTCCCACACTCAAGAATTCGCGAAGCGACGGATTATGCCACAATTAGTCTGAATGTTTTATGAATTCCGTAATTCATGGATATTCAGATCAGCTGCGCAAGGCATAGAACTCATACACAAACTCATCCAAGCGCCCATTTTCAATCGCCTGGCGCAAGCCTCGCATGAGCGTCTGATAGTATGAGAGGTTGTGAATGGTATTCAATCTGGCGCCCAAAATCTCATTACATTTCGCCAGATGCCGCAGGTAACTGCGGCTGTAATTCTTGCAGGTATAGCAGTCACAGCGGGCATCCACCGGCTCATCACTGTATTTATGGGTTGCATTGCGGATGCGCACGACGCCCGTGTGTGTAAACAGGTGTCCGTTACGGGCATTGCGGGTCGGCATAACACAATCGAACATATCTATGCCTCGCTGCACTGCCTCTACAATATCCTCCGGTGTCCCAACGCCCATAAGATAGTGCGGCCTCCCGGCCGGCAGACGATGGCCAAGAAAATCGAGCACACGCCATCTATCTTCAGGCGGCTCCCCTACCGAGAGGCCTCCAACCGCATAGCCATCAAAATCGATATCCATCAACCCCTCCAAAGAGGCCTGACGGAGATGCTCGAAGACACCACCCTGCACAATGCCAAACAGCGCAGATGGGCTATCACCAAAGGCCTCTTTGCTGCGCCTGGCCCAGCGCAGTGACAGCTCCATAGAGCTTCGTGCTTCATCTTCAGTGGCGGGATAAGGGGTACACTCATCGAATACCATAACGATATCTGACCCCAGCTTGCGCTGAACCTCCATGGACTCCTCAGGCCCCATAAAGACCTTGCTGCCATCAATGGGGGAGCGGAAAGCAACACCCTGTTCCGTGATTTTGCGCAGATCCCCCAGGCTGAAGACCTGAAAACCACCCGAGTCTGTAAGAATCGGCCGCTTCCAGTGCATAAAACCATGCAGAGAGCCATGCCTGGCAATCACATCTGTTCCGGGGCGCAGCATGAGGTGAAAGGTATTGCCAAGGATAATCTCGGCGCCAATGCCCTCCAGCTCTTCCGGGGTCATGGCCTTTACCGTGCCATAGGTGCCTACCGGCATAAAAGCGGGCGTCTCTATGGTTCCACGGGGAAATGTAAGCCGCCCGCGTCGCGCACAGCCATCTGAAGCCAATTTTTCAAAGCGCATTTTTTCTTCCATTACAGGCTGTTACAGGAGAGATTACCGCCCACCTCAAATACTTGACGATTTTCCATAGTTTTTTACTTGACAAAATCAATTGGTTTTTACTATACTCAGTTCCAGTACAGTAAGATTCATGATTTTCCCCTGATTCTTCATCCTCGTACTACCTTATGCGTGGCACCCCCAGTGCCGCGCTTTTTTTTGTTCAAAAACATGGCGTCCCCATAGCTGAAGAAACGGTAGCGCTCTTTCACGGCATGTTGGTACGCTGCCATTACGGACTCATAGCCTGCAAAGGCCGAAACCAGCATCAGCAACGTCGATTCCGGCAGATGAAAATTGGTGACTAGCGCATCAACGGACCGAAACGTATAACCTGGTGTGATAAAGAGGCGGGTATCCCCCTGGAAGGGCGCTATCTCTCCCGTGGCAGCGGCAGCCGACTCCAGACTGCGCACACTGGTTGTGCCAACCGCCACAACCCTCCCTCCCCGCTTTCTGGTCGCCTTTACCTTGGCACAAACTGCCGCATCCACCTCTGCATACTCACTGTGCATGAGATGATCTTCCAGCCGGTCAGCCCGGACAGGTTGAAATGTTCCTGCGCCCACATGCAGTGTCACCCAGGCGCTGTCGATGCCCTGGGATTTCAGCTGCGCCAACATGGCTCGATCAAAGTGCAGGCCTGCTGTCGGAGCAGCTACAGCACCCAACTTCTCAGCATAAACCGTTTGATAGCGCTCCTGATCAAGCGCCTCATCCTCCCGGCTGATGTAGGGCGGCAGCGGCATGTGCCCCTCTTTGTGCATTAGATCAATAAAATCCATCTCCAGGGAGCGAAGCTCAAACAGGGTATCACTGCGGTCCATAACCTCAACCCCGTGCCCATCACCAATAACAATCTGCCCGCCTGGCCTGGGCGGTTTTGAAGCACGTATATGCGCCATCGCACGACGGGGCTCCAGTATGCGTTCGAGCAGAATCTCGACCTTTCCACCTGTCACCTTGTGGCCATACATCCTGGCGGGCATGACCTGTGTATTGTTGAAAACCAGCAGATCCTCTGGTTGCAGCAGATCGGGCAGATCAGAAAAGTTACGATCAGCCAGCGCACCCGTATCACCATCCAGACAGAGCATGCGGCTGTCGCCACGCTGCCCCGCAGGGTGCTGTGCGATCAGCTCATTTGGCAGGTCGTAGAAAAAATCAGTGCGTCTCATGGGGGCGGGATCTTATCACACCCACGGTTGTTGCCATGAGAATAGAAACGGATATACTTACCGCTCCTCATGCCGGGGTGGTGAAATTGGTAAACACAGTGGATTCAAAATCCACCGGCTTCACGGCCTTGTCGGTTCGAGTCCGACCCTCGGTACCATCAGCAAATCCAGCAGTGTCCAGAAACATCCGTAAATTCCTGAACCAATTAAGTAACTTAGCTTTGTCATCGTCCAGCTAAATCCAGCATAATCCATTGCCACCTAAAAGATTAATGTGGAAGAACCCACCCTGACACGCACACGAAACCCTGGCCAGTCACAAGCCTGTCTGATGGTACGCGTTTGCCCCTTGATAGGGCAGGCAGGTTACGCGGTAGTGGCGTCGGTGATGAAACCGTGTTTCCGAAGCATCTTGAGCCAGCGCGGGGCGTTCCGGGCAACGGTCAGTGCTTCGTAATCGATGGTGCTGTCCTGGTAGTGCGTCCCGTTACTGAGCATGGCGTAGAGGATGCGCAGCATCTTGTGCGCCAGGGCAA
>WFXD01000077.1 GCA_015490795.1 Gammaproteobacteria bacterium
AACAATGGCGAAACCTATGCTCTTTATGGAATCTACTACCATAAACAAAAGAAGTATCCTGAGGCAGAAAAACAGTACAAAACAGCAGAGGAAAAAGGGTACAGGTCTGCCGATCTTTTTTACAACATGGGGCTCCTGTATGCTGACCTTGAGGAGTATGAGCTATCTCAAAAATACGCCATTAAGGCCTACCAACAAGGTTACCCTTTACCCGGTTTACGCAACAGACTTATGAACCTTGGTAAGTGGCCAGAACCCAATAGCTCACAATAGTTTACGGAAGCTATAGATGTTCACTAACACGTTTCTCTTTGGGCAGGTGATCAATACTGAAAATAGCTCCGCCTCTGGCATTAAAAACAGTTTACCCCAAAGCCTGGCTAATGAAGGCTTGTGTACTATAGAGCAGCCATTCTTTACCGCAGCAACGAATCGTGCCGCTGCAAACAATGAGACTCTATTTACCTGCATCGCAGGATCCCCTGGTTGGGACTCAAAGCGGCTTAGTGAGCAGGCTGCCACTGAGGGTGATGCATTTGCTTTAATTTCAGCTTACCAGCAATACGGCATTGACCTTTTCAAAACCATTTCAGGCCAATTCGTTTTTTGCCTGTATGACGCAGACCAGCAAAAACTTGTTTTAGCGCTGGACAAAATAGGACTCGAGCATGTTTACTATTTTCAATCACCTGGCGGTGTTGCCTTTAGCACCAGCTTGGCTGCCTTATTGAAGCATGATGAGGACGCTAACGAACTAGACCCACAAAACATCTACAATTATTTCTATTTTCACAGCGTTCCCAGCCCTGGGACAATCTACAAAAACATAAGAAAGCTCATTGGCGGGCAATTTCTTACCGTTGAAAAGGGGCGCTGTACGGTTGAAACCTATTGGAAACCTGACTTCCACGAGACCACAGACCAATCTACAGAATCCCTCAGCAGTGAGATGCTGGACATCATTGAGAACTCTGTCGCTCAATATGCTGGCAAGCGGGCAACTGGCTCATTCTTGAGCGGCGGTCTGGATAGCTCCACTGTTTCTGGCATGCTGGCAAAAGTACGGCCTGGCGATGCCAACACGTTTTCCATTGGATTTGATGCCGATGGCTATGACGAGATGGAATATGCCCGCCTTGCATCTCGCCACTTTGGTACCAGGCATCACGAATACTATGTCACCCCGGATGATGTGCTTTCCATGGTTGAAAAAATTGCCGCCAGCTATGATGAGCCATTTGGCAATTCTTCAGCGCTGCCCGCCTATTTTTGCGCAAAAATGGCCAAAGAACATGGCGTGGAACGGCTGCTTGCAGGCGATGGTGGTGACGAGATTTTTGCCGGTAATGAACGTTATGCCAAGCAGGGTGTTTTTGAGCTTTACGCCAAAATTCCAGGTGTTTTGCGTGGCGCACTATTGGAGCCTCTTTTTCTGCACAACCCTGTTGCCAAACACGTTCCACTGGTAAAGAAAGTAAACAGCTATATTAGCCAGGCAAAACTTCCACTACCCGATCGGCTGGAAACATACAATTATCTGCACCGTCATCCGGCTGACAAAATTTTCTCGACTGAATTCTTACAAGACATTGATCAAGAAGCCCCCCTTAACAACCTGCGCTCGGCTTATCATTCGATTGAAGAGGCATCGATTCTGAACAAAATGATGTTGCTTGACTGGAAGCGTACACTGCATGACAACGATCTGATGAAGGTCAATCATATGTGTGAGCTGGCCGGAGTTGAGGTGGTTTACCCTCTGCTTTGCGACGAGTTGATTGAGTTTTCCTGCAAGATTCCTTCGCACATAAAATTGAAAAATAACCATCTTCGCTGGTTTTACAAGGAAGCAACCAAAAACTTTCTGCCTTATGAGATCATTCATAAATCAAAACAGGGCTTTGGCTTGCCTTTTGGCATCTGGACAAGCACACATAAAGGACTGCAAGAGCTCGCCTATTCCTCTCTCTATGCGCTAAAAGAACGGGGAATATTTCATGAGCAGTTTATTGATGAGACTATTCGCATGCATCAAACCGTGCATGCCAAATATTATGGTGAACTGGTCTGGGTTTTGATGATGCTCGAACTCTGGCTTGCCCGACATTAAAACTTGTACATTTGCAGTGAGCACAGTGGACAGGCGCTTGAAACTATAGTCACTTGTTAGCCCCCAAAAATAACTTGTCCCATATATTGTACACTATCTCAGAAAAGCCTATACTTGTACTCTATAATGTACAAGTATAGGTGCGCAATGCGAATAGTATCATTTACCGAAGCAAGAAACGGGCTGAAATCTGTTTTGGATCAAGTAGTTAACGATGCAGATTGTACTGTTATTACTCGTAGAGATAGCGAAGATGCAGTTGTAATGTCACTTGATTATTTCAACAGCCTGATGGAAACAGTGTATTTGCTGAAGTCCCCAGCAAATGCAGAGCACCTATGGAAATCCATTGAGCAGTATCGAGAAGGTAATGTTCAAGAAAGGAATTTACTGAATGAGTAGGAATCTGGCATGGACTGAGTCAGCATGGTCAGATTATGTATATTGGCAAGGCCAAGATAAAAAGACGTTAAAACGCATCAACAAGCTAATCGTTAATGTCTTAAGAGCACCTTTTGAAGGCATAGGCAAACCCGAACCGTTAAAGGAAAACTTGTCTGGATTTTGGTCTAGAAGAATAGATGATGCTCATAGGTTGGTTTATGCAGTTTCAGATACACACATAACTGTCATCTCATGTAGATATCACTACGAATAAAAATGGGCTAACAAAATATAAAATAAATATTAATCAATAAGTTGCAGCCCACATTCTCGCCCCCAGAAAGGTCTACCCTTGACACCTCAAAAGCCATAAGTACACTGTAAATATGAAACGACTAGAATTTGAATGGGATGGCAAGAAGGATAAGGCAAATGCTAAAAAGCATGGTGTCTCTTTTGATGAGGCACGAACAGTTTTTTACGATGAGTATGCAATTCAATATTTTGACCCAGAGCATTCTGAAAGTGAAGACAGGTTCATTCTGCTTGGGACAAGTTTCAAATTAAAAACACTTGTTGTTTGTCACTGCTTCAGGAAAGAGGAAACTGTGGTCAGGATAATCTCAGCCAGAAAGGCGGATAAAGATGAAGAGCAAGTGTATTGGAGTAAAAGAAAATGAAAGATCACTATAACTTCTCAAAAATGAAAGGGAAAAAGAATCCCTACATTAAATATCTTAAGCAGCCTGTTACTATGCGTCTTGATTGTGATTCTGTTGAGTATTTTAAGTCGTTAGCAGAAGAAACCGGCATTCCCTACCAAACGCTAATTAATCTTTACTTACGTGATTGTGCTATGCATCATCGCAAGCTACATATGCAGTGGGCTTCTTAAAAAAACCTAACGAATAAAGGTTAGATTGTGTGAGGCACGAACCACAATCTGAACCGTTTGTTGGACAAGCCCGTAACGGATAAGCAGTACTGCTCATTAAGAAAATAGCTTTTTGACTTTCTGCGAAATACCGTAGCCCGTGAACAATTACAACTCAAGACGAAGAGAGGATTACACGACCAAGGGTTCAGTCTCTGTATAGTTACTCATTAGGCGCAACATGAATTTTGCATGGTTATTATCCCAGGGTGTGAATCTTGGCAGCTGAAAAATATCGCTCTCTGTTGTGCTCACTCCTTTAGCTGTACTTAGCGCTGCTTCAAAGCCTGCCTGCTTCACCATTTCCACATGCTCTGGCATGTAGTCTTCATACGGCTTGCCGTTTGGATAAGCAAAATAGCGTACAGGCTTACCAATGATCTCTTCAAGCATCTGTTTGCTCGCCCTTATTTCGGTGTCTGCCTCTTCATCCGACAGGCTTGTCAATATAGGGTGCATTTTTGTATGGCAGCCAATTTCCATGCCGGCATTTGAAAGCAGCTGTATACTGCCTGCACTCATCATAAGATTCTTTGCCACATCAAAACCGATCAGCGTTTTCATGTAGTCAAGTATCCGCTTTCTGCTATCAGGGTGAAAATGCTTAATTATGCCAAGCAGGCGGGCAATGGTTTCACGCTTTTCAGTAACGGTTGATATTTTATGCAGCCCAAGATTCAATTTTGTCAGGTCAAGTTCACGGCCACGATAAAACCGGATAGTCTCTGTCACCATATCATTCCACATGCATCCACCATTTAAATAGCCGGTCGGGATAAAAAAGGCTGCCGAATGATCATATTTTTTTAATATGGGTAGAGCCACCTCTACCTGATCCGCATACCCGTCGTCAAATGTAATGCAGATCGCCCGATCCGGCAGGGTGTGGCTTTCCAGTGCAGAGACAGCCTCACCTAATGGCAATACATTAAAGTATTGATGAAGCAGGCGCATTTCCCAGTCAAACTGCTCAGCCTTCATATCGTATGGCGTTAGCGGATCAGCGTCATTTCGTACACGATGGTAGATTAGGATCGCCAAACGATTGGACAAACGGCTCCCGGCAATATATTTTATCGCCTGGTTCATTGACCATAAGGGGATGTCAAAACACCACTTATTCATAGCAATTTCGGCTCCACTTATGCTCATCAACTGCCTTTAGCGTGTTTGTTGCAATTACCTTTGCTAGCACTATTAATGCGATTATATGGTAGGGTAAATCAAAATATGTCAATCCAAGGAAGGCTCCACCCACCATGAAAGCAATCAGACTAACACAAAGCATTTTGCTCAGGTAATTCAGCCATTCTAGCTCCGCCACCCCTTTTGTCATTTTTTCAACACTTTTTCCTGTTTTAAAAGCGAGAAATAGAATTAGAAGAAACAAAGAAAGGCCAATAAAACCATGTTCCCCTAACACTTTGAAGTAAATGCTATGAGCATCAAGCGGTAAGGGGGCTTCCGGCAGATATAAATCATAGGCTCCTTGGCGAAAGGTTTCAAACCCACCCCCAAAAACACGATCAGCCGCCAGGTTTATCGCCATTTTCCAGGCCGTGATTCTACCCATAGCTGACGCATCTTCGTTATAGGTCTCTATGGTTGACATTCGATCATGCCAACTTTGGGGCATGAACGTATAAATCCCAACGGCCAGCGCCACGCCCACAATCGCCATGACAAATTTCTTGTCGCTCTTAAGCCAGAAATAACCTGCAACAGCCAGTGCAGCAAGGAGCGCTCCTCTGGACTGAGACCCGATAGCAGACACAACCATTAATACCATGGATACAAGCAATGCTCTTTTTATCCATTTATTTGTACTTACCAGCCTAAGATAATTGACCAAAGGGACAACCATTAGGCTTGCCAGCGCAAGCTCATTGTTGCCTTCTATAAAGGAAGATGGCGGCCCCCACACACGAAAACTGCCGCCTGTTAAAATTGTGAATAATCCACCTTTAACCGTAAAAAAACCAATAGATATGAATATTACCCAAATCAACGCATCAATTCTCTCTTTCGAAAGGAAAAGCATCATGGTAATGAACACAGGGATTTGGATTTTAATTACGCGGATCAGGTAATCATTAGCAAATTCAGGAAAAATAGCAAACGGGGTCGTAATGCACATCCAAATTACGAATAAAATCCATACTATGGTTAACGGCGTAATAGGAATTTTTTTTGATTCTTTGCTAAAGATCAAACTGGCAAATAGAACTATTGCGGTAATCTGGGCGAAAGGAAAGTCGTAAGCAAAACCCCAGCCCAAGCGATGTGGATTCATATATCCGAGCCACGACCATACCAATATGCCAATGTGGGGGCGCATCAAAATAAATGGAATGGCTCCTAAAACAATTAATGTGACCAGCAGGTCACGCATTATTTAAAACCTCCCTAAACAGCTTAATTTGTCCTTGTGTCGTGTCATCCCAGGTAAATCTTTCCGCATAACACCTTGTATCATCTCGGCTTGGATAATGACTCATCAACGCCTTAACCCCTTCCGCAATGGAATCAGACGACCTATCAACCAAAACACCTGCCTCCGGGGTAGAAACTACTTCGGGGGTTCCCCCAATATTAGTTGCCACAACAGGGGTGCCACAAGCCATTGACTCAAGTAAAACATTAGCCCAGCCCTCTCTATCCGAGGCCAAAATCAGCATATCTGCTGCACCATAATAATCTTTAAGCTTTTCATGAGAAATGGCACCAAGCATCTTTACTTTCTCGCCTAGATTCAGCTTTCTAATCAATCTCACCAAAGCAACCATTTCTTCACCATCACCCGCTATCATCAATTGATAATCAGGCAGCCTACTCATTGCTTCAACGATTAGGTGATGTCCTTTTCCTTCAACCAAATGCCCTACACTCAGCAGCGTTTTACTGTCTATTCCAAGCTGTCGTCGAAGCTCAGATCTATCTATTGGCGGCGAGAATTTTTTAAGATCAACACCATTTCTAAGTACAGTAACCTTTTCATCTGAAACCCCCATCTCTAATAGGACATTTTTTAAGGCTTGGCATACTGTAATTAATGCATCTGCATTTTCTGCTGCCCACAATATTTTTTGACGTGGGATCTTATGCCTAGGAATAAGGTTTAAATCAGTACCTCGTGCTGTAATTACAACAGGCTTACCCAATTCTTTCGCCAACATCACGGCGGCAACACCATCTGGATAAAAATAATGAGCATCTATTAAGTCAAAATCAAACCCCAAAGCAATTAACTCTTTAAGCCTAGGAAGCATGGCACGGCAGATAGATTCAGGCACCCAACTCATACCAACCGCAGGGAGTAAGAAGTAGCGTGGATGAATAATTTCAAGCCCATACCTGGTTTCAGCATCAGGTACGCTTGCCAACGTTGAATATTTTCCAAATATTTTGTTTTTGAAAGGAAACCAGGGAACAGGAGCAATCACTTTTGATTCCACTTGATCAGATTTCAGCAAGTGTCGTAAACGGTTTTCTACAAAAATACCATGCTGCTTTTGCATGCTATTGGGAAATAAGGTTGTAAATACCAGCGTCTTCATCAGCGATCCAACACCCGGCCGTATACAGCCTCATATCGTGCCACGCTGTTTTTCCAATTACGAACCTCATCTACATAGTGACGACCCGCCTGTTTAATTAATGCCCATTGTTTTTCATTTTCTATCGTGTCGATAATTGCATTAATCAGAGAATCTATACTGCCGGCAGCAAACAGCACTCCTGTCTTGCCATCCTCAATAAGCTCCTTATGACCACCAACATCCGATGCTATAAATAATTGGCCTTGCGCCATAGCCTCTAGGGGCTTCAATGGGGTTACCAGCTCAGTAAGCCTCATGGAAACTCTCGGGTAAACAAGGATATCGATCAAGTCATAATATTTATTTACTTCTTCGTGGGGAACACGGCCAGCAAACACTACGCTATCATCAATAGCCAAATCTTTTGCATTCTGCTTAAGGTTTTCTTCCTGCGGGCCACCACCCACTAGCAACACTTTAATATCAGGATACTTTAAGCGAATCTGTGGCAGAGCCTTCAGCAACAAGTGCAAACCTTCATATGCGTAATAAGAACCGATAAAACCCAATACACGGCTTTTCTGCAAACCAAAATGTTTTTTTAAATCTTGATCAGGTTCCCCACCCAGAGAAAACTTCTCTGAATTTACAGCATTGGGAATTACTGTGACTTTGCCTTCACTGATGCCACGCTCAATAATGTCTTTTCTAAGCCCTTCACAAATAGTAGCAACCGCATTAGCATTTTTTATCACTTTAGTTTCCATTGCTCGCGTCAGGCGATATCTAAGCGATCTTTCCTTACATGTACCATGGTCTACTGCTGCATCCTCCCAGAATGCACGTATTTCATACACCAGTGGCAAATTGAATTGTCGAGCAACATTAACAGCCGCAAGTCCGTTCAAGGCTGGTGAATGGGCATGTAAAATATCGGGCTTTACCAGAGGAATAACCTCGGCCAAACGTTTTCTCAAGCTATTGATCACTAGCATTTGATTTAATATTGGCAAATGATAAATCGGATTATCTAATAGGGGTGTTCTGAAAAAATGGTAGCCATCTACTTCTTCCTCAGGCGTATAACCTTTCACTGCTTGAGTGTGCTTGATGCTTGTAATATGCTCTGTTTCCCACCCCATAGCCCGTTGCTGTTCCAGAATTGAACGAGAACGAAACGTATAACCACTGTGTAATGGAATGGAGTGATCAAAGATATGAAGTATTTTCATTTTTCACCGCTCATTTCATTACTTGACACTGAAAAGCATCAAACATTAACAGTGCCCATATCGAGGCGCTATAATCCCTTAAACCCGCTTGATGTTGTGTTACCAGATGCTGAACATAGTCCATATTAAAAAAACCACACTGGCGCATTGACTCACCTAACAATGAGTCCCTCATCCTCTGTTCAAGAGGCCCTCTGAACCACCCTGCCAGCGGGACAGAAAACCCCATCTTACTGCGATACAACACATCATGTGGTAAATATGGTTCCATTGCCTTTTTTAGAATATATTTGCTTTGTTGACCATGTAATTTCAGATCTGGATCCAGCCCCGTGACCCATTCAATAAGCTTGTGATCCAACAATGGCGCGCGCACCTCAAGTGAATTCGCCATACTAGCTCGATCGACTTTAGTATGGATATCACCCACAAGATAAGTTTTTAGATCCAGGTATTGAATCAATGATAACGGATGCTTTGATGGTGCTTTCTCTGCATGTTGACGAAAGACTTCAA
The DNA here is from genome assembly GCA_015490795.1 of Gammaproteobacteria bacterium. Classification (GTDB taxonomy): domain Bacteria; phylum Pseudomonadota; class Gammaproteobacteria; order Chromatiales; family Chromatiaceae; genus WFXD01. The sequence goes on from WFXD01000077.1 coordinate 8,716, forward strand.
CAGCATTGTAGCCTTGCAGTTCTTTTTTCAAATCATCCGAGAACAACTTATCTCTCATATCATCTGAAAGCAAAGAAACCGTATGCAAATAAGCCGATACACTGTCACGCTCTAATGCTTGGAATGTTGTTTTTGCTCTCAGATATTTTGGCGCCCAATCCAGCTTGGGGTAAATCTTTCCCAAAAATCCAAATAGTGGCCCACGGATAGCATATGGGAGAATAGTGCGAATTTTCTCTTCATTCATATGCCAGCGATGACGCCTATAACCTGAAAAATACTCGTCAGCACCATCTCCCGATAAAGCAACCGTTACCCTTTTTTTTGCTAATTCACACACCCGATAAGTAGGAATAGCAGAGCTATCTGCATAGGGCTCATCATAGATATGAGCCAATTTATCAATTAGACTGAAATCATCTGGGTCTACCATTTCTACAAAATGGTTGGTGTGATAACGATCAGCTACTTTCTGAGCAAACTCTGCCTCATTAAACTTTTGGCTGGCAAATGATATTGAGCAGCTATTGACCGGCTTATCTGAGATTTCTGACATCATCGCTACTACAGCACTAGAATCCACGCCGCCAGAGAGGAAGGCTCCGAGTGGAACTTCAGACATCATTCTTGCTGAGACTGTTTCCTTGATGCGGCTAACCAACTCCTCGACAAGTTGCTCTTCTGATAAACCATTTTCACTCTGAAAAGGGAAATCCCAATATTCTTTTGGCTCTGGTAGTGCGTTCATACCAACGGTTAAAATCAACGTATGCGCAGGTGGGAGTTTTTTTATTTCCTTGAAAATTGACCTTGGTTCTGCAACATAACCAAGGGTAAAATATTCTTCAATCGCTTTCGGATCAATGGTTCTTTTCAACTTCGGATGGGCATAAAGCGCCTTGAGTTCTGACCCAAAAACTACGTGTCCATCTTCAAGCAAGGCATAGTGCAATGGTTTCTTTCCTAGCCTGTCTCTTACCATAAATAGAATTTTTTTATTTCGATCCCAGAGAACAAAGGCAAACATACCGCGAAAGCGTTCTACGCAGGCTTCGCCCCATTGTTCCCATGCATGCACAATAACTTCGGTATCACAGTGAGTTTTGAAAACATGGCCAGCCTGCTTGAGCTCATCCATCAATTCCGGGAAGTTATAGATCTCACCATTGTAGGTGACAACAACACTACCATCTTCATTAAACAGCGGTTGCTGGCCACTGGAAAGGTCAATAATAGAAAGGCGTCTGTGAGCCAGGCCTACACCAGGCTCAATATGAATGCCGCCTTCATCAGGTCCACGATGAAACTGGGTTTCATTCATTCGGTGAAGCAGATCCCGGTCAATGGGCGCAACACCTTTGAGGTCAAAGATCCCGACTATGCCGCACATGAAACAGTCCCTTTTAATAACTCAGTCATTATTTTACCAATTCACCATATACTGCAAGATAATTATTCACCATCGCATTCATGCTAAATGATTCCTCAACTCGGCTTCGACCAGCACTTCCATGGCGCTGCAACAGTGCTGGCGTATTCAAATAGCACTCAATAGCATCAGCCATGGCCACAGGGTTTTCTGGAGGAATTAATACGCCCGTCTCACCATCAACAACAAGCTCAGGATTACCACCCACCGCAGTTGCCACCACCGGTAAGCCTGTCGCCATCGCCTCAAGAATAGTATTGGATACCCCTTCAGCCTTGGAGGGTAAAACAAATAGATCCATCGCCTGCAACCATTCAGGGATGTCATCTCTAGCCCCACTCAGCCATGTAACATCTACAATATCTTTTTTTTTCACAAGCTCTTTAATCTCATCCATCATTGGCCCATCACCCACGATTACCAGCTTTAGTTTTTGGCGATATTCGCTGTTTCGAGCCACCAGATCGGCCACGGCCTTTACCAGCGTCAACTGATCTTTCACTTCCTGAACACGGCCTACCGTGCCAATTATGAGTTGTTTACCATCAGCCTGTGCTTGATCAGGTAGCGGTCGACGCTGACCTTGAGTGTTAATAGTGTCAAAAGTATTTGCACTTTCAACCCCCACCCTAACCCTCCCCCTGCCAGGGGGAGGGGACTGGGTATTTGCGCCTGCTTCTTGGGTGCTGTAAAAACTTATGCAACTATTTTTATATACACAAAAGCGTTCACTATCCACACCGTTATAGATCTGGTGTATTTTGTTTTCAGGAATTCCCACCCGTGTCTTGAGCCATCCCTCAAGATCCCTGGATAACAGAATATAGCGCTGTATAAATGGCTGACATAAACGTCGTAGTAGTAAATATTTTTTATTTGTGCCATCAATATCGTATGAGTCGCGCCCATGCTCACCATGTACACGGCCAGGCACGCCAGCAAACCAGGCAACTACTCCGGCCTCAAGCGCCGAGAGATTGCGCGTGTGGACGATATCGGGTTTCAGCTGTCGCAGCAAACGCCATAGACGCAGATAGATGCCCAACCCTTTGCCTTCCGCTTTGTGTAAGGCATACAGCGTTACTGCTGGATTGGTGATACGTTTGGAAAAATCTGAATAATCTGTCATGCAGATGATGGCATGTTTATATCGGTCTTGAGGTATGCGATTAATCAGATTTACAAGCCCATTTTCCAGGCCACCAAAATCAAGTCTATGAATAATATGGGCAATGAGTCTTGGTGAATCACTCATATTCTGGATCCATGCTGTCCAGTGCAGCCTTAACCTGAGGTAAAGCAACAGCAACAAATTCTTTCAGCAGTGCATTGGCAGAATCACTCTCTTCCTGATAGCTTGTGCTGAACGCAATCACAGCCCCATCGTTGTGGCCACCAAACAATTTTACCTTGGCCTGTAATAGTTTGGTTTGGTATTTGTTTACTACCACCTCACCTGCAACATAATAGAGATAAGTCGCATGAAGGCGGCTACGATTTGACGACAATATGACGAGATGGGCTTGCAGGGATTCTTCTGCTAACGGCAGCCCCTGAGCACGCTTGCCTATTACCCGCCATGTTTTATCCTGCTCTTGCACCAACACATTATTGAAGTTGGCCAACTCTGCACCCTGACGCTGATCAGCATAGTACCCAATAAAAAGGGTGACTTCCCGGCCTTCTGCATTGCGATATACTGCGGAGAACTCTCGATCCAGCCCGTGGTAGGCTGGCTTCCATGTGGGCACGGTAGTCTGCATTACCCAGCCAGCAGGATCTGACACATTGATCTCACTGATACTGTTTAAATCCAGTTGATTGGAGTCAAGGTGAACTTTTAGTGGCAGAGCGACTAACACAACACCGGCAAGCAGCGTTGACAGTTTAGCCGCACCACTGCCACTATCCAGGTTGCCAAATTTCAAATTCAGGCCGACTGTCTGCACATTCTTGGTATCATCACGCCAGAACGACCCTATATAAAACATAATGGCAATCACAATTCCAAAAAACAGCCAGCCATAAACCAGGTGATCTACACCTGTGGCAAGCTGCATGTCACTGAAATGGCCGATCATTACGATCATAAACGCTCGCAAACCATTGGCTATAATCGGAACCACAATGGAAGCAAAAACAAACAGCCCCCGTTTCAACCAGCCTTGATAATTTAGATAGGCATACAGCATTCCCAGTGTAACTGAAGCAATCAGGTAGCGAACGCCGCTACATGCCGCCACTACGGACCAATCTCCTGTCGGCAGCTGGAAAAAATTACCTTCACGATAGATGGGAATACCCACAATTTGAATCATGGCGACTGTAAAATCAGCCGTAAAATCAATTAAATATTGCGTCAACTCTTCGCCCAATGGAACAGAAAACAGCAGGAAAAAGAGAGGAAAAGCCATTGATGTAGTGGTTCGCCAACCCAGTACGGTAAATACCAGCACCGGAACCATCATTACTGCGGCAAGCTGTTCAGCAGCCAGGATGTTAATGTATTTGGCCAGTAGCCATATCAACCCTAGACCCAGCAACAATGGAATGCCGAGATAGTTTGCTTTTGGCTCAGTAGCAAGCAGTTGTGATCGGACACGCCATATCAACCATAGGCTGATAGGAGCAATAATGAAGCCATGGGCAAAGGTATCAGAGCGCAGCCAAATTGCTACCATAGATTCAAAGCTGGAGTAATACAGGACAAACAGTGCAACCAACAACAGCGTTAACAGTGCGCCCTGTCGCTTCCATGCATCTTTGAAAAAAATGGTTTGATTTTTCATCCTGTTATTACTTTATTTCATCCAACACATAATTAATTTCACAAGTATTGCTCTAATCGGGCAAGACTGCCTTGCCAACTATAATCATTCACAACCCGTTTCCGTGCAGCACATCCCATAGATGCCCCCATTTCACCTGATAACAAATCATTAATCACATTAATCCAATCATTCTCATCTTCAGCCAGTAGTAGCTCCTGTCCATTGCTGGCATTAATGCCTTCATACCCTTGAGGAGAAACAACTACTATTTTTTCCATTGCCATCGCCTCCAGCACTTTGTTTTGAATACCACGGGCAATGCGCATAGGTGCAACTGAAACCACTGCATGCGCAAGGTAGGGACGTACATCATCCACCGCTCCCGTAACAACAATATTTGGGAGTTCAGCCAAAGCCTTTACTTTGCTATCGGGTTTAGAGCCGACAATATAAAATTTTAACTGCGGGTTCTGTTGGCATAACGCGGGAAGCACCCGTTGGCTAAACCAGATCACAGCATCGGCATTGGCCCAATAATCCATTGCGCCGGTAAAAACGATGGGTGTCTGATTATCCTCATAGGGTGAATCAAAAACATGCTTCGGCGAGAAAAACTCAGTGTCTACTCCGTTATTAAAATGGGAAACTTTGTCCGCTGAATGCGGTGACAACTGTTTGAAGAGGTCAGATTCACTTTGGGAGACAAAAAAACTGTGGTCAAACTCCGCTGTAATCTTTTTTTCCCACGCCAGTAACATTCTGGCCTCATAGATATATACTGGCTTCATCTGCAACGGGGCCGATTTAATATATTGTGACCATTTATCGGAATCAATATCGACAAAGTCGATCAGCCGTTTTAATCCGCAATACCGATCGCCAGACAAGTATTGCGCCATGGAAGAGGAGAAAACCAGGCTCTTGCCAATATTTTCTCTATCAATAACCTCATCCACCCAATGCTGCATCTTTCGATCAAAATAGTAGGGCAGAGTAAGCGGTCGGGCAGTCAGTATCCCCGAAAGGCTTTTAAGTTTAGCACTACGTGTATTTAGTGACAGAAGGCAGGTCGAGGTACAATAAGCATTAAGTTTGTCAACGTGTTTAAAATCATCCTGATCATCAACGAAGGCTCCGAGATGAACGCAAAAGTGTTTAGCCAGTAATTTTAATACATTAAAGGAGCGTATCTTGTCCCCCTTGTTGGGAGGAAAGGGGATGCGGTGAACTAAAAAAAGTAAAGCAGGCTTTTTATTGGTAGCTTCCACTGTAGCGTCTCAATTAGCCTAGATCTTTTGCTAATAGTGGGCCAATTACTTTGGCTATCGGCAGCGGTAATTTTTTCCAGGCACGTATAAAAAGTTGATACTTGGGATTGGTTGGATTTATTTCTGGCATTGCCTTTGCCTTTACCAGATAGTACTCATAATGCAGTGGCTCTGGGGTGAATCCCCAATTTTTTTTAAAACTGTATGGGCCTGTTCCTCTCTTGCTGCGGCCATAATCAAAGATGCGCACACCTCGCTCGCCTGCCCGGCGCATCAAATCCCAGTACATAAAGTCATTGCCCTTTACGGCGCGTGCAGCAGTAACGCTTCCACCATAATAGGGCAGGACTTCATCTCTAAAATAGAAGCTCATTACGCCGGCAATATCTTTCCCTTCATGGGTGATCATCAACACCTCACAGGCATCGCCAAATACCCTGCGCAGATTATTTAGATATTTTTTGGAAAATACCGGCGTGCCAAGGTTGCGCACGCTCTCTGCGTATATCTGGTAAAGGCGGTCACAGCCATCATCCAGTTCACCCACCAATCCAGCCTTGATACCTTTCCGCACCATCGCCCGCTGCTTGCGGGGGATAGCCATCATATTGACCTCAGGGTCTACATCTATCTCTTTGCGGAAGGTGACATGGAGGCCTTTGGTTGGCCAATTCTCATTCCGGGATTGAAGATTACGCATCTCCAGCGAACCGACACCCAGCCGATCAGCCAACGCACAGGCGGCTTGTTGCAGTGCAGCGCGGACTTCATCATTTTCTGCTGCAATTCCGCCATAGACACAAAATGGCAGGGACACCAGATTGTTACCAAACAGCAGGCTATCGACGTGACCCAATGGCAGAACACCTTCAATAGCACCATCCCGCTCTGCAAACAAGAAATGCGTTTGGTGTCCAAAGCTTTGCTCAATCACCTCTTTCCAACCGGCACGGTGAAAAAAAGTGGCTTCACTACAGCGCTGAACAAAGGCATCCCAACGCTCCGCATCCGCCTGTACCAGTTCGCTGATCTTTATCTCACTCAACCCAAGTTACTCCTGTATTCCAAGAAAAATTTTGGGCTATCCCATATCGAATGGGTATCACGCTCCTTTCCCTTTAAGGGGGCAGGTTGGGATGGGGGTAAATACATGTAGATTGCCTGCATCGCCTAAAGCACCTACTGTTGGTACACCATCGAAATCATCAAGAATATCACTGCTCCAAAAACGCACTATTTTACCTCTACCCTTCCCCCAAAAAGATGGGGAACTTTTATTTAGCCTGTTTTTTACTCAATCTGGCATAGACTCAAAAATCTCATCCATGCGCCCCCAACTAAAATCCTGTAGCAGCTGAGTAAGCCTTTGCTCCATTTGATGAAGGTTCAGATAGTGCCTGAAACGGGTCTTTAATTCCAATCCCTGCTGCCTGGGTTGATCGAAATCAATCTCCCATGGGTGGAAGTAAAAAACAGCCGGTTGCCCTTCGGCCTCATTAACACGACGAATGGCCCAGCGTGAGAATGCGTAAGGAAAAAAACGAAACCACCCGCCACCACCGCAGGGAATTTTATACCCCATCATTTCAACAGTTGTTATTGGCACTTCAAGCAGATCTCCTCCGCTTGGATGAAATGCAAAACGTGGAGCCTCCGGCATGCCGTAGTGATCATGCTTTATCGGAAAAATACTGGAGCTGTATATATGACCAGTCTCCTCCAGAATATCCAATGCCCAGAGGTTTTCGGCACCAATCGAATAGCTTGCTGCCCGGTAGCCTTTTATCTGTTGACCTGACAGATCTTCAAGGGTTGCGCGCGTGCGGATTACATCATCTCGAAACTCATCTGGCTTTTGCTGGGTTACCCGGATATGCGACCAGCCGTGGCTGGCCAGCTCATGCCCTTGGTCAACGATGCGTCGCACCATTTGCGGGTAACGCTCGGCCATCCAGCCAAGGGTGAAAAATGTGGCTTTGATTGAGTGATCTGCAAACAGGGTCAGTATTCGATCAACGCTGGCCTCGGCCCGCCCCGGTAATCTCTCCCAGTCAGGTCTGTCGATGTGGTTTTCAAACGCAGAGACCTGAAAATACTCTTCAACATCGACGCTCATCGCATTGATGATCCGTCCATCTTTATTGCGTGCAACCTGTTGTTTCATGCTCAGGCGCTCTTTGCAGATGCGGTACTCGATCCCCACTGGAGCAGCACCTCAGCAATCCGTTCTGCAGCTTTTCCATCCCAGAGTTCTGGCGCCCTGCCCCGTTTCCCGCCCGTGGCAACCGTCTGTTCGAAACAGTCTTTGATGCGTTTTGGATCAGAACCGACAATGGTGTTTGTGCCCTGCTCAACCGTAATGGGGCGCTCTGTATTTTCACGCAGGGTGATACAGGGAACGCCCAGTGCTGTTGTCTCTTCCTGAATGCCGCCGGAGTCGGTCAGCACCAGTTGCGCCGAATCCATCAGGCCCAGCAGTTCCAGGTAACCCAAGGGTGGCAACAGCGCAATCCGATCTGAATCCAGCAGGCCCGCCAGGTTGGCGGCATCCATTCGCCCACGTGTACGCGGGTGCACAGGAAAGATGAGCGGCATCTGCTGGCTGATCTCTGCAAAGGTCTCAAGCAAGCGCGCCAGTACGTTTGGATCATCCACGTTTGAGGGGCGATGCAGCGTCACCAATCCATAACCTGGCTCTGCTTCCAGGAACCGCTCCGGATGAGGCAAACCCGCCAGCACCTCTTTTGGCGCTGCGGCCCGCTCTCTGTTTGCAAAGAGTGTGTCGATCATCACGTTGCCGACAAAGTGGATGCGCGTTGGATCAATGCCCTCACGCACCAGATTGGCCTGAGCATTTTTCTCTGTGATCAGTAAAAGTTCTGATATCTGATCCGTCAGCACCCGGTTGATCTCTTCAGGCATATCCCGGTCATAGCTTCGCAGGCCCGCCTCGACATGCACAACCGGAACGCCTTTTTTTACCGCCACCAATGCACAGGCGATGGTGGAGTTGACATCACCGACGACCAGAACGAGATCAGGCTGGATGGCATCCAGCTGCGGCTCAAACCGCTTCATTATTTCAGCTGTCTGGACTGCATGACTGGATGATCCAACGCCCAGATCCACATCCGGTTCAGGTATGCCGAGCTGGTCAAAAAATGATGCCTTCATCGCCGCATCATAGTGCTGACCCGTATGCAAAAGCTTCGCTGAGATGCCGCTTTCCGGGTGGTTGAAAATGCGCATCATGGGCGCAATCTTCATGAAATTGGGGCGTGCTCCTACAATACATAAAACGCTGATGTTTTTATTCTTCATGCTCTTCTTCGCTGTTCATATCCAGCTTTAGCTGCATCACCTCAACCATTCTCCTGTCTGCTCTAAGTCCTGCTTTAAGCGCATCTATTTCGGCTTCAAGAATAGCGATTCTCTGAAGTAGCTCTGAGTCTGCGGGGGATTTAATAATTTTATGTTTTTTGCCCACAGTGGATTGTTTTGGTTGTTCCGTACTGGATGAGCACCAGCCCTCTTCCTTTATCTCATCTGTAACTTTTTTCAGTGCAGCAAGATTAATTTGGTGTCTCTCTTCTAAACACCCAAAGAGCAGAATACGGTCACAAAGCGTATTGACCCTGCGAGGTATTCCATTGGTAAACTCATAGATTTTTCCAAACACCTCATTTTCTATTTTTGGGTCTTCACGCCAGCCAACCAGCCGAAGCCGGTGCAGGATGTAGTTTTTCATCTCCTCTTCAGTCAGGGCACGCAGATCATAGGAGGCGATAACACGCTGGCGAAACTGCTCCATGCTGGGGTTTTGCAGGGTATGTTTCAGTTCATTCTGACCCAGCAAAAAGCTCTGGATCAACGCCCGGCCACCTACCTGGAAATTGGCCAGCATGCGCAACTCTTCAATAGAGCGTTCCGGCAGGTTTTGCGCTTCATCAATAACCAGAAGCACGCGTTTACCTTCTTTGTAACGATCATGCAAAAAAGCTTCAAGATTGTTCAGCAGGGTTGCTTTGGTTACGCCCTCATGAGCCAGCCCATAAGATGCGCAGACTATACGCAGAACATCTTCCGGTTCTACCTGGGTTGTCACCAGTTCAGCAGCAACAACACGGGTGCTGTCCAGTTCATCGAACAGATTACGCACCAGCATGGTTTTTCCGGTGCCAATGCCACCAGTAATAACAATGAAACCCTCACCCTGCTCAAGTCCATAACGAAGATAGGCCATCGCCCGGTTATGCCCTTTGCTATTAAAGAAAAAACGGGCATCCGGGCTTAACTGAAACGGCTTCCCTGTTAAGCCATAAAAATCTTCATACATAAATCAATTACCACCTTGAGGCGAGTGAAAGGCTGATCTGGTTCTCTCTGTATTCTCCAGTGCTGGCTGTAGAATCAAGACGCCTGTATTTGTAATCAAGATTTGCACTTGTATATGCAGTAAGTCTTCGACTTAAACCCAGGCTCAATCTCCACCGTGTCTGCTCTGTGGCATTCTCATTTGCGCGGTTTTTCTGCCATGAAACAGCCGCTTTTGCATCTGTTTTCGGAGTCAGCTGCCTGCTCCAACTTGTATTTATGCCAATGTCACGCCCCTTGTTTCCAGACACCTCATATCCGCGACGTGTAAAGTGCGCATCAATACTGAGATTGCTTCGGCGCGTTCCCAGGGTGAATCCTGTGTTTAAGGTTTCCATGACATAGTATTCATCGGTGAGGGTGGAATAATCAGAATAGCCTCTATAGTTAGACTGATAATTAGCGCCTTGGCTCCCGCTGAGTTCAATCGCATTACTTGACTGCGCAAGCTGCTGATTTCTTGAATTGGTTAGCGTCTTTCTATAGCCTGCTTTCCATGTAGCACGTCGCCACCGATGATTAAGATTAAACGCAAAATTCTTTCCAAACATCTGTCGTCCATACGAAAAGTCCATACCCGTTCTTAAGCTTGGCGTCCAGGTTGCGCCTGCACTCCAGGTAACACTATCCGTTGATGAGCGGCTGCTCTGAATATTGTAATCGACCTTTCCACCATTAAGATTTATGCGCCATTTGCGATTAAGAATATAGCTGATATTGCTATTAAAGCTGGTTGTTTCGCTATCTCTGATGCTATTTTCATAACCTATTTTACTCTGCTGATAGCTTGCTCCCCAGAGAAAACGTGTAAAATAAGAGCCACTGTTGACCGAAATCAACATTTGATTCTTATAGCTATCCAAGCCGTTCGTTCCTGAGTTAATCACCTGATCAAATGTATAGCGTGTAAGGATATCGGCATAACGCCCTAAATGGCGCTTGAAATAGGGGCTTAGTCTGTAGGTATAGGTCTGTACAGGATTACTGACATCATCCACACTGTTACTCCCTCTTTGCCCTCCGCTCGTTACTGAGCCAAGCCGCGCTCCTGCACTGGCATCAAGAAAAATTATATCTTTATACAGTTCTGCCTGCATTTTTGAAGCCAGCGAATGCGCCACTGTACGGCCTCTGCGCCCTGGTCTGTTTCCGGTATAGGTAAGTGAATAGTTAGCATTTACCTGTATTCTCCCCGCTCCCTCACGGTTAATTGCAACACCCGGTGTAACTTGCGTATAGAACCCACCCTTTTTATCAGAGCTGGAAAGATCTGCATTATCTGTATAGGTTCCTTTTACCGAGATACCTGGAGAGAGCTTCCAGTCGCCCGCAGCAAGTTGCGCTGAGAACAGTAGAGCTGCACCACTCATTAACAGGCAAATACGAAGTAGCTGTTTTTTATTGCTGATCACTTTCTTCGTTACCGTATCCGTAACCATGGCCGTAACCGTAACTTCCCATTTGGGTCGACAAGAAGCCTTTCTTGCACTTATTTAAAATCAAGGAGACATTATCTGTAGAATCAAGTTGTGCCAATGCGTCCTTTACCAGATGTTGGGCGGTTTTTCCTGACTCTACCACCAGCACAATCTGGCCTATAAAATTGGCCAGAACACTCGCTTCACTGGTCACCAGCAGAGGGGGCGAGTCAAATATCACTATTCGATCCGGGTAGCGCACAGCCAATTCATGAAACAGCTGTTGCATACGGTTACTGGCCAATAGCTCTGTGGAATGCACATGCCGCGAACCCGCTGGCAGCACGGTGAGTTTAGGTATATCTGTACGTAACAGCAGCCTGCCAATATCCCTCTCTTCATCGCGCAGATAATTCGTCAACCCGGATCTATCATCAATTTTTAATAGCCTTGACAGGCCCGGCTTGGCGAGATCCGCATCAACGACCAGCACCGTTCGATCCATCTCCACCGCAATGGAAAGCGCCAGATTCAGTGAGGTAAATGTCTTGCCCTCCCCGGCAATGGCGCTGGTCACCATTAAAAGATTGGAATGCTCTGATGGCTTGTGTTTTTTACCAAATGCACTTTGCAGGATCGGGCGCTTGATCATGCGCATCTCTTCTGCCTGCCGGGTTCGGCGTGCATCATCTGTCAGAATCCCATCAAGATTCAGCGCTATGATTTCAATGTCCGGCTGCGTTGAAACTGCCGGCTGCATTAATGCATCAGGCTCCAATAATATTTCAGTTTGTTGGGTTTTGGCAGGCTCAGTTACAGGCAAGGATGGGGTTGGGTCTTGAGCATCATGGCAGGTATCATGCTTCCCCATCTCTAAGCGTTGAGAATCACCAGCAGCATCCTTCTGCTGCTGATCCTTGTTACTTACAGAAGGAGCATTACTTCTCAGCTTATCGACAGCTTTTTCAATAATACTCATTGCAATATCCAATCACACCTTGGAATCAGCCGCACTTGTAAGCGACTCAAAGCTGATATAAGCACGTATTTTGTCATATATTGAACGCATCTCTTCCGTCTGCAATCCAATGTCAACATCCAGCAGATAAACGCTCAAAACGATGCCATAGACCGCAACCAACCCCAGAAAGACAAAAGAGAAGGCAAGCCCTCTTGATGCACGCCCTTTTTTCTGTACATCTGTCCAGACCATATCCACACTGCCCAATACCGGCAGCCCGGTGATTTCACCCATGATACGGCGATCATCAAAGGTGGGGCGCAGCTGTGACATCAGAAACGCCAGCACAACACCAAGGCCCAGCCCAACAACGAACACCGCACTACTCAGGAGGCTGCGGTTAGGACCTGATGGATCATGCGGCACCCTGGGCGGTTCAATTACACGAAATTTTACTGTATCTGTCCTTGTGTCTACTTTGTGCGCCAGGCGGGCTGATTCTAAACGCGCAACCAGCTCGGTATAATTCTTTTTAACAGTACTATAATCACGGTTCAGCTGCGCTTTTTCAGCTTCCACCTTAAGCACACGATCTACCGCTGACTCTAAATCCTTTATTCGACGAGAATATTCATGCACCACAGCCTTTTTTGCAGCCACTTCCGCTTCAGCTGCTGAATAAGCCATTTTCATCTGTTGGTAAACCACGTTCCGCTCGAGTTCAACGGGTGCAGGTCTATCCGGCTCCAGTGCCGCCTGCTCCTCTGCCTCTTTAATCGCAGCAGCCTCCTCTTTAGCCTGTTTCTCCTCCAGCGTTTTGATCGTTTGCTGTATGGCAATAACATCCGGATGCTGATCTGTATATCTCAACAGCAGCTCATCCAGTTTGAGATTTAGGCTTTTTATGCGATTTTCTGTCTCTGAAGTGGCTGCAATGACCTCAGGATCCTTAAGATAATCCTGCTGAACCAGTCCAAATGTTGGCACCTCCCCTTCCAATTGCTGTTTAAGTACCTTCATTCGGTCACGCTGAATCTTCAAGTCCAACTGTGCTGACTGCAGTTGACTCTTCATGCTGTCCAGCCGCTGATAATAACCATCGGCGCTGCCTGACATAAACCCCATGTTTTTCTGTTTAAATACCGCCAGATTATTTTCAGCTTCCAGTAATCTGGCCTCGTATTCTTCAATCTGCTGCTCTAAAAACTGGTGCGCTGTATCCTGCTCTTTTCGTGTCTCCCCCAGATTACTTTCAACGAAAATTGTTAACAGTGACTTGACAACGAGCTTTGCCAACTCAGGGTCTTCGCTGGTATAGCCGATGGTATACATATTATCACCGCGACCTCCCACACCCTTAAACTGTATGTCTTTCTTTAGGCCATCCAGCAATTGCTCCATCTCTTCTGGCGTTTTGGCTTTCAGATCAAGGTCCGTCATGCGGGTCACCTTCTCTAGATTGGGGCGACTCAGCAGGGTTTTGCTCATCAACCTGATTCTGTGCTGCTCATTGGTCTGCACCGCCAACCCTCTCAACAGCGGCTTAAGCAGTGAGTTGGCATCGACGAATACCTTGGCGGACGCCTGATACTGATCTGGCAAATTGGCAACAACCAACCACCCTATTATACAGACAACCCATGCAATACTGAGCAGCCACCAGCGGTAACGCAAAACGCCACGTACATAGACAACCAGCTGGCGAATTAAATCATGCATAATCCAGGATCATTTAAATCTTTAGGTAAACCATACAACCAACTATTCTAGAACCATGCCTCAGGGATAATCAGGATATCGCCTGGCTGCATATCTACATTGGCGGTAATATCTCCATCACGCACCAGATCATCCAGCCTTACTGTGAATTGCTGCTGCTTGCCATCGTTAAAACGAACGATACTGGCCTTATTGCCATCTGCAAATTCAGTCATGCCACCCACAGCAATGATGACGTCAAGCGCTGTCATGGAATCACGGTAGAGCATCGCTTGTGGCTCTGCTGCTTCACCCACAATTCTGATTTGCTGGTTATATGTCCCGACGAACCCGTTAACAATCACGGTTACCAGGGGGTCTCGCAGATAGACAGCCAGCTTTTTCTCAATCTCTCGCGCCAGCTCGGTTGGCGTTTTACCCGCTGCTGGCAGATCTTCTAAAAGAGGCGCTGTCAGATGCCCATCAGGCCGCACCGGGACGGATGTTGAAACATCTGGGTTACGCCATACAAAGATCTCGACCGAATCGCCTGGCCCAATCAGGTATTGCGTTGAGAAACGGGCATCGCCCGTAGTGGTAGGTAGTTGTGGATATTTTGCTGAACATGCTCCCAAGAGCATAAGCAGCAGCATTAAACACCATGGATAGCTTTTACGAACAACGTGATAGATTCTCACAGCTTCCCCCTCTCATTCTTCCAATTTTGAAGTAACTGACAATCCGGTCAGGGGCATTCAGCCGCAAAACGATGCCAACCATTGGACTATTGCCCGACCGGACATACAAAATATAATTTGATACAAATTTATTAAGAATATCGCCTAATCCAATGACTTTAAGGATAATTCTTCCCAAATTTATGCCTCACCGTCCGCATTCTAGTCTAAAGATCCCCAGCCTGCCAACTATATTGCAACAGATGCCAGAGGCGCTGATTTTATCTCCAATATCAGCTCCACAGAAGACAGCCCACCTGTTGGCACGATAAACTACTCCACCCGACTGCCCGTAAATCTAAGGAGCCTAAACAAGATGCCAAACAACCCGCTCGCCGGTGCAAGCTATCTGTTACGAGGCTTTAGCCTTATTATGCGCCCAGGTCTGCGCCATTTTGTTCTCATACCACTGCTGGTAAATACCGTCATCTTCTCTCTTCTGGCCTGGTTTGGCATCAGCCAGTTTCAGGAGCTGATCAACTGGCTGCTGCCCGAAGAGAGCTGGTTTGCCTTTCTGCGCTGGCTGCTCTGGCCACTCTTTGCACTGACCATGGTGCTGGTTATTGTCTACAGCTTCACTGTGCTGGCCAATCTGATTGCCGCCCCATTCAATAGCCAGTTGGCAGAGCAGGTTGAGCTGATGCTCTCTGGCCTGCCTCCTCAGCAGGCTGGCGGCAGCATAATAAAAAACCTTGTGCCTGCTCTTAAGTCGGAACTTGGAAAACTGGGATATTTTCTGATTCGGGCTATTCCACTGCTGATACTGTTCGCAATACCCGGCGTGAATATCATCGCCCCCTTTCTGTGGCTGCTCTTTAACGCCTGGTTTCTGGCTCTGGAATATGCCGACTACCCCATGGCAAACAACAACCTGGACTTTAAAACACAGCACACCCGCCTAAAAGCAGCCCGGCTGACATCCCTCGGTTTTGGCGGCACCACCACCCTGTTGATGATGGTTCCTGTCCTGAATTTTCTCGCCATGCCCGCTGCCGTGGCTGGCGCAACCGTCTATTGGCATGAGCAGCTTCAGCGGGAGGATCAAGGAGCCACTCCGTGACCCAGAAAGTGCCTTATCCGCCCAACACCCTCCTCAAGATTTGCCAAACAGGTGGTGTAGGCAAAGCGGATATGCTGCTCCGGCCTGTGGCTGCCAAAATCCCGCCCCGGTGTTACCGCCACACCGGCTTCATTGAGCAGTGATTGGGCGAACTTAAAACTATCCGGGGTTAACCGGCTGCTTCCGGCATAGAGATAAAAGGCACCTCCGGGCACTACAGGGATATCAAATCCCAGTGAGCGAAGGGCTGGCAGCAGATAGTCCCGCCGCTGCATATACTCCTGGCGTCGATCTTCCAAAATAGCCGCAACCTCATCTGAAAAGGCCTCCAGTGCAGCATGCTGTGACAGCGTTGAAGCCGCCAAAAAGATATTCTG
>WFXD01000078.1 GCA_015490795.1 Gammaproteobacteria bacterium
GCAAGCTCGGCCTGTTCTTTTGCCCTCACCCCAACCCTCTCCCTGGGGGAGAGGGAGTTTAGTACCGCCATCTTGGCCTTGACCGGCTCAAAATCCACAAACCAGCTTTTGAAAATGGCTTGGGCGATTTGTTCGAGGGTTTGGTTGGTTTGGGTGTTGAGCTTTATCTTTTCGTTGATTCCAAAAAATATTTGGGCAACATCGTCCTGAATTTTTCGTTCTGGTAAAAAGAACTCAAACTGCCCCAATACCTTTGCATTTGCACCAGCTTGAGCAGAACCGCTCTTTGAACCAGCAACATAATTCCACCACCTTTGACCTCGCATTTGGAGCCAGACAAAATATGGATTTGCTAATTCGGGACTAATACGGAATCTAATCAAATAAGAAGCGAATACGGCTTCATCAGAGTAAGCGTACAAGTAATTTTCGCCTGTACTGTTTCCCGTCCTAGCTACGACGATATCACCTTCACTGAGCTTATTTTTCGCAAACTTTCTAGCATCAATTTCGCAGTAGGGAACTTCATCCCAATCAACAACACCTCCTTGAATATCCGTAATTCGTAGAAACTTTGGGCCAACTTTCTGAGCATTAGCGCTCGCAGTGTATCCGTAAGAAACATCAACACTTAAATCAGCAAGTTTTACGTTTGTGTTCTCAAACGTCATAACCGATCACCGCCAAGTTTTTCCTAATCTCACCTTCCAGCCGATCTGACTCCTCAAACTGTTCTTTAAGCTGCGCGGTCAACCGCGCCATCTTCTCAGCAAAGGGCTCGCTGTCTTCCTCCTGATCCGCTGCGCCCACATAACGCCCAGGCGTGAGTACATAGTCGTGTTTTTTTATGTCGTTGAGGCTGGCTGAGTAGCAAAACCCGGGAGTATCTTTATACATCATTACGCCCTCATCCCCAGCCCTTCTCCCAGAGGGAGAAGGGGGTATTGAAGCCCTCTCCCTTTGGGAGAGGGTTTGGGTGAGGGTGAAGTAGATGGACTCAATAACCGCTTCCGTTTCAGTCAACACTTGCCGATTATCAAACCTCAATACCTTGATGCCTTGCTTTTCTATGGCATTCGTTCTGATTTGATCTCGACTAAGCCCTTGTTCGCTGTAATGTTGGCTACCATCAAGCTCAATAACCAGTTTATGTTCATGGCAATAAAAATCCGCTATATATTGGCCGATTGGGTGTTGCCTTCTGAATTTTGTGTTCGCGATCTGGCGATTGCGTAATAATTGCCAGATTAATTTTTCTGCATCGGTTTGGTTCTTTCTAAGGTTACGGGCAAATTCGATTAGTTTGGGAGGTACAGGTTTTTTACCCTCACCTAAATCCTCTCCCTGAGGGAGAGGACTTGATGACTGCCAGGCGTGGAAGGTGTCGGCGATTTTGGCGATGTCCTGTTCGGTAAAGTCTCGTAATACCCGGTCTTTCATATAGCCAAGATTGCGGGCATCGATGAACAAGGTTTTGCCGCGCCGGTCGGTTTTTCCCTCACCTAAATCCTCTCCCAAAGGGAGAGGACTTTTTACCCCCCTCTCCCTTTGGGAGAGGGGCTGGGGGTGAGGGCGCTTGTTCTTGGTCAGGAACCAGATGCAGGCGGGGATCTGGGTGTTGGTGAACAGTTGCCCCGGCAGGGCCACCATGCACTCCACCAGGTCGGCTTCGATCAATGCCTTGCGGATTTCGCCTTCGTTGTTGGTGTTGGAGCTCATGGAGCCGTTGGCCAGCAGTAGCGCCATGGAGCCCTGGTCATTGAGGTGGTGCAGCATGTGCTGTATCCAGCCGAAGTTGGCGTTACTTTTGGGCGGGGTGCCGTATTTCCAGCGCACGTCATTTTCCAGCCTGGCGTGCCACCACTCCTTGATGTTGAAGGGCGGATTGGCCATGACGTAATCGGCGCGAAGATCGGGGTGCTGGTCGTCCAGAAAGCTGTCGGCGTTCTTTTTGCCGAAGTTAAAGTCGATGCCCCGGATGGCCATGTTCATGGCGGCCAGTTTCCAGGTGGTGGGGTTGCTCTCCTGGCCGTAGACGGAGATGTGTTTTTTCTGTTCGTTGGCATCGTAATGTTTTTCGGCGGCGTGGGCTTCGATGAACTTGTCGTTGGAGACGAAGAAGCCACCGGCACCCATGGCCGGATCATAGACACGGCCGTTATAGGGGGCGAGCATTTCGACTATCAGGGTAACGATGCTTTTGGGGGTGTAGTATTGGCCGCCCTGCTTGCCTTCGGCCAGGGCGAACTGGCCGAGAAAGTATTCGTAGACGTGGCCGAGGATATCCTTGCTGTGCAGATCCAGTTTTTGACCGTTGTATTCGGGTTTGCTGAAGCTGGTGTCGGAGAATCTGTTGATCAATTCGGTGAGGTTGTGGTTATCGACCTGATACTGGCTGACACGGGGCAAAACGCCCTTGAGTTTGGGGTTGACCAGTTTGTCGTCGATCTTGAAGTTTTCGATCTGTTCCAGCGCCTGGTCGATGAGCCATGAGATAGAGCGCAGTTTGACATCGTTACCGTTGTCGTCCTGCCAGATTACCGAGCCAATAGGCAGTGCAGCCGCTTGCTTCAGGGTGTTCCAGCGGGAGCGAACCGGCACCCAGAATACGTTCTTCTCCTGGTAATACTCGTGCAGTTCCAGCTCGGCATTGGCGGCTTCCTCGTACTCCTCGTCGCTGTCGTAGTCTTCACGCGGCATGTAGTAGATGTTGTCGTCGCTGTTATCTTCGGTTAACAAGTGGCGCAGTTCGGCCTGCCGCTCTTCAAAGGCATCTGAGACATACTTCAGAAAGATCAAGCCCAATACGACATGCTTGTAGTTTGCTGCGTCCAGATTATTGCGCAGTTTGTCAGCCGCCTTCCAGAGCTTGTCGTCGAGTGCTTTTAGGAATTCTTGTTCAGCAGTATTCATATGGGTTTCTCGTGCCTTGTTTTATGTTCTGGCGTTCGTTATTTCGCCTGATCCGTCTTCTGTTCTTGTTGGATGATCCAGCGGTCAATCTTGCTTTTGCGAAACCGCCACGAGGCACCCACCTTGAATCCCGGGATCTTTCCATCAGCTGCCAGCAGACAGTTTGATTTTTGTGTTTTACTTTTGTCGATCATCATCCGTGTCACTCTGCCCCTGAATTTGGTTTGATATCTGTTATTGCCCGGTATCCCGGTGCGAGGGTCGCGCTTTCTACGCCGTAAAGTGTCTGCGGGTTGTTAAGCCACAGGTGAATCTCTGGACTATCCAGGCTGTGCGTTTCGGAGCAATCCACGTTCCAGTGTCTGAGGACATAACCAGAAACAGCCGCGCGGACATCGATTTTAAGCACCCCATCATTCATGGAATATTCGTGTTCGATAGTTTCTGGGTGCTCCAATCCTGGGTGGGGAACAATGTGCATTCTGACGATGCGGTTCCACTGGATGTCTGCATCGCGGGTCTGCTCGGCAGGAATTTCCCCATTTAGTACTCTGGGATGAGCAATACGATTGACGACAAAGTCATTGAAGGCCTTCCGTTTACGGTCATGAGCACGCACGTGCCAGCGCAATCCATTATCGACTAGAGCGAAGGGCACTATCTCTCGGGTAGTCAGGCCACTGGAGAGTGATCGGTATTGAATCTGGAGCGCTTTCTTTTGGTGTATGGCCTGGGTGACGATGGCCAGGGTATCCAGATCCGGAAAATTGAGTTGTGTCGGAGATTCAGCGGTAACCAGTGGATGTTGGCGGCCAACAAAGTCATCGCCCAGGCCATAGCACAGGGCTGCCAGTGCCTGGTTGCCCGGATAGGAAAATAGCGGCTTGAAGCCTTCCCGCTGGATATAGGTCTTGGCCTTGGTGTCGTACTCCAGATTTCGGGGAGCGATTTCTTTGTATTGCGTCAGATCTCGCGTGGCAGCTGCAGCCTTAATGCCAAACCGTGATACCAGGTCATTGCGGTTGACTGTACCGAGGAACCTCAACTTAAAGTCGATGTGGAACAGTCGTTCCTGTTGTGCCTGGCTGATATCTGCTATCTGCGTTTGTGTCATGAGAAGCTCTGCAAACCCTTTTTGTGCCATGATACTCAAATTCGGTGGCTAGCATATATTGCGTACCACATAGGAGTCAATAGTAGCTATTGACATCATCAATTTGATGATGATTAAATGCAGGTATTGATGCTTATAAGAGAATAAAAGTGGTAATTGGGAGACTGGACCAGAGTGAAGGCAGATAAGAACATCGCCACCTACCGCCGCATGCGCAATCAGCCGTTGTGGCGGTTACTCGCCTCTGCCAACGGGCCGACGGTCATTGGTCTGCTTCAATCACACCTCTATGAAAAGGAGCGCAGTCTTCCAGCCTCGATTCTATTTGAGCGGCTGACGCGGGATCTGGAAGAGCTTCGAGCTCAAGGGGATGATTTTCCGCAGACGGCACAGGCTTATGTGGCGAACTGGCTGAGTGACGGGTACCTCGAAAGGCGATTCCCGCCTGGTGCCACCGAGGAGGAGTATGAACTCTCGACGGCCACAGTAGAGGCGATTCGGTTTGTGTCCGCCATCGCTGAACCCCATTCGGCGGCGACCGAGAGTCGCCTGTCGTTGGTGATCCAGTCGCTGGTCGGGCTGGCCGAGGATACCGATACCAATAAACACCGCCGGATCGACCGCCTGATGGCGGAACAGGCACGCATCGACAAAGAGATCGATGCAATCCAGAAGGGGCAGATGCGCGTCCTACCGCATGATACTGCCCTGGAGCGGACGCGGGAGATCATCTCCCTGGCTGATGATCTGACGGGCGATTTTCGCCGGGTGCGTGATCAGTTTGAGCAGCTCAATCGGGAGCTGCGAGAGCGCATCATGGATAGCGATGGCAACCGGGGCGAGGTGCTCGACTCGCTGTTTGCTGGCATCGATCTAATTACCGGGAGCGAGGCGGGCCGTACCTTCTCTGCCTTCTGGCGTCTGCTCACCGACCCTGAGCAGGCGGCAATGTTGGAAGCGTCCCTCGACAGCGTGATGTCACGCGAGTTTGTCGGTGAACTGGACATGCGTGAACGCCGCTTTCTCCTGCGCCTGACCAGGAACCTGCTTGAACAGGGTGGCGCGGTCCATGAGGTATTGCAGACCTTTGCCCGCAGTCTGAAACACTTCGTGCAAAGTCGTGAATATCTTGAGCAGCGCCGCGTAAACCAGTTACTAAAGGAGGCGCAACGTGCCGCGCTGACGATCAAGGACGAGGTCAAGGCAACCGAGTCGCTGGAGTATTCCCTGGAACTGACCAGTAGCCGCTTGCGTTCCCTGTCCCAATGGGTGCTCTATGACCCGTCGCTGCAGGCGGAGCCAGAGGCAATGCGTGAGGGGGAACCACCGCCCATCGATCTGGAATCGGTCAGTGAGTTGGTGGCGCAGTCGGAGATCGACTTTCGCACTTTGACAGAGCATGTGCGCTTGCTGCTGGAACAGCGTGATCAGGCCTCGATTGGTGATGTACTAACCCACTTCCCGGCTGAGCAGGGTCTGGGTAGTGTAGTCGGCCTGCTGGCCCTGGGCAGTCGTCATGGCATCAAGGGCGATAGTGTCGAGACGGTGGCCTGGGTGGGAGAAGATGAACAGGGGCGCTGTGCCCGAATTCCAAAAATCTATTTCTTGAGGGATCGCTTAGATGAATTGGTCTGACCCTATGTCTGAAGAAAGTGCGCCTGAAGATGGGGCGTCAGAGGAAGAGATGCTGATGGCAGAGGACACCGAACAGGAGTCAGACCAGGCACTCTATCATGGCGACAGCGGCGAGTTATCACTGGATGCTCGTCGTGTATTGGTGCAGCTCCTTGCTGGGCCGTCACTGGATGGTCAGCGGCACTCCAAGCTCTGGCCAATCCTGATTCGTGATGAAGCAGCGATCCGTAGCCGATTATCCGACCTGTTTCTGCAGTTGGTGATTGACCGCGACCTGCAAGTCGCCTTTACCCGTCAGGCCGAAACGGGTGACCTGGAAGTGCCCCGACTCCTGCGTCGCGCCAATTTGACCTTTCTCGACTCCATTCTGCTACTCCACCTGCGCCAGCGACTCACCCAGGCCGAAGCCCATGGCGATCGTGCGGTGATGTCGACTGAAGAGATCGTCGAGTTTCTCGGCGTTTACGAGCAGGTCGGCAACACCGACCGGGCGCTGTTCGAGAAGCGCATCCATGCATCGATTGAAAAGATCAAGAAACACAGCATCTTGCGCAAGATTCGGTCCAGCGAGGATCGCTTCGAGATCTCACCCACGCTGAAGCTGCTGTTTTCGGCCGAAGAGATTCAGGCGCTGACCCGAATCTACCGCGACATGCGAGCAGCAGAAGCACCGTCTGAACAAGATGATGAGATGCAATCAGGGGAGGATCACGAATGAGTGTCGTTGCAGGGACGCAAAACCTCTTCGCGCCGGAACAGTTTCGTATGGCTCAGCTTCAGGTATTCAACTGGGGCACCTTCTCCGATATTCATGACGTTCCAATCTCAGAGCAGGGCTTTCTGTTCGTAGGTCGGTCCGGCGCGGGAAAGTCGACGTTGCTCGATGCCTTCTCCGCATTGCTGGTGCCGCCACGTTGGGTCGATTTCAACGCTGCGGCGAGAGAGGCGGAAAAGACAGGACGTGATCGGAACCTGGTGAGTTATATCCGAGGTGCCTGGGCAGAACAGAAAGATGATGCATCAGGAGAGATAGGTACTCGCTACTTGCGCCCTGGGACCACCTGGTCGGCCCTGGCACTCACCTACCGGAACGCATTGGATCAGCATGTGGTGCTGGTGCAGGTGTTCTGGCTGCGCGGAAATGCCAATGGACCGGGTGATGTTAATCGTCACTTCATGATCTTCGAGCGTCCGTTTGAGCTTAATGAGTTGGAGGCGTTCGGTCAGTCCAACCTTGATGTGCGCAAGCTCAGACAGGAGTTCCCGGATGCGTTCAGCCGCCGTGAGTTCCGATCAACTATCGGCTATCAAACGCCATTGGGCTATGAGAAAACAAACCGAGAAATTGTGTGATTTTTTGTCCGGAAAAGTCTTGCCACATCACTCACTCTTTGAGGCAATGGCTATCTCCATGTCTGCCGCACCATCCAGAAATTGACGGACCTGTTCGAGTGTTTCAATGTGAGAGTCGTTCATGATGGTTTTCATACCTCCATCATGGACAGAAGCAGATCACTTCAGGCTCATTTCATATTGGAAGAGGCTCTGACTGAAAATCGATGACTTGCGAGGGTATGCTTCGAAAGATGGGTTAAGCGGAGAGGAGGGCAGGGGAGGAGATGATTATGCCCCAAAAGTGCTCTGCAGCGCTGTTAATCCCAGGTAGAGCGGTTTATCTTATGTAATTGAACAGCGACATATTCTGCATTTTTGCATAGGCCTGCTGTGCCGCCTGGAGGGAGAGCATCTGCTGGTTAAAACGCCCTATTGCTTCCAGGTAATCCAGGTCCTGTTCGGTTGAGAGCTGAGTCTCATAGGAGAGCTTTATCCCCGCGTTGGCTTCACTCTGCTGGCTCAGTGCATTCAATCGTGTGCCGATCTTTGTCTGCTGAGTGGCCACATGCTCCATGGCAGATTGTATGTCATTGATATATCTATCAATGGGCTGGTCATTGTTGAGTGCATCCCCCAATTGGTACAGAGTTTCAAAAATACTGCGTTTGCCTGTGGCTGATGTAACGGCTGTAGTCAGCCCTGTATCTGCCATTGAGGTGGCTGCAACATCAACCCACCCCCGGGATGAGGTTAGCGTGACGGTATCTGAGGTTGGCATGGTTGCCGTTACATTGGTGACACCAGAGACGGCATTGACGGCGTTGTATATTTGAAGTGCCCGTGCATCGGCATCGGCAGCCGCCGGTATTGCCCCCAGGCTGACGCTGTTAATTGTCAGTTCGCCATCTGCAATGGCGCCAAAACTGGTTGCTGCACTGCTGGTAACCGCAGCCTGGGGTGCCGCTGTTATGCTTGTGGTCAGTCCAGTGCCTGCAATCGAGTTGACCGTAATATCCCCAACGGAGGATGTGAGTGTCACTGTGCTTGAGGTTGCCAGCGTCGCAGTGACGTTTGTATCGTCCGAGATCAGGTTGATTGCCTCCATAATCTGGGTGGCGCGTGCGTCGGCATCTGCTGCGGCAGGAAGTGCGCCAATGCTGAAGCCATTGATTGAAATATCCCCCGCACCTGTCGCAGCAAGGTTTGTGGCGGTGCTGCCTGTAACGGATGCGTGTGGCCCTGTATTCACGTCAACAAACATATCAAAGCCGTTGTCACCATCTGCAATCTCCCGGCCTGCTGATATCTGGAGGTTGCGTTGCCCCAGATCACCAGCGTAGGAGAAGGTTCCTGCCGATGCCTGGTTGAAGGGTTTGGTGTTGGTCTGAAAACCGGAAAAAATATACTCGCCATCGGGATCCTTGGTATTGGCCAGCCCCATCAGCTCTGTGAGCAGCTGGTTCACCTCTACACCTATAGCCTGTTTGTCTGTCGGCGTGAGTGTATCATTGTTGCCCTGAATGGCCAGTTCATTGGCGCGCTGCAGCAGATTGACCACGCTGCTCACAACGGTCTCTTCATGCTCAAGCCTCGTTTCGGCCCGGTTGATGTTGTCCTGGTATTGGCTGACTGTGGCAATCGCTTTATTCAACCCAAGGATTTTTGCTGCACTGACCGGGTCATCCGATGCTGTGAGCATCTTTTTTCCTGAAGCCAACTGGATGTTTGTCCGGTTCAGCTGTGACTGCTGTTCCGTCATGGCGCTGACAGATCGTTGGAAAAAAAGGTTATTTGAGATGCGCATAACTATCTCCTGACAGCGGCGAGCAGGGTATCAAAAAGCGTGTTTGCCACCGTGACCACCTGAGCTGCCGCTTGATAGGCCTGTTGGTAGCGAAGCAGGTTTGCCGCCTCTTCATCCAGGTTGACACCTGAAATTGAGTCCCGGGTAAGTATCGCCTGATCAAGCAGCCCCTGGTGGGACTGCATATTGATCTCTGCCCGTCGGCTGTCTGCTCCAATGCTGCTCACCATCTGCGAGTAGCTCTCTTGCAGGCTGGCTGTGCCATTGATCATGTTTTGTGATTGCTGGATGCCTGCCAGCGCCAGTGCGTTTCGATTATCACCCGCCGGGGTTGTATTGTCGGTGATGGTGAAGCTGTCGCCGGTTGCAGGGAGGCCGGATATGCTGAAACTCATATCGCCTTTGGTGTCTGTAGTAAAGGTCAGCGTCTTGCCTGTGCTCTCGGTAGCCGGGTCATAGAGCAGGAAGGCCGGGAGCGCGCCTGTGACACCAAACCCAGGAACCCCGGCACCGCCTGCGTTTGGGTTAAAGGTGAGTGTAATGTCGCCTCCTGAACCTGAGAGTGGCAGATCTGCGGTGCTGCTCACAACGGGCTGGGTGATAGCTGCTGTTCCCACGTTGGTTGGCATGCCATTGCCATCAACGGCCTCACTGGCACGCAATGGCCCTGCGGCGGCAATGGTGCTGGCATCTGTAATGGCCAGGGCTACCTCGCTGGCAGCGTCCCGCGTGGGTTGTATTTGAAAGCGATCCCCTGCGGCTGCTCCAGCCGTTATGCTGAGCGTAAAGCCATCAACCGTCACCGTTGCAGGTGTGCCGGGCACCGTTTCAAAGCCATCGGCCGCCAGTGTCGTGGCTGTTGTTACATCTATATTGAAGATGGTGTTGTCTGACAGCCGGGTCAAGGTGTAATTGTCTCCGCCGTCTGTGCTGCGCAGCTCATAGTCACTGGCGGTAAGGTCTGAGTAGTTGCTTAATGGCAGGTTGCTGAAGGCCACTGCTACCGCGCCTGTCCCGCTGTTGTTTGCATTGGCCAGCGCATCTGGAGTGGGGGCAGTAAAAAAGGTTCCACCCAGGCTGCCGGAGAGATCTGCTCCCAGCTGGTGTTGGGCATTGAACTGCTCAACCAGGCCAACCACCACTCGCCCCAGTTCATTCTGGGAGGCATCCAGCACCTCATCCTGAAAGTTGAGCATGCCGCCTACTCTTCCGCCCGTTAGCTGGCGGGTAATGGTGACTGAGCTGGAGTCTGTTATAAAGCTGATCTCTTTTCTGCTGGCATCTGCTGCATTGTTGGTGACTGTCAGGGATCTCGCTTCCGTATCAATAACCAGTGCCTGCCCGCTGCCAATGAAGACATTTACAGCGCCATTGTCCTGCATCACAGTGGTTACGTTGGTCAGCTCAGAGAGTGACTTTATTAGCTGATCGCGTTGATCCAGCAGGTCATTGGGTTGCATGCCATTGGCCATGCCCGTTGATGCGGTAATGGATTGGTTGATTTCGGCAAGGGAGTTTGCAATGTTGTTGATACCATTAACGGATACTGCCAAATCCTGATTTAGCCTGGCCCTCGTATCACCCAGTTGACCGTTGAGGTAGTTCATCCGGTTGACCAGCGTATTGCTTTCAGCAAGTAAAAACTCACGCGATATGCTGGAGGAGGGGTTGTCTGCAAGCTCTTGAACTGCATTAAAAAAATTCTGGATGGAGGGGTCAAGGCTGAGGTTTTCATCTGCCAGCAGGTTATCGAGCTGGGTGGCATAGCTGTAGTAGGTTTCAAACTCTGCCTGATTTGAGGTGCTGCTGCGAATCTGGGTCTCTACAAATTTATCATACAGGCGCTCGATACTCTTTACCTGAACACCATTGCCCACATAGCCATACCCTTTGTATGACGGCAGACTTGCTGCCAGGTCAACACGCTGCCGGCTATACCCTTCCGTATTTGCATTGGAAATATTGTGCCCAATGGTGTCCAGCGCACTCTTGTACGAGATAACACCTGATGCCCCTATGCCAAGAAGACCTGCCACTATGCTGTCCTGTCTCTGCCCATTGATGTGTTTGTTGATAACATTACAAAACTCCTCCTATACTTTTTACGGCAGCGATTCAGCCGACTTTAATTGTGCAAGAATCTGCTGTAGCTCCGGGCGATCCAGAATTGCGCTGATCTTCTCGGCATAGTGGGGGTCTGTCGCATATCCGGCCTCCTGCAAAGAGGAGAGATAGCTGCCACTATCATCAGCTTGCAATGCGGTGTGGTAGCGTGGGTTGGTTTGAAGAAAGGCAACATAGTCTTTAAAGCTGTCTGCAAAAGAGTCGTAGGCACGAAAGGCCGCCTTCTGCCGCACCGCCACACCCCCTGCATACTCCAGGGTAGGTACGATTGCCCGGTCGCCGGCCCAGCGATAATCTGCCTTGATGCCAAACAGGTTAAAACTGTTGTTGCCATCATCTCTGCGGATCATCTTCTGCCCCCAGCCGGTCTCCAGTGCCGCCTGGGCTAAAAGTGTGTCCGGCTCCTGGCCCAGCAGTATGGCTGCCTCCTGAGCCATCGGCCACAGATGCCGCAAAAAAGCCTCGGGGGAGTCTATTGCTGGCTCAGGTTTTTTTTGCACTGGAGCCGTTGAGGTTGTGGGGGCAGATGATCTGTTTGCCTCAAGCGGGCTTGTCGCCGTGTCTGATGAGGGTGCCCCTCTCATCACCGCCTGCTGTCGATAATCAGAGAGCACCTTGCCCGGCTGCTGGGCATGCTCACCTGTGCTGCCCCCCAGCTGCCGCTTAATCACCTCGGTCAGCCCCAGCCCGCCGCTCTTTGCCAGATGGATGGCAAGTTGCTGATCGTACATGTCCCGATAGAAGAGGCTTTGGTCGCTGTCTCCCAGCCCCTCGCCAATGCTGGCCTGGCGCATGCTTTTCAGCATCATCTGCATCATCAATGCCTCAAACTGCTGAGCGGTCTCTTCCAGTGCGCTGCCAGAATCTTTCCGGGCGGCCGTCTTTAGCTTGGCAAGCCCCTGAAAATCGGTATAAACACTGGCGTGTGCGGCATTCATTAGATGATGACCAGCTCCGCCCGCAATGCACCTGCCTGCTTCAATGCCTCAAGAATAGCCACCAGATCACTGGGGCCTGCGCCCACTTCATTAACGGCCCGTACCACCTCATCCAGTGAGATGCCAGGGTCAAAAACAAACATGCGCTCTCCGCCCTCTTCCACTGCTATATCAGAACGGGGGACGACGGCGGTAGCGCCGCCGGCAAAGGCGCCGGGCTGGGAGACATCCATGCGCTCGCTGATCGTCACCGTCATGCTGCCATGTGAGACCGCTGCGGGC
This sequence comes from Gammaproteobacteria bacterium, assembly GCA_015490795.1. Taxonomy (GTDB): domain Bacteria; phylum Pseudomonadota; class Gammaproteobacteria; order Chromatiales; family Chromatiaceae; genus WFXD01. The sequence goes on from WFXD01000078.1 coordinate 12,146, forward strand.
GAGACACGCACATGGCTGCTGATAACAACGGTTCCCGTGCGCGAGTTGACGATAATTCGGGCGGGCGCTTCATCCGGTCTCACCTCCAGATTCTCAACCATAGAGACAAAGCTGACACGCTGAGAGGGGTCCAGCGGAGCACTCACTACAATGGATGTTGCATCAACCGGACGTGATGTACCCGCCCCCAGAGTCTGGTTGATTGACTCGCTCAGGCGTCGCGCAGTGGTGAAATCTGCCTGGTGCAGATTCAGGGTGAATGAGCTTCCATTGGCGAAAGGGGACGATACGGTACGCTCTACAGAGGCACCATTCGGGATGCGCCCGACACTGGGTATATTTATAGTTATGTTGGAGCCATCGGAACCTGTGGCGCTTAAACCACCAACCACCAGGTTGCCCTGCGCCATGGCGTAGATTTTGCCATCAACACCTTTCAGTGGCGTCATCAACAGGCTGCCACCACGCAGGCTTTTGGCATCCCCAATGGATGAGACGGTAATATCAATTTTCTGGCCGGGTTTTGCAAAGGCCGGGAGATCGGCATGCACCATGACAGCTGCCACATTCTTGGGTTTTATCGTTGTCCCCGGTGGCACCACAATCCCCAGATTGGCCAGCATGGTTATCAGGCTCTGTTCCGTGAAAGGGGATGACTTTACCTTGTCACCACTGCCATCCAGGCCGACGACCAGGCCATATCCCAATAGCTGGTTGCTGCGTACACCCGCAATTGAGGCAAGGTCTTTTATGCGATCTGCCTGAGCCATCCCGCTTACTGCCAACAGCAACACAAGCAGGAGCAGCAACCTGCTTATGTTATGGATAAAAAGCGTTGTTTTATACGGCTTCATAGCACTCTCCTGTTTCGAGATGCCTGTCAGAATGGGAACAGTGCGCTAATAAAAAACCTGGCCAGCCACCCCATGGTATTGGCAGATGCAATTGCACCATCTCCAACATAGACAATGGTTGGATCAGCCATCTTGGTTGATAGCACTGTATTGGTTGAGTCAATATCGGCGGGACGTACAATGCCTGAGAGCTTGATATATTCATTGCCCTGATTGATGCCAATACGTTTTTCACCCCGCACCATCAGGTAGCCATTGGCTAGCACCTCAATTACAGTAACCGTGATATTGCCTGTTAGTTTATTGCTTTGCTCACTATCGCCTTCGCCTGTGAAATCCGTTGAAGAGTTCAGACTGGTGCCCAGGCCAAGGTTTTTCGTTGCGGACAGCGGTAATATGCCGGGGAGCGAAAATTCTGGTGATACCCCCAGGATGGAGGGATTGGTTATAGAGGATGTGTTTGATTTGGTGACCTCGGTTGTGGCGGTTTTAGTGGCATCTGTCCGCTCTGCCAGTTTTATGGTCAGCAGATCACCCACCCGGCGCGCCCGCATATCCTCAAACCACAATACCTGAAATCCTGATTGATAGATGGCTCCATTACCCTGGGGTACAGGCGGTGGGGCCACGGGGCGCACCGGTGCATAATCCAGATCACGTTTGGGTGCGGAGCTACAGCCCGTCAACAATATGACACCCAGTGCAATAACCGTTATTGTAATGGCTCTTTTCATGGCGGCACTCACCTTGTCAACTTATGGCCTAAAGTTGATTGCTGACGTAGGCCAACATCTCATCCGTGGTAGAGATTGCCTTTGAGTTCATCTCGTAGGCGCGCTGGGTTTCAATCATATTCACCATCTCTTCCACTACGTTGACATTGGAGCTTTCCAGCATGTTTTGATTGATGGTGCCCAGGCCATCTATCCCTGGTGTGCCTGTTGTGGGTGTTCCACTGGCTGCTGATTCGCGATAGAGATTGCCGCCAATCGCTTCCAGCCCGCCATAATTTATAAAGTCGGCAGTTTCGATGGTGCCAATCTGGGTGGGTGTCGCACTGCCTGCAACCAGCGCTGAAACGATACCATCTGTGCCAATGCTTACACTGAGTGTATTATCAGGAACCGTAATGGCAGGCTCCAGAAGATAACCGCTTGCATTTACAAGTTCACCATTGACACTCAGGCTAAAAGAGCCATCACGGGTATAGACAATGTTGCCGTCAGGGTGAAGGATCTGGAACATTCCTCGCCCCTGTATCGCCACATCAAATGCATTTTCCGTTTGAATCATATTGCCCTGGCCATGAACCTTTTCTGTTGCAACAGTGCGCACGCCTGTGCCCAGTGCAAGCCCTGACGGGAGTTGGGTATCCTGGGAGGATTGGGCGCCTACCTGGCGGATATTCTGATAGATCAGATCTTCAAATTTTGCACGCTCACGCTTGTACCCGGTTGTATTCACATTCGCCAGATTGTTGGCGATGACCGACATGCGTGTCTGCTGCGCATCAAGACCTGTTTTTGCAATCCAGAGTGGCCTGTACATATCTTGAGTCCTCTACTTGCTCTGGCAACCAACGTGCGCCAGAACTCTGTCTATTGAGTGTATCTGTTGAATTAAACAGCTGCCTGTAAGATTACTTGCAAATTACTTGCCAAGTATTTGGCTGTTCAACCTAGAATAGGTAAGCAGGGTGTGGCGGGAGAGGCTGCTGTTATCAGACAGGCAGGGTGGGTGGAAATCAGGACTTTAATATGGTAGTCGAGGCGGCATCAACCTCCTCAGCTGTCTTCATCATCTTTATCTGCATCTCAAATTTGCGTGCCAGTTCAATCATGTCGACCAGGGCAGTTACTGTGTTCACGTTACTGGATTCCAGAGCGCCTGTTGTCAAGCGTGCATCTGCGTCAGCTATGGAAGGCGCTCCTGATTTAAGGCGAATAAGTCCGTCCATCCCTTTTTCCAGTTCCGTTTTCTGGGGTGTTGATAACTTGATTCGATCCACAATCGCCAACTCATTTGGCCCTTGTCCCAGTGGTCGGATTGAGATGGTTCCGTCTGTGGCAATCTCAATTTTTTCTGCTGGCGGAATGGCTATAGGCCCATTGTTGCCGAGTACCGGCAATCCTGTGCCGGTTATCAGCAGGCCATTGGCGTCAATCTGTAGATCGCCTGCACGGGTCATCGCTTCACTGCCATCTTTTGCCTGTACAGCCATCCAGCTGTCGCCCCGCACTGCAATGTCCAGGTCACGGCCTGTGGCCTGAATGGCACCGCGTGCAAAGTTGCTGTCCGCACGCTCATTTAGGGCATATACACGGGTGGGAAATCCATCTCCGAATACCGGCATGCTGCGAAACTGCTGTAGATCAGACAAAAATCCCGTTGTGTTGGCGTTTGCTAAATTGTTGCTGTTGGTGCCCTGAGCCAGCAGGGTTTCAGAAGCGCCGCTCATGGCGACATAAAGCATGCGATCCATTTGTCTGTACCTGACTAATAGTTAATATTATTAGCGAATCATGTTGATAACCGTTTGAGTTATCTCGTCCGTGACGCTGATGACCTGGGCATTGGCCTGAAAGTTTCGCTGTGCCGAGATCAGATTAACCAGCTGCTCTGCCACATCGACGTTTGAACTCTCTAATGCGCCAGACTGCACCAGACCAAGGCTGGAGGTGCCCGGTTGGCCAATTTGAACGCCACCGGAGGCGAAGCTTTCAGCCCAGTTTGTATCGCCAACCTGTTGCAACCCCTGCAGGTTGTTAAAGCGTCCCAACGCTACCATGCCCAGCGCCAGGGATTGCCCATTGGAGAAGCGTGCAAACGCCACGCCACTCTTGTCAATATCAAGCCCGGTCAGCAGGCCGCTGGTGTAGCCATCCTGAGTCAGATTGTTTATCGCAAACCGTGTGCCATATTGAGTGGTTGCACCAAACTCGATATCCAGATTCATCACTGCCGCATCACCTGTAAGTGCTGTGGAAGGGTGCAGATCAAAGCCGGGATAAGAGGCATCCGTTACATATGGAGGGCCACTTGTGCCTGCGCTTACCAGGGTGCCCGTACCGTCAAACTGTAAGGTTGTATAGTAGCTGTCTACCGTGCCATCCCGATCCTGATCAGTTGGAATAAAAACATCTGTACCTTCGTTGTTTGTTGTTTGCAGGTAGACATTCCATTGGCCGGGAACAGATGTTTTTACATAGTAAAAGGTTGCCACCTTGCTATTGCCCAAGGAGTCATAGATAGTTGTTGAGGTGGTATGGGTGTACTCATCCGGACTTGGGTTGGGTGAGAACTCGGTAGCTACCAGTGCAGCAGGAGGAACCGCTGATTGAGCAGTGTAGGCTGCTGGCTGTGTTTCATTGGAATCCAGATTAACCGAGTTTATAATATCCACGGTTGCTGATGGCGCACCTGCCTGTGTGGGTAGTTGTATGGGTGAAATTGCACCCTGGAATACTGGATTGCCGTTTGTATCCTCGACTACATTTCCATTGACATCAAGCTGGGTTGGAAAAAACTGAAGCTGTTGACCGGCATGGTTTACCACATAGCTGTCCCGGTCAACGCTAAATGCCCCGGAGCGGGTGTATTCGTAGCTGGCAGAGCCATCTGCGGCGCCCAGAATAAAGAGCCCCTCACCACTGATAGAGAGGTCGAGGTTGCTGCCGGTAAAGTCAATGTTGCCTTGGCCAAACTGCTGTGCAACGCGCGAAACCCGCACGCCGCGCCCGGATGAGTTGGTACTCACGTCATTCAGTGAGCTGGCATAAAGGTCTGCAAACTCTGCCCGTGATTCTTTAAATCCAGCTGTTGCAGCGTTGGCAATATTGTTGCCAGTAACCTGTAGATCAGTTGATGCGGCATCTAAGCCGCTCAGCGCAATTCGAAAAGGCATGTCAGAACTCCTATAGAATTTCGTTTAACGTATTTGGGCCACATCACCAAATGCAACTGAGCCCAAACCATCCAGGTTAAGCGTTAGCCCCTGTTGGCCTGGCCCCAGGTTCACACTGTCAACCCGTGCTGCAATAAGCGTTGGCAGCATGATGTTTTCACTGTCTATTACTGCCTCGGTGCTGATGCGGTAGACTCCGGGTGGCGCATAATCGCCACTCTCTGTTGATCCATCCCAGCTGAACTCAAGCCGACCCTTTGGCTGTGTCCCAAATGGGATCTCTTTTATCAAGGCCCCTGTTGCATCCTTGACCGTGACGGTTACGGCGCCAGCGCTTGAAGTGAGATCCACTACACCATTCAGGGTGCCACCTTGAGGCAAAAGCCCGAGGTTCGTATCTACCAACACCTCCCGGTCAACCAGCGCACCGGCCTGCATGGCCTGATTGGAGGTCATTGATGCGGATAGCGCACTGAATGACTCATTCAGCTTATCCAGCCCGGAGACTGATGAGAATTGGGCCATTTGAGAGAGAAAATCTCCATTCTCCATCGGTTTGAAGGGATCCTGGTGGGTCAGCTGAGCAACCATCAGCTCTAGAAAATCTTCCTGTGCCAGCTCATTTGAGCTTTTGTCTGCTTTAGTATCTTTCTGAGCAAGCCCCAGGCTGGCATAGAGATCGTTTGTTACACTGTCTGTACTCATAGCATTACCTCAATTATTGCCCCAACCTGAGCAGCCCCATCATCATCTGCTTTGCGGAGTTCATAACCTCTACATTGTTTTGATAGGAGCGAGAGGCAGAGATCATGTTGGCCATCTCTTCTACAATGTTTACGTTTGGTCGGAAGATGTAGCCCTCTTCATTGGCCATGGGGTGGTCAGGTGCATACTCCTGTTGCAGTGGTACCTGACTCTCCACCACACCCAGCATGCGTACACCAACCGCTGAACTCTTGGGGTTCATTTGATCAACCATTGCCTTGAATATGGGCTGGCGACTACGGTAGGTTTCATTAATACTGCTGCTGACGCTATCAGCATTGGCCATGTTGCTGGCCACCAGATTCAGGCGCTGGCTTTGCGCGCTGAGTGCCGAACCTGCAATATCAAAGATCTTCATACTAGACATAATTAATCACCCCGTATGGCTTTTTTTAACCCTTTGATTTTGCCATTGAGAAAACCCAAGCTGGCCTCATACTCCAGTGCATTGGCAGCAAAGGCACTCTTTTCAACCTGCATATCAACTGTATTTCCATCCAGTGATGGCTGAGTGGGTATCCGATACCGTAAGTGTGCTGGAGATAGCCCACTGGTTGCGCTTGATATATGATTCTGATGTGTCGTTTTCATCCGTGGCTGTTGTAGGGTTGCAGCCCCCAGGGCCTGCTTAAAGTCAATATCCCGCGCCTTGTATCCCGGGGTATCTGCATTTGCCATGTTGCTGGCCAATAGCTCAGCACGATATGACCGCATCTTCAGGGCCTGTTCGTGAATGCCGAATGCACTGCCGAGTTTCATCAATCTGCTCCAATATCATTTTACTTTGATGGAAGCAGGTTTCATGCCATCAAGGCATGTTGTTGTTTTTACTGGATAACTGTTTAGTCCGTAACGTACAGGCAGGGGAGGGGTGGCAAAAGATTACCGCCTGGGCGGCAAAGTGGGGGAGGGTAAGTGTGCAGATGTTTGATCTATGGCCCTTTCACCCGATAGATAATGCCACCCTGTTCGGTAATCATCTCAAAGGCATTCAAGTCTGCGGGCATGGATTCAGTAGAGCCTAAAAAGAGGTATCCGCCAGGGCGCAATACCTTGCTCATGCGCTGAATAATGTCCTGCTTGACTGCGGGAGGAAAGTAGATCAGGACGTTGCGGCAAAAAATAACATCAAATCGCCCCAAAGAGGCAAAGTCACGGGTGAGATTAAACTCCTGAAAATGAACCTGCTTTTTAATCTCCGGCTTAACCTCATATCCTTCAGCATGGGGGGAGAAGTAGCGACTGCGCTGTTTATCATCCAGGCCGCGGGAGGCTGATAATGCTGAATAGACCCCTCTGCGCGCCTCATTCAGTATGCTGGCGGATATGTCGGTTGAGATGATTTCAACATCTCTCAATTTACCTGGGTTACGCATGCGATAGTCATGCGCCTGCATGCTGATCGAGTAGGGCTCCTGACCCGATGAGCAGGCGGCTGACCAGATTCGAAACCGCTGGTGGGTAGTCTCTGGAAAAATTTTAGCCGTTAACAGCCGAAAGTGTGGAGCATCACGAAACCAAAAGGTCTCATTGGTGGTCATTGCATCAATAACATCGGCTCTTAACCCAGGGTTACGCCCTGTGGTCAATTCGGTCAGCAGCTCTTTTATATTTGTCAGCCCATACTGACGCATCAGCCCATTGAGCCTGCTAACCACCAGATACTCTTTGCCGTTACCCAGCTCAATACCACTGGCTTTGCTGAGAAATTGTTTAAATGCAGTGTACTCCTCTGCGGAGCAGAGCAACGGGGTCCTTGTTGCAGCATGGTTCATTTATATTCAGCCCTGAAAAAATTTATGCCGTGTGAGAGCAGCCTTCGGCCAATCCGCTTTTGCAGTTGATCAGGTGCATGCCGGGCAGTGAGATCCATGTCTCTGTCAAGAATTATTGCCATTGTTCTCCCTTTACCCAATCAGATCAGCCATGCCCGGTTAACGGCATCTATAGATAATGCTTTAGAACCCCCCCGTAACAAAGAGGCTGTTAACAGATCGAATTCAATAGGCATGCAAATTGCAAGAGTTTTGTGGACGCTGGTATGCGTCAAAAAAACGGCACAAAACCAATTGAATGGGACAATGAAGATTAACAGACTAAAAACAGAGGATTTACTGATCAATGCGGTGCTGTTTTTAGTGCTTGTATTGCCTGTATCTGCACTTTCATCTGACCCCATTCAGCCGCACAAAAGTATTCTTGATGCTGCCCGCAACCATGCAAAAAACAATGCCACCGGCTACTCTGTGCCGCCTGTGGTCACGGCTAACCGCCTTGACAGCCGCTTACGGTTGTCTAAATGCAGCCAACCTTTAGAGACCTTCTCCCCACCGGCGGGGCGTAAACTTGGCAGAGTAACTGTAGGCGTACGTTGCTCAGGCAGCAAACCCTGGAGCCTCTATGTGCCTGTTATGGTGAGCCTGGTAACCGATGTCATTGTTGCTGCCGACAACCTTGCCCGGGGAACCGTGCTGAGCAGCAGCGACCTTATGCTGAAAAAAAAGGACATTGCCCGGCTTCGTGGCCATTTTTTCAAACAGCCCGCAGAGGCAGTCGGCATGGTATTGAAAAGGAGCCTGCAACAAGGTCAGGTGCTTCACTCGCAGCACACAGTAACCCAAAAGACCGTAAAAAAAGGCAGCAAGGTCATTATCTTGGCTCGCAGCAGCAAAATAGAGGTTCGAATGCCGGGGAAGGCACTGAGCAGTGGGGCCACGGGAGAGCGAATAAAGGTGCGGAATATTCACTCAAAAAAGGAGGTTGAGGCCACGGTGATATCCCCAGGCGTGGTAAGGGTAGCGTTGTAGCCGGCCCACTGCCATGAGAAAATTATGCGATTCATTCATAAATACCACAAGATATAGTGATCACTTCACAAAATGGGGTAAAGATATTGAACACCATGTCGTTACCCATTACCGAAGAGGTGCATATTCGGGAGTACGAAAGCATGACGATAGAGATTAAAAATGTTGCCAACAGGGCAGTCAGCAGCCAAGGAAGCGGTAAACCTGCCAGTGCCGTTGATAGTGACAGGCCTTCGCACAGCAGTTCAGCCAAATCATCAACAATCTCAGACAGAGTCAGCCTGACCGCATCTGCCACGCAGCTCGCTGCTTTAGAGGAGCAGATTGGCAGCCTGCCAATAGTCGATATGAACCGTGTTGCAGAGACAAGGCATGCCCTGGCTACGGGTGCCCACCAGATCAATCCTGAAAGCACGGCCGATAATTTATTGGCCACTGAACGGGCTTTTGCCCAAAAGAGCTAGCCATGCCAAAAGCCACTCAGCAACAGCTATCTCAACTACTGGCAGCAGAGTTGAAAGAGACCTACCGGCTGCTGGATATACTGACCGAAGAGCATCAGGCATTGAGTAGTTCAAACCCTGATCTGATCGCTGCCATTAGCAGCAAGAAAATCGATGCTATGCAGCAGGTCGAACTGCACCACTCAAAATGCGTGCAATTTTTGGCTCAGATTGGAGGCTCCTCAAGCAGTGAAGAGGTGGCGCTGTTTATTGCACGTCTTCCCAAAGAGAACCCGATTGTTACCCAATGGCAGGAGTTGCAGAATCTGGTCAGAAAACTACAGCGCCAGAATGAGATCAATGGCGGCGTGATCGCCTTGACCCAGCGGCACATTACCATCGCCCTGGATATCCTCTCTGGCAAAGCAAACATTACCGCCACCTATGGGCCTAGCGGCCAGACTCACTCCGAGGCCATACCTCAGCATCTGGCAAAGGCATAACGACGCGTACCAGAAACTACACATAGCATTTATGCATGACTGCAAAATCTATCACGAGGTAGCGACACTATCAAAACCGGGGATATTTGAGCCGCTCTCCCACTTCCGCAGCCAGTTCATCCTAAGTCCGACAGGCTCCTAGATGGTTTTATAATCTTTGTCCGCTTCCGCCAATAGTATGCCGCTGGTTTGGGGGGCTTTCCGGTTGCTGCTGTGTGTAATGATTCCCTGAATATATCGGGTCAACTCATTATGTTCCGACTCTGGCAGCTCCATATATTCCAGCCCAATATGATAACAATCCCTTGAGATACGCCGAAACTGAAACAGGCGGCAATGCGTATGAATTGTAGTGGTATTTTCCATAGGGAGCGTTATTTTAACCGTCACCTCCGCTGGCTGGCTTTTTTCAGATAACCGTTGGTTAACCGTCAATTTCTCAAATTTATCTCTATCGGCAACCATTAACAACCCGGTTTGAGAGATATTTTTTGTTATGGCATTAAAAACCAGTCCGCATTCGGCCTTAATCTCTATGGGTAGATCCACGTCAATACGGGGAAAGCGCCTCCTTGTTGATATGGTTGGTTGCTTCATTGGCATTCTGTATCTCATTAACCACTTTATCTGGCATTTACTTGAAGGATCTTTAAAAAGCAAAAATGGATAAAAATCATACAATCTCTACTGTAATCGTAGATAAATTTATAGCAGTTATCTACAATTTCCTGCCAAATCAACCCGTTTGTAGGCCTGGATTGTCGATTTCGTCGCAAAATTGCGGCTTTTTCAGGGGTGTTAATAATCATCAGGCGAGCCACCTGTAACAGATCTATGTGCCACTATCAGGGACGCCTGGATGCAGATAACCTGCATGATAACCAGTTTTAGCTTGAACCATGTCCTGACCATGGTGCGAAGCAGGTTGGGCTATTGACCCAAAGCAATCCGGGTTAAGAGCTTCATTGCGGCCCGTTAAACCAGAAGCGAAAGCCAATCTTTTCCTGTCAAAATAGCCTGTATACCGCCGTTCAATAGAGCCATGCTTTTGATTACCGTATATCTGGTAATGTATACAGTATTTGAAAAACCAGAGGCGTTTTTCTATACCCTGGTTTTGCCTAAAAGGATATAATGCAAACCTGCTGTGGGCTTTCAAATTGACACATATATTCCATGTAAAATCAGTAGTTAATATTGAGCTCTTGCTATGATTGACATGTTTGATAAGGTACTGCTAGCCTAAGGGAAATAAGTGGTTATTTATAATGAAAAAACCATAGGTTCATTAATGGTTAAGAAAGATCTCACCTGGAGAGATAGGTCATGAGGCTATCAACAAAAGGACGATACGCTGTTACGGCAATGCTGGAGCTGGCAATCAATGATGGCCGGGGAGCGGTGACGCTGGCAGACATCTCTGTTGAACAGGGTATCTCCTTGTCATATCTCGAGCAGCTTTTTGCCTGTCTGCGCCGTCAGCGGCTGGTAAAGGGGGTACGTGGGCCAGGTGGTGGCTACTACCTGGGGCGGCCAGCAGGGGAGATATCGGTTGCAGATATTATCTGTGCCGTAGATGAATGGGTAGAGTCTAACCATTTAAAGGCTGAGCAAGAGGGTGGATCAGTCCGCTTGACACATGTACTGTGGAATGAACTGAGTAATGACATCTTTGAGTTTCTCAAGCAGAAAACCCTGGGCGAACTGGTTGCCCGCGGGACAGCAAACCTGGAGTCTCAGCCGGAGAGGAGTGAGGCTGCCAGCAAAGCGGTTAAATCAATTTAGGAACGCACACGCTCCTTAACCCCCGTCCAAAAGCTGCTCGACGGCTTGAATGTCTGATTTGGATTTTTCAATGATCTTCAATGACTGTTGGGGGGTCAACTTTCCATTTCCCAGTTTGTGAAAGGCGGGAACCAGATCAATACGTGGCAGTGCCTGCATGCGGGGAGTGCCAATATAGGCATGCAGCTGCCCCAAAATCACCAAGTCAATATAGTTGATTGTATTGCTTTCATCCCATGCCCAGTTCTCAGCCTGCAAGGCGACATCGGCAAGCTCATCCATAAAGTTCCATTGACGCAAAACCAGGGCGCCGGTTCGTGCCTGCAAGCGGCTAACCGTCTTGTCCAATAGATCCGGATTTTCTATAAGTTCTGGGTAATCCTTGGCAGCGTTAAGGATGGGTATGGCGCCAATATCGTGGATGAGTCCAGCAAGCATGGCCTGGTCGGGATCCAGCTTTGAGCCGAGGCGCGCCAGCACATGGCAGACAGCGGCAACCTTCCGGCTGTGTGCCCACAATTCAGACATGCGCCTCCTGAGAACGGCATGCCTGGTGCGGAAAAGATTTTTTAGTATGAAGCTGAGCACCAGACTGCGAGTGGTGGCCCGCCCCAGCCGGGTGACGGCATCCGGGCAGTTATCGATACGGTGACGACTTGCGTAGAGTGGGCTGTTTACAATGTGGATAATGCGTGCGGCAAGAGCGGGGTCCATCTGAATGATGCGGGCAATATCGGTGCTTGTGGCATCCGGGTTGTTGAGCGCCTTGCTGATGCGGATGGCAATATCCGGCATGCTGGGTATCTCAAAATCGCCATCCTGAAGTTTGCAAAAAAAGTCGGCATAGTGCTTATCTCCCATCTCATCCTCTGCAAGCTCGACAGTCTCCTCGCTGCCGGTAGAGAGATGCTCAATATTTTGCACGATTTCATGAGGTATCTTGACC
>WFXD01000079.1 GCA_015490795.1 Gammaproteobacteria bacterium
CCAATGGACGCTGCTTATGCTCAGGCTTGTACTCTGTCATCAGCACCTTCCGGATCATCTCTTCTTCTCCCGGTTCCAGCCGCCGATCCCTTTCCTGATCCTCTTTTACTTCAACAAACTTCTTATCCTCTTGCGAATACTTTGCATAACCTTTAGGCAACATCCGTAAAGGGTTAAACGGCATGTAGCCCTTCTTAACCGCCCAGTCAAAACAGCGGGCCAGCGCTCCAATATGATGCCGGATTGTGCCTGGAGCAAGGTTCCGTTTGCGCTTCATATCCGAAATCAACCGCTCAGTCCAATCGTACGAGATGTCCGAAATCCTGAGATCCCCGATACGCTCACAACTAACACCCAGGAGATTCTTGTCATTCTGCGTGATCGGGACCGTCAGTTCATATTCGATGAGAACCTTCCGAACTGCCAGGCCATTGTCCTCATTCTGAATGAACTCCTCAGGAATGATCCCCTGGTCTAGCAGACCCTCAAGATGAGAACAATATGACTCCCCATCCCCTTTGGAATCAAATGTCAGATAGATTGGCTTCGGCAACAAGCCTTTCCTTTTGATGATAAATTCAAACTTGCTTCCACGCTGTCTACAGGTTGCCATCTTTCATATCCTTTTATAACCTTTTATAACTCGTGTAATCGGCAATCTTAGAATATACCGGGTGGTTTTGCCGCTCCAGACAGGCATTTTTAGACGGTTTTATACTGTTTTTAGCGGGTTTTCCATGAATTTCAGGCAAAGAAAAAGGCGCTAGAAAGCGCCTTATCTATTTGTTTTTATTAGTATTTTATATGGAGGCTGAGCCCGGAATCGAACCGAGGTCCACGGCTTTGCAGGCCGCTGCATAACCACTCTGCCACTCAGCCATGAGGAGCATTGTTAAAGCTGCCCGGTCAGGGTAGAAGCTTTAAGCTAAAAAAACCCTGGCATTGCCTGCTCAGGGTTTTTTAAATCTGGAGCGGGAAACGAGATTCGAACTCGCGACCCCAACCTTGGCAAGGTTGTGCTCTACCAACTGAGCTATTCCCGCTTGAGAGGGCGATATTGTAATAGCCTGACCTTCAGAGTCAAGGACAAAAGCCGGCCTTTTTATTTTTTCATTTTGGTTTCTGGTTCAGGCTGGGCCAGGCTGCGCGCAGGTAGACGACCATTGACCAGAAGGTCAATATTGCAGCCATATAGAGCAAAACATAACCTACGGTGTAGATGGGGATACTCAGGAGGTCATCCCGGTAAATCAGCATGGTTATGGCGACCATCTGGGTGACTGTCTTGATCTTCCCAATCGCTGAAACCGCAACTGTGGCTCGCGCACCTATCTCGGCCATCCACTCACGCAGGGCAGAGATGGCAATTTCGCGGCCAATAATGATCACCACGGGGATCGCCAGTGCAGGTGAAGGGTCGGCTTCAACCAGTAGGATCAGCGCCGCCGCAACCATAAGTTTGTCCGCGACGGGGTCCAGGAATGCACCAAGCGGTGAGGTTTGGTTGAGACGACGCGCCAGATAGCCATCCAGCCAATCGGTCACGCCCGCCAGCCCAAACACTACGGCACAGGCTATGTTTGCATCTTCCCATGGCAGATAGAAGACCCCGACAAAAACCGGGATCAGCGCAATCCGCGTAAGTGTGAGAAGGTTTGGAATGCTGTAATTCATTTTTCCCCGTGAAAGGCCTCGTAGATCTGCTGTGCCAGTCTGCGGCTAACGCCTTCCACGCGGGAAAGATCATCAACCCCTGCCCGTGCAAGCTCCTGCAATCCTCCAAACTGGCGCAAGAGACGCTGACGGCGTTTGGGGCCTATACCTGGAATCTCTTCCAGCACTGAGGTTCTCCGGCTGCGCCCACGACGCTGGCGGTGCCCCGTAATGGCAAACCGATGGGCCTCATCACGGATCTGTTGAATCAGATGGAGTGCTGGTGAGTTTGGCGGGAGTATAATCGGCGCTTGCTCTCCAAACAAGAAGAGCTGCTCTAAACCTGGTTTTCGATCTGCACCTTTGGCTATGCCGACCAGGGTAACGCCTTGCACCCCCAGTTCGTCCAGCACAGAGGCCGATGCTGAAAGCTGGCCTTTGCCCCCGTCAATAAACAGGATATCAGGCAGCCGGCCTTCTTCCGCCTGTATGCGGCTGTAGCGCCGGCTCAAGGCCTGTTCCATTGCTGCATAGTCATCACCCGGGGTGATCCCCTCTATATTGAAGCGGCGGTAGTCCGATTTGAGGGCGCCCTGGTTGTCAAACACCACGCAGGAGGCCACTGTCTGCTCACCTCCGGTGTGGCTGATATCAAAACACTCCATTCGTGCGGGCGGCTCATCCAGACCCAGCGCCTGCTGTAGTGCATCCAGCCGCGCCCGCAGGCCGGCCTTGCTGGCCAATCTGGCATCCAGCGCCAGGCTGGCATTTTGCTGCGCCATCTGTAGCCATCGCATCCGTTCACTGCGCACACGAGCCGTAATATCAACCCGCCGCCCTGCCTGTTCAGCCAACACCTCTGCCAGCACCCCGGCATCGTCAGGCACTACATTAACAATTACCCTGGGCGGGACATTTTTGCCGATATAGTATTGCGCCATAAAGGCAGAGAGTACTGCCCTCTCTTCTGCGCCATCCGGTATTTTTGGAAAAAAAACCTTGTTGCCAAGATTTCGTCCCGCCCGGATAAAAAAGAGCTGGATACAGGCTGCTCCGCCTTTGACCACAGCGGCAAGAATATCCAGATCACCACGCTCGCCGCTGATATGCTGCTTCTCTTGAATACGCCTTAGAACGGCAATTTGATCCCGGTAGCGGGCGGCCTGTTCAAATTCCAGCTGCCCGGATGCCTGCTCCATGCGTTCAATCAGATTATCGATCACCTGCGCTGCCTTTCCCTCCAGAAACAGTGTTGCATCCTGCACATCCTCCCCGTAATCCTCTTTGGTGATGAGGCCAACACAGGGGGCCGTACAGCGCTTTATCTGGTATTGAAGGCAGGGGCGTGAGCGATTGCGGAAAAAACTATCCTCACACTGACGAACCGGGAAAAGTTTCTGCAGCAGCCGCAGGTTCTCCCGCATGGAGCCAATATTGGGATAGGGCCCAAAATAGCGGCCACCGCTACTTTTGGCTCCACGATGCCATGTCAGGCGCGGGAACTGCTGGTCATTGGAGAGGTAGATATAGGGGTAGCTCTTGTCATCACGCAGCAGAATATTGTAACGGGGCTTTAGGGATTTGATCAGCGTGTTTTCCAGGATCAGCGCCTCAGCCTCCGTGTGGGTCACGGTGACCTCTATGCCCTTGATCTGCGAGACCATGCTCTGGATGCGCATATTGAGTGAGCGCGTAAAATAGCTGCCGACACGCCGCTTCAAATCCTTTGCCTTGCCAACGTAGAGCAGTTTACCCTCTCCATCCAGCATGCGATAGACGCCGGGACGACTGGTCAGCGTTTCAAGGAAGAGTTTGGGGTCAAATGCTGCGCTCTGGGTTTCAGATACCATGGCCGCAATTATACGGCACAAACAGCAGGCAGCCTCAACAGCTGCCAATAAGGCCTCTGGCATGGGCAAAGACGGCCTGGAACATCTCTGTAGTCAGGCGCCTTGTCTGGGTGTTGTATCGGCTGCAGTGATATGAGTCGAGCAGGCGCAGGCCATTATCGAGTTCATGCAGTCGGTTATGCCCAAAGGGGTGGCTCTTTTGCCTTAACCCCAGCGCCTTGATGACGGCATTGTGGGCTATTGAACCCAGCGCAAGCACAATCGCCCCTTCGTACAGGCCATGCAGCTCATTGGCGAGGTAGGTGTTGCAGGTGTTGATCTCTGCCCCCACGGGCTTGTTTTGCGGCGGCAGACACTTCACGGCATTGGTGATACGACAACCAATCAGCGCCAGACCATCATCGCTGGATAGTGACTCAGGTGCCGTGCTAAAGCCATATTCATACAGTGTTCGATACAGCAGGATGCCAGCATGATCCCCGGTAAATGGGCGGCCCGTGGCATTCGCTCCATGCATTCCAGGCGCCAGGCCCACGATCAACAGGCCGGGGTCGGCAACACCAAAGGGGGGCACCGGCCTTGCATAGTAGTCGGGGTAGTCCGCCTTGACCTGATCGAGAAAGGTTGCCAGTCTGGGGCAGGCTCTGCAATCAGGGTCGAACAGCAGTGAGTCAGACATCAACTACAGGGGGCTTTTGGGATTCAACCAGTCCGTGGCGTATTGCAAGGTGTGTGAGATCTACATCGGTCTCAACCTCAAGTTTTTCATACAGGCGATGGCGGTAGGTGCTGACTGTTTTGGGGCTTAAGCAGAGTGAGTCTGAAATCTCTTGCGTTTTGGTGCCCTGAATGATCATCATCAACACCTGCATCTCCCGTTGGGATATCTTCCCAAAGGGCTGATCTTCCACATGCCCCGACATCTGAGCCAATGCCAGCTTTTGTGAGACCTCGTTTGAGATATAGGGTTTGCCCGATGCCACCAGGCGTATCGCCTTAAACATCTCCTCTGCAGGACACCCCTTGGTCAGGTAGCCTAAGGCACCGGCTTCATGCAATTGCGTTGGAAATGGGCTGTCAGTGTGCACAGTCAGCGCAATCACTTTCAGATCCTTGTTGATTCGCAGCAGTTTGCGGGTCGCTTCAATCCCTCCGATGCCCGGCATATTGACATCCATCAGCACCAGATCAGGCAGCGTGGCGCGCACAAACGCGACCGCCTCCTCGCCCGAGGATACCTCTGCAATCACTTCAATGTCCCTTGCCTCTCCCAGAATGTGGCGAAATCCGGTTCTAACCAACTCATGATCATCAACCAGCAGAACACGTATCATTGTCGATCTCTCCAGAAAATCAGGTTGCTTTAGATCACTGTGGAGAGAGGTATACTGTTTATATTGCATGAAGCACCCATAATGCGGGCGCAAGCACCCATAATGCGGGCGCAAGCACCCATAATGCGGGCGCAAGCAAACATCTATACTGCTCTTACACATAAAACAACCAACATTTAGAATTATAAGTTCAGTTTTTAATTAGTAAGTACCATTATAATGCCCAGGGTACAAGCAGCACTCCTTCAACCTGGGTTGACCTCTGTGCCTTTCTTACCAACTGAGTAATATCGATAGATAATAATAGAAGGTATAGAAAGGAAGCATCCTTGCCTCCTCTTCCGTGATACCAATTGGCGGGGGGTGTTACATCCATCCTGGGCTGCGTTTGTGCACCGCGTCCTGAACTCCTGTAACTGCATCCATGTCGAATCAAACTCTCTCACATAAAGCGAGCGTTTCTACGCTTTCAAAATCCCATGCATCCAGCATAATAGTGGGCAACCATGCCCGCTCCCTATGGCCAGAAAGCCCTGAAGAGTGCATCCATACACTCTTCAGGGCTTCCCTTGGAGAAATCCATATCTCCTTCATCCATGGCTTAAGGCAAGGAGAAAATCCTGTTTCAAAATCCAAGACTCCCTGTGTAACTAAATATTAGCCGCCAACAGATAAAAGAGAAGAGAACCAGTTCCGCACAAAAGTGTGAACAAAGTCTCACTTATGTTTTGTCCGCTTTATGGGCATTATTGCGGGTTTTGGGGAGATGAATCACCAGGCATGAGGAAGCTGGCCGTGAATAACGATGGTTTTGCCTGTAACAGTGATATGCCCGCCCTCTTCAAGCCCCTTTATTATGCGGGTGACCATCTCCCGCGAAGAGCCCACCATGCTGGCAAGATCTTTTCGTGAGGGTGCCCGCTCAATCACCAGCTCACCATTCTTCGGTTCTGCCAGCTTGAGCAAAATGCGGGATAACCGGCCATAAACATCCAGCAGCGCAAAACCCTTTACCTCATCTGTCAAGCTGCGCAAACGGGTTGTCAGATCTCGAATGACCCGCAGCGCAATCTCCGGGTGCTTGGATATACACTGCATAAAGGCCACTTTTGAAATAATAATAAACCGGCAAGGCTCAAGCGTGATCACTGAGGCAGAGCGGCAGACCTGATCCAGCAGGGACAGCTCACCAAAATATTCGCCCGTTGACTGGAAATTCAGAATGATCTCTTTTCCTTTATCATCCATAAGAAATATCTTGACCTTTCCAGAAGCAATCACATAGAGGGAGTCACTTTCGTCGCCATCATTGATGATAACGCTGTTTTTTGGGAAAGATCGGACAGAGGAGTGGTCAAACAGCGCCTGCAGCTCGGCATCATCAAGACCTGAGAAAAGGCGGATGCTCTTCAAAAGGGAGATTTTTTCTGCCGCCACCATAATTTACTATTTCCGCTTCAGCGTTATAACCCCTTCCCACTCTTCACCCGGAGGAGAGCGCCTGTAGCGGTTAGAAAGATCCAAATAAAAAAGCGACGGGCCATCTTCAGGGTATTCTTGCACTATTTTAGCAAAATAACCGGAGGCCTCCTCCCACTTCTGGCGCTTAAATGCAGAAAACGCCTGTTCATACCCGGCCAGCAAACGGGTTGTAGCCTCAGGGCAGCTCTGGCTATGCCCCAGGAGCTCGAAAAGGTGTATCGCCCTGGATTTACCTGCCAGGCGAAACAGCCCCAGCTCTCTTGTCACTATATTGTTGATGCCGGCCAGCCCTTCGCTGGATATTAGCAGGCGTGTGCCAAAGTGCTTGTTTGCACCCTCAATCCGGGTTGCTGTATTGACCACATCTCCGATAGCACGATATTCGTAATGCTCGCCCGCCCCCACATCACCAATACAGATCTCGCCATAATGCAGCCCAATACGGGTCGGCAGCCTGTATTCTGGCTGCTGCCGATTAAACTGCTCTACTGCCGACATCACATTCAAGGCCGCATGGCAGGCTTTTATTCGCCGCTCTGCCTGCGGCTCAGGACTCACCCAAAGCGCCAGTACGGCATCACCCACTACATCCGATATAATCCCACCCTGCTCATGAATCGCCTGAAACACAATCTCATAATAGGCGTTTAAAAAGAGCCTCAGCTCCGCAGGCTCCATCTGCTCTGACAGTCGCGTGTACTGCTCCGCATCGGTTGCCAGACAGACGCCGTATACCGTCTCCCCTGCTCCACCAGTGCGCTGTACAGATTTGGCAAGGTCCTCGACCGCCTGGGGCGGGAGGTAGCGCCCCAGAGCCAGGGCGATCTTCACCCTCTCTTCATGAGCCTCCTGATAGCCCAGCAGCATGGTAAAAAAGAGTACCGGCAGCACCTGAACAAAGAGCGGGACAACTACCGGAAGCCATATTGATGCAGCAGAAAAGCTTCCAAGCGCTGCGGCGGCATACCCTGCACAGAGTACAAAGAGGGTAACAATGGCTCTGCCCGCCGATAACCAGCGGCAGACCAAACCGATCAAACCGCCCCATAAGAGTATCAATACAAAAGCATAGCCATCCCCCAGCGGTTTTATCCAGGTCCGCTGCAGCAGATTGCCAAAGGCGGTCGCTGCAATCTCAACGCCACTGATGTTATGCCCCGTTTGGCGGTCTGAATATACAGTATAAAAGGTATCTTTCTGATCCCATTGGAAGGCTTCCGATACCCCCACAAAAACAGCTCTCCCAGCAAACAGCATCTGCATCTCGGCATCACTCATACTGAGTACCCGGTAGTAGGGAACGCTATTGATCGTTCGCGGAGGGCCATAGTAGTTCAAAAACTGACTATGGCCACCGCTGTACATCGAGAGCAGCGACTTCAGCAGTGGGTCATCCGCCCCGGCACCTTGCAGCCAATCAGCCACCCCCTGCCCCATGAGCCGTGAGCGCATCTGCTGCATATAGGACTCCAGCCCCGGTGATTGAAGCATCTCCGCAGAGGTTGCGGGCAGCAAGCCGTCCTCTGGCGGCACCATTTTCTGGAGGGCGTTATAGAGATCCAGGGAGTAGTACTGAAATGCCATCGCAGGCAGTGTAGCCAGCCCGCCAATTTCAGGTTTGAATTTCCAGAACTGGCTGACCTTTACCGGCACGCCAGGCAGTGCAAAAGGCGCCAGTGCAACAGCCGCATCGGCAAATATCGGTATCGGATCGACTATTTTCTCTACAAAGACGGTGGCGCTTCTCCCATCAGCCTGTAGCTGCACCGCATCCTTGTGCAGATAGCGAAACAGGATTACATTGCCGGCCTGCCGGATAGCATCAGCCAGCGCCTGGTCACCCGCAGGTTCACGCGGTTCACGGAAGAAGATATCAAAGGCGATCACTGCAGCATCTGCCGCGGAGAGTTTTTGTATCAGTTGGGCATGGAGCTGGCGCGGCCATTTTCGGTGCAACCGCTCCAGCCCCAGCCGGTTCATGGATTCGGTATCCATCACCACCAAAACGACCTGCTCTGGCGGTGGCTGTGACCCTCGCGCCTGAAACAGCCACTCCAACCCAAAATTCTCTTCTAACCGGGATGCCCAGGGTGTCAGCAGAAAGAGTGCGCCCACTATGCCATTGATAAACGCAATAAAAAGTGGTGATTTCAGGCGTCCAGGCATCTATCGGCAGGGAGCAGGAGGGATTCAGTTGGGTGAATGGGCAAGATGATCACCAACACGGATTATCTGCAACGTATTGGTATGCCCTTCAACGCCTGAAGCATCGCCCTTGGTGATAATAACCACATCACCCTCTTTCACCGCATTGCATTGCAACAGGGTCTCAATAATGATCTCGTTTGTTTTTTGGCTGCTGCCGCTCGTTGCCTGAAGGTTGACAGGATAGACGCCACGAAACAGCGTAACCTTTCTGCGGACGGCGCGGTGCCCGGTCATGGCGTAGATCGGTATCCCCGAGCTGATGCGGGACATCGACTTTGGCGTGGAGCCGGATTCGGTCAAAGCGGCAATCGCCGTCACCCGCAGGTAGTGGTTGGCGGCATACATTGCAGCCATCGCAATCGCCTCATCTCTGCGCAAAAACTCGGCATCGACCCGGTGCCTGGATCTGCGCACCGATTTGTGCTTCTCTGCCTCACGGCAGACCCGATCCATCGCCGCCACCGCCTTGACCGGGTTGGCTCCCATCGCCGTCTCTCCCGACAGCATCACCGCATCGGTACCATCAAATACCGCATTGGCCACGTCAAAGACCTCAGCCCGGGTGGGGATCGAGTTTTCAATCATCGACTCCATCATCTGGGTTGCGGTAATCGCCACCGTATTCATCTCGCGTGCGGTTCGAACCAGGCTCTTCTGCACCGTGGGCAGCTCGGCATCACCAATCTCGACCCCCAGATCGCCCCTCGCCACCATGATTGCATCCGATACACGGATGATCTCTTCAATGCACTCCAGCGCCTCGGCACGCTCTATTTTGGCCACAATGCCGCCACCGCCCCCGGCCTCACGCAGCAGCCTGCGCGCCTCCTCGACATCGGCTGCCTCACGCACAAAAGAGACCGCCAGATAGTCGGCCTCCATCGCTGCGGCAAAACGGATATCAACCCGGTCTTTTTCTGACAGCGCCTTGGCAGAGAGCCCGCCGCCCTGGCGGTTGATCCCTTTATTGTCGGAGAGGGTTCCGCCAACCACCACTGTGCAGACTATTTTTGGGCCTTGAATCTGTTGGATCTGCAATACAATGCGCCCATCATCCAGCAGCAACAGGTCATCTACTGCAACATCCTTGATCAGCTCCGGGTAGGTCAACCCAACGCATTGGCTGTCACCGGCATCCAGTGGGCGGGTCATGTCGAGGCAGAAGGTTCCGCCTTCCACCAGCTCCACTGCGCCTGTTGCAAAGCGGCCAGTGCGTATCTTTGGCCCTTGCAGATCCATCAGCAGCGCGACGGGCCTGGTGTGCTTCCTGGAGTGCTCCCGAACCTGCCGGATACGCCGTTCGTGCTCAGCATGGCTGCCATGCGAGAGGTTGATTCTGACCGCATCCAGCCCGGCATCGAACAGCGCCTCGAGCACAGCCGGATCATCTGTGGCAGGGCCCAGGGTGGCGATAATCTTTGTCCTGCGTGGCATGGCGTTCACTCCTTTGTGTCGGCTAAAAACAGCAGGGGCGGTAGCGGCCAGGGGGCTTTTTCAAATCAGGAACTGAAGCGTCTCTCAAGCATGGTGACCGCTGGCAGCTCTTTTCCCTCAAGAAACTCCAAAAAGGCGCCTCCGCCTGTAGAGATATAGGAGATCCGCTCAGCGATGCCGTACTTGTCCACCGCTGCCAGGGTGTCGCCACCACCGGCGATAGAGAAGGCGCTGGAGGCTGCAATCGCCTCGCCCAGCACCCGGGTGCCTTCGCCAAACTGGTCAAATTCAAATACCCCCAGCGGACCATTCCAGACGATGGTGCCCGATGAGCGCATCATCCCGGCATAACGGGCGGCTGTTTCGGGGCCGATGTCAAAGATCATATCATCGTCCACCACATCCTCTACCCGCTTTACTATGGCCTCGGCCGATTCAGAGAAGGCCTTGCCAACCACCACATCGGTTGGCACCGGAATTTCGCCCCCTTTGGCCCTGGCAGCTTCCATCAGGCGCCTGGCCTCGGGGATCAGATCCGGCTCATAGAGCGACTTCCCCACATTGTGCCCATTGGCGGCAATAAAGGTGTTGGCGATACCGCCACCAGGGATCAGCTGATCGACCACATTGGAGAGTGCATCCAGCACTGTCAGCTTGGTTGAGACCTTGGAGCCACCCACGATGGCTGCCATAGGGCGCACCGGATTGTCCAGCGCCTTGCCCAGTGCATCCAGCTCGCCTGCCAGCAGCGGCCCGGCACAGGCCACCGGCGCAAACAGCCCCACCCCATAGGTAGAGGCCTGCGCCCGGTGGGCGGTGCCGAAGGCATCCATCACATAGATGTCACACAGCTCGGCGTAGCTCCTGGCAAGCCCTTCATCATTGCCCTTTTCGCCCTTGTTGATGCGGACATTCTCCAGCAGCACCACCTCACCATCGGCCAGATCGGGCGCCTTACCAAGGTACTCTTTGATCAGGCGAACCTCTTTGCCGAGCAGCCCGGAGAGATGATCCGCCACTGGCCGCAGGGAGAACTGCTCTTCATACTGCCCCTCTGTGGGGCGGCCAAGATGTGACATCAGCATCACCCTGGCGCCGGCCCGCACTGCATGCTCAATCGTCGGCAGGCTGGCGCGGATGCGTTTGTCGCTGGCGACCTTGCCGTTCTTGATCGGCACATTCAGATCTTCACGGATCAGCACCCGCTTGCCTGCCAGCTCAAGGTCGGTCATTTTAATGGTTGGCATTTCGATCCCCTAATACAAAAAAGAATCAGCTGAAGAGCGACCTTCAGCTAACTCTTCTTGCCAGCCTCCAGGCAACCCCCGGGGCTGGCTCAAACCGGATTAACCTGAGATGACGCGGGCCATATCCAACACCTTGTTGGAGTAGCCCCACTCGTTGTCGTACCAGGATACAACCTTGATGAAGGTGCCATCCAGCGCCATGCCGGCTTCCGCATCGACAACCGAGGTACAGGCCTCGCCGACAAAATCCGTGGAGACGACCTTGTCGGTCGTATAGCCCAGCACTCCGGCCATAGCCCCTTCAGAGGCTGCCTTCATGGCGGCACAGATCTCTTCATAGGTGGTCTCTTTCTCCAGCTCCACTGTCAGATCGACTACAGAGACATCAGAGGTGGGCACCCGGAAGGCCATGCCTGTCAGCTTCTTGTTCAGCTCCGGGATCACCTTGCCAACCGCCTTGGCTGCACCGGTGCTGCTGGGGATGATGTTTTCCAGAATGCCGCGACCACCGCGCCAATCCTTGTTGGATGGGCTGTCAACGGTCTTCTGGGTGGCGGTGGCGGCGTGAACCGTGGTCATCAGGCCGCGCTTGAGGCCAAAATTATCGTTCAGCACCTTGGCAACAGGCGCCAGGCAGTTGGTGGTGCAGGATGCATTCGAGATGATCTCCTGACCGGCATAGCGCTCATGGTTTACGCCATAGACAAACATCGGGGTGTCATCCTTCGACGGTGCAGACATGATGACCTTTTTGGCGCCTGCGGCAAGGTGTTTCTCTGCCGTCTCCCGGGTCAAAAAGAGACCGGTGGCCTCTATAACAATATCGGTCTCCAGCTCACCCCATTTCAGTTCAGCAGGGTCTTTGAGCGCCGTCAGACGAATGGTTTTGCCATTAACGATCAGGTTGCCGCCCTCAACGGAGACATCCCCCTTAAAACGGCCATGTACAGAGTCATATTTCAGCATATAGGCCAGATACTCAGGAGCCAGCAGGTCGTTGATACCCACCACCTCAATATCCGCAAAGTTTTGTGTGGCGGCACGGAATACCATGCGTCCGATACGGCCAAACCCATTGATGCCGATTTTGATTGTCATTATCGCTTCTCCAAATATAGTTAATTAGTGAATCAAGGCGGTTCGCAGCCGATCAGGCAACGATCTCCTCCACCGCCTTGACAACATGCTCTGTGGTAATACCAAAATAGTTGTAGAGTGCTGCGGCAGGTGCCGATTTGCCGAAGCTGTCGATACCGATCACACGCCCCTTCAGGCCAACATATTTTGCCCAATAGTCAGTAACGCCCGCCTCTACCGCAACGCGGGCCGTCACGGCAGCCGGCAGTACGGACTCTCTGTAGGCCGCATCCTGGGCATCAAAGGTGTCAGTGCTGGGCATGGATACCACGCGGATCTGCCTGCCTGCCTCTTTCAAGGTCTGTGCTGCCTGCATGGCCAGCTCTACTTCCGACCCGGTGGCGATGATAATAGCATCCGGCACCCCTTCACACTCAGACAATACATAGCCGCCACGGCTTATTGCCGCAATCTGCTCATCACTGCGGGCCATGTGCGCCAACCCCTGCCGGGAGAGGATCAGGCTGGTCGGGCCACATTTGCGCTCGATGGCGCTCCTCCAGGCCACGGCGGTCTCGACTGCATCACAGGGGCGCCACACTGCCATCCGCGGCATCATCCGCAGGGTGGCGGTCTGCTCTACCGGCTGATGGGTCGGGCCATCTTCACCCAGGCCAATGGAGTCGTGGGTGAAGATGTGGATCGGGCTGATCCCCATCAGCGCCGCCATGCGCAGCGCATTGCGCGCATACTCGGAAAAGACCAGGAAGGTGGCACCGTAGGTACGAAATCCACCGTGCAGTTCGATGCCGTTCATAATGGCCGCCTGGGCAAACTCGCGCACGCCATAGTGAAGGTAGTTACCCGAGGCATCATCGGCTGTCAGCGCCCTGGAGCCAGACCACATCGTCAGGTTGGAGCCGGCCAGATCAGCAGAGCCTCCCAGCAGCTCAGGCAGTGCGGGGGCATAACCCTCAATGGCATTTTGTGATGCCTTGCGGGAAGCCACCTTAACGGCCAGCGCATTGACCGATTGGATGTACTCATCCGCCCTCTCGCCCCACTGCGCAGGCAGTTCACCACAGGTACGGCGCTTAAACTCGGCAGCGAGCTCAGGATGCGCCCGCTCGTAGGCGGCAAAGCGCTCATTCCAGGCAGACTCCGATGCCGCCCCCGCCGCTTTGGCATTCCAGCCGCTGTAGACAGAATCAGGCACCTCAAAAGGCGGATAGGGCCAGCCGATATTCTCGCGCACCAGCGCAATCTCGTCATCACCCAGCGGTGCGCCGTGGCAATCCTCTTTGCCCTGCTTGTTGGGAGAGCCTTTGCCAATAATGGTCTTGCAGCAGATCAGACTGGGGCGGTCGGTAGCCGCACGCGCCGCTTCGATCGCCTGCTTGATGGCATCCGCATCGTGGCCATCCACACCGGCCACCACATGCCAGCCATAGGCCTCGAAGCGCCTGGGGGTGTCATCGGTAAACCACCCCTCTACCTCGCCGTCGATCGAGATGCCATTGTCATCATAGAGGGCAATCAGCTTGCCCAGCTTTAAAGTACCCGCCAGCGAACAGGCCTCGTGGGAGATCCCCTCCATCATGCAGCCGTCACCCAGAAAGGTGTAGGTGTGGTGATCAACAACCGTATGCCCAGGGCGGTTGAACTGTGCGGCCAGCGTCTTTTCGGCAATCGCCATGCCCACGGCATTACAGATCCCCTGGCCGAGCGGCCCGGTGGTGGTCTCCACGCCCGGGGTATCCCGGTACTCCGGGTGGCCGGGGGTCTTGGAGTGGAGCTGGCGGAAGTTTTTGATGTCATCCATCGAAAGGTCATAGCCAGAGAGATGCAGCAGTGAATAGATCAGCATGGAGCCATGACCGTTAGAGAGCACAAAGCGATCCCGATCGACCCAATCCGGGTTATCCGGATTATGCTTCAGGAAATCATTCCACAGCACCTCGGCGATATCCGCCATCCCCATTGGCGCACCCGGGTGGCCTGATTTTGCTCTCTGAATCGCATCCATGCTCAAGGCACGAATTGCGTTGGCTAATTCACTACGTGAGGACATGCGTCCCTCCTGGTTGAAGATGATTTACTGAAACCTAACCTGTACTGCACGCATCCAAGATCAACCAAGGCGTGTGACCAATCAATCTGCGCACCCCTTTTTGGGGAATCGGGTATTCTCGCCCAACCGGCGGATGGGGACAATAGCAGCTGCAGATATAGTGGCGACAATCTCACTCCCGCCACTTGATCGAGCAACCCATGCTGGGGATCTGCTGCTCTGGCCCTCTTCCGGTATCTGCAATCTGCTTCATCCCCTCAAACAGATCACGGCGCGCATTCTCTGCGGCCGCCTCCTTTCGGCTTGCATCCAGCCGCCCCCGATATTGCAGCTCAAGATTGCGGTTGTAACCGAAGAAATCAGGGGTGCAGACCGCTCCGTAGGCCCTGGCCACCTGCTGGCTCTCATCAATCAAATAGGGGAAGGGGAAACCAAACTCAGTTGAGATCCGGCGCATATTGTCCACGGAGTCCTCCGGGTACTCCACCGCATCATTGGGCATAATCGCTACGCTGTTGACACCAAAGCCCAGCAGCTCACGGGTATCACGAACGATCCGATCCATTATTGACTTCACATAGGGGCAGTGATTGCAGATAAACATCACCAGCAGGCCGTTTTCACCTCGGCACTGTTCCAGCGTCCAGATCCTGCCATCAACATCAGGCAGGGAAAAATCGACAGCCGGCCTGCCAAAATCACATACCGGGGGTTGTAGTGACACCATTATTCAGCTCCCAAATACAAAACCAGGGTCACATCATAACGATATACCCGGCAATGCCAAGCGACAGACCGCTGCACAAACCAAAAATCAGCTGTATAATCGCGCAATTCATTACAGCTTATAAACGATCTTCCCAATACTAACCAACCACCTAGCGAGGTGAACAATGAAAATCAATCTGCGGACTCTCCTTGTACCGGCACTGCTGGCGCCTGTCTGTGCGGAGGCTGCTGGTAAACACTCAAGCAGCCATGATCATGTATCTGATCAAGTGATTGCAGACCAGCGCGCCATACTTGCAAAAAATACTGAAGGCAAGGGATTTGGCCCGCAATCACCACGAGATATCGGCTCCAGTGCAGGAAAAAACAGCAGAATTTTCAGCGCTGCACCTGCTTATACAGAGATGAATCTCTGCAATATCCACTTTCATAAAAATGCAGAGCATAAGGGTGGTGAGTTTACAAAGTATGCTGGCAATGGTGATGGACGTGGGCATCAGAGCGGCTATCTGTACTCTGGCCACTTGAGTACCGCAGAGCTCAAACCTGCCAGTGACAAAGTATGCCCAGGCAAGCATGGATACCTTGAGGCAGGCGATACGATTGAACTCCATTACGTTCACTCAACCGCACAGGTTAAGCCTGGCCCTACGCTGGGGGCATGTCTAAGCGACTCGATCAAGAACCCTCAATTGCGTGTAGAGACACAGGTGTATGTATTGGTCAACGACAGCAATGCACTGGATTTTGGCGAATTAACCAAACATGGTTTGAAAAACGGCCTTCACCAGGCATTGAACATACCTGCCAATACCGGCACCCCTGTTCAATACGCCGGTTCAACTACGGGGCCCGGTTACAATGAAAATGGCTCCCCCTTGCAGGTTTCATGGAGCATTCGCCCCAAAGTTGCCAAAGTAGACATTAATACCGTTAGTGAATGGTGCAAAGAGAATGTTTTTAACGAAGGTCACGCGCAAGGTGTAAGAAATCTGGTTATTAATCCTGATCTTCTATCAAAAATCCAGTAAGCGATTTAACTATTCAAAATGCAACCTTCACCAGCAACCTGCCAATGGGCACAAATTAAATCAACACGGACAAACTCATGCTGAAAGATTTCACCTTTACCTCTGAATCTGTATCAGAAGGCCACCCGGACAAGATTGCCGACCAGATCTCTGACGCCATACTGGATGCCATCCTTGAGCAGGACAGCAGCGCCCGCGTGGCCTGCGAAACCATGATCAAAACCGGCGCAGTCATCGTCGCAGGTGAGATCACCACCTCGGCATGGGTCGATCTGGAGAGGGTCGTGCGCAGCACCATCATGGATATCGGCTACAACAGCTCTGACATGGGTTTTGATGGCGAGACCTGCGCCGTCATGTCACTGATCGGCAAGCAGTCCAGCGACATTGCCATGGGCGTGGATCGTGACGCCCCCGAAGAACAGGGCGCTGGCGACCAGGGGCTGATGTTCGGCTACGCCACCAACGAGACCGATGTGTTGATGCCGGCCCCGATCACCTACGCCCACCGGCTGGTAAAACGCCAGGCAGAGATGCGCAAGCACAATGTTCTCCCCTGGCTGCGCCCGGATGCGAAGAGCCAGGTCTCCTTCAACTATGTGAACGGCAAGCCCATCAGCATCAGCGACATCGTCCTCTCGACACAGCACGCCCCCAACATCACCCAGGAGGACCTGCGCGAGGCGGTGATGGAGAACATCATCCTGCCGATCATCCCTGAAGAGTGGCTGACCAAAGAGACCAAATACCACATCAACCCGACCGGCAGCTTCGTCATTGGCGGCCCGGTGGGTGACTGCGGCCTGACCGGGCGCAAGATCATCGTTGATACCTACGGCGGTGCTGCCCGTCACGGTGGCGGTGCATTCTCCGGCAAGGACCCCTCCAAGGTCGACCGCTCCGCCGCTTATGCCGGGCGCTACGTGGCCAAGAATATCGTTGCGGCGGGGCTGGCCGAGCGCTGCGAGATCCAGGTCTCCTACGCCATCGGCGTTGCCGAACCCACCTCTATCAGCATCAACACCTTCGACACCGGCAAGGTTGATGAGAGCCGTCTGATCGAGCTGGTGCGCGAGCACTTCGACCTGCGCCCCTACGGCCTGGTGCAGATGCTGGATCTGATCAAACCGATCTATCAGCAGACCGCCGCCTACGGCCACTTTGGCCGTGAAGAGCCGGACTTCTCATGGGAGCGTACCGACAAGGCCGATATGCTGCGTGATGCCGCTGGCCTGTAGCGCAAGGCATCCACTTTCAAATATCAGGCTATGAGCTAAACTTCTACATCGCATGCCAAGGAGCGCTGCAACGGGGGAAGCCCCTGCCAGGCTTGGTGGTGCGATCTCATTCACAACGGCGCTCGGTTCCTTCAAGGAGTAAAGACCATGAACGCACCGACTGAAGATTTTAAAGTCGCCGATATGACCCTGGCCGGATGGGGTCACAAAGAGATCCGCATCGCCGAGACCGAAATGCCCGGCCTGATGAGCATCCGCAAGAAATATGCCGATGCGCAGCCCCTCAAGGGCGCCCGCATCGCCGGCAGCCTGCACATGACCATCCAGACCGCCGTGCTGATCGAGAGCCTGATCGCCCTGGGCGCTGAAGTCCGCTGGGCCTCCTGCAACATCTTCTCCACCCAGGATCACGCCGCCGCCGCCATCGCCGATCAGGGCATCCCGGTCTTTGCCCTCAAGGGTGAAAGCCTGGAGGATTACTGGGACTACACCCACCGCATCATGGAGTGGCACGACGGCGGCACCCCCAACATGATTCTGGACGACGGCGGTGATGCCACCTCGCTCGTCATCCTTGGTTCCAAGGCCGAACAGGACATCTCTGTGCTGGATAACCCCGGCAGTGAAGAGGAGACCATTCTCTATGCCGCTATCAAAAAACGTCTACAGAGCGATGCCACCTTCTACTCCCGCATCAAGGCCAACATCCGGGGCGTGACCGAAGAGACCACCACCGGCGTACACCGACTCTACCAAATGATGGAGAGTGGTGATCTGCCCTTCCCCGCCATCAACGTCAACGACTCTGTCACCAAATCCAAATTCGACAACCTCTACGGCTGCCGTGAATCCCTGGTCGATGGCATCAAACGCGCTACCGATGTGATGATCGCAGGCAAGATTGCGGTGGTGCTGGGCTATGGCGACGTAGGCAAAGGCTGCGCACAATCCCTGCGCGGCCTGGGTGCCACCGTATGTGTCACAGAGATCGACCCCATCTGCGCCCTGCAGGCCGCAATGGAGGGCTACCGCGTCGTCACCATGGATGAGGCCTGTAGCCAGGGCGACATCTTCGTCACCACCACCGGCAACTTCAACGTCATTACCCACGACCACATGGTGCAGATGAAGAACGAGGCCATCGTCTGCAACATCGGCCACTTCGACAACGAAATCGAGGTTGCACAGATGCGTCAGTACGACTGGGACAACGTGAAACCCCAAGTCGACCACATCATCTTCCCGGACGGCAAACGCATCACCCTGCTGGCGGAAGGGCGGCGGGTCAACCTGGGCTGCGCCACCGGCCACCCCAGCTTCGTGATGTCCAACTCCTTCACCAACCAGGTGCTGGCGCAGATCGAGATCTTCACCAACCCCGGCCAGTACAAAAACGAGGTCTACGTCCTGCCCAAAAAGCTGGATGAAGAGGTCGCCCGGCTGCATCTGGAGAAGATTGGCGTCAAGCTCACCACCCTGACCCAGGAGCAGGCCGACTACATCGGTGTGCCGGTGGATGGCCCCTACAAGCCCGAGCACTATCGCTATTAAGTAAATGCAGGGTGGGCATATTTCCCATGCCCACCCTTCCAGCCCGATGAACCGCTATGCAATCTCAAAAAAAATACCCACCCAGCTACAGCTTTGAGGTCTTCCCCCCCAAGACGGAACAGGGCGCAGAGAAGCTGCGCACCGTGCGCGACCAGCTGGCGCAGGTGAACCCGCTCTATATCTCTGTCACCTACGGTGCGGGCGGCACCACGCGGGATCGCACCATCGGCACGGTGCTGGAGATCCAGCAGGCCGGGATCAGTGCGGCACCGCACCTCTCCTGCATCGGCTCCTCCAGAGAGGAGATACAGGAGCTGCTCGAATATTATAGAGAGAGCGGCATCGACCGCATCGTGGCACTGCGCGGTGACCTGCCATCCGGCATGGGGGCGGGAGAGTCCGGCGACTTTCGTTACGCCAATGAGCTGGTTGAATTTATCCGCAGTGAGACAGGTGATCACTTCTGTCTTGAAGTGGCGGCCTATCCGGAGTTTCATCCCCAGGCGCCCGACCCCCAGAGCGACCTGCAAAATTTCAAACGCAAGATAGACGCCGGCGCCAATGGCGCCATTACCCAGTACTTCTTCAATGCAGATGCCTACCTGCGCTTTGTGGATGAGTGTGAAAAGCTGGGGGTTGATACCCCCATCATGCCGGGCATTATGCCAATCACCAACTTTGCCCAGCTGGCTCGCTTTTCCGATGGCTGCGGCACAGAGATCCCACGCTGGCTGCGCAAGCGGCTGGAGGATTATGGTGATGATCTCGACAGCATCCGCAGCCTGGGGCTGGATGTCATCAGCACCATGTGTCAGCGGCTGCTGGATGAGGGGGCGCCCGGCCTGCACTTCTACACCATGAACCAGGCCGAGCCGGTGCTGGGTATCTGGAAGAATCTGGGGTTGCCCGGCGCTGAGCTGATTGGAGGCGGGGCTTAAGCCTTAAGCCCCCTCCCCCTTTAGGGGGAGGGTTGGGGTGGGGGTAAAATGCAACGCATATCACCAAGAACAAGAAATAACTCGCGCAGCCTGCGTACCCATAAAACGGGCACAAGAGAATATGGCATAAAGCGATCACAGTGGTTACAGACAAATGGCTTTAAAATAGTGCGATTCTGGAACAGTGATATTCTTGGTAATTTAGATGGTGTACCAACAGGCGCTTTAGGCGATGCAAGCAATCTGCACACATTTACCCCCATCCCAACCTTCCCCCTTAAAGGGGGAAGGAGCATGATGCCCCACTCAATATGGCATAGATCCACAATTTAGCCATGCCCAGACTATTAGCAGCCCTGGTTATCATCAGCCTGGTCAGCGTTACCGCCGGCCTTTCACTGCCTGATCTCCCGGCAGCGGCGCTACTGCATATCATTCTGGCGCTGGGCATCATGCCGCTGATTCTGGCCGCCATGGCCTACTTCATCCCGGTACTTACCCGTACCGGCAAGCCGGAGCCACTGGTTCTGCTCTCCCCCATTGGTGCACTGATTGCCGGGCTGCTGGCCACGCTCAGCCTCTCTCTGAGCTATCCGCTCTACCCGGTCGCCGCCGCCATTGCCCTGCTGGCCGTTGGCGGGCTGCTCTGGTGGTCTCAACAGCGGGCAAAAGCGACGCTGGGCCGCCCTCACCCAGGGCTGCTCTGGTATCAACTGGCGCTGACGGCGCTCATTCTGGGGCTGCTGCTGATCATCCTGGCTGCCCTCTGGCCGGAGCAGTGGCTGCCGCTGAAGCGGCTGCATCTGCATCTCAACCTGTTGGGTTTTATCGGGCTGGCCGCACTGGGAACCCTGCGCGTGCTGCTCCCCACGGCGGGTGGTTTTTCCGATCCGCAGGCTGGGGTCTGGCTGATGGGGGAGTGGCGCTGGCTGGTCGCAGGCACCCTGTTGATTGCCGCCGGTGCGGCCTGGTCGGCTGTGTTGGCGGATATTGGCCTGCTGCTCTGGCTGATCTCTCTGGCGCGGCTGGTTCGGGGGCTGCTCAGCGCCCACTCGGGCAGGCTCTGGCAGTGGCATGGCGCGGCGGTCTCTCTGATGGTTGCTGTGGCCGGGCTGGCGCTCTGCCTGATCGGCGGTGCGCTGCACGGGCATGGGCTGCTGCCCGCCTCTCAGGCAGGCGAGGCCTTTGTTATCGCCTTTCTGCTGCCGCTGGTGACAGGCGCCGCCACCCATCTGCTGCCGCTGTGGCTGCTGCAATCACAGCCAGAGCGACAGCAGCGGCTGCGGGCACGGCTTGGTTATCTGGGCGCAGTTCGGGGGCTGGCTTTTCTGGCCGCAGGGGGGTTGACGCTGCTATCCCAGCCCCTGGCCTTTTGGCTTGCCATTGCCGCACTGTGCCAGTTTCTGATCCAGCTGGCCCGCCCGCTGGGTGACGAGAGGTAGCAAAGAGCCGCGTTACCTCTTTTGCTTTTTTATATGCCTTTTCAGCCGTTGGCGTTTGCGGATCTGGCGGTCGGTCAACTTGTTTTTGCGCCCTTCATAGGGGTTGCTGCCTGATTTGAACAGCAGGCGGACAGGCGTTCCCGAAAGTTTGAGCACCTTGCGAAAACGGTTGATCAGGTAACGGACATAGCTCTCCGGAACCGATTCTGTCTGGTTGCCATGGATGACGATGATAGGTGGGTTTTGCCCGCCCTGATGGGCATAACGCAGCTTTATGCGCCGGCCATGGGCCAGTGGCGGCTGATGCTCTTCAACGGCTCTTTCAAGGATGCGGGTCAGCTCAGGCGTTGGCAGCTTGCGCATCGCATTGGCGTAGGCCCTCTCTACCGATTCAAAGAGATTGCCGATGCCGGAGCCGTGCAGGGCAGAGACAAAGCGCTGCTCGGCAAAGCCAAGAAATGCCAGCTTGCGCTCCAGCTCATCCTTGATGCGCTCCCGCTGCTCGGACTCCAGGCCATCCCACTTGTTCACCACCACCACCAGCGCCCGGCCACTCTCCAGGATATGCCCGGCCAGGGTGCCATCCTGCTCGCTGATCTCCTGCTGCGCATCCAACACCAGCAGCACTACATTTGATCGCTCAATCGCTTGCAAAGTTTTGATGATGCTGAACTTTTCAACCATATCATCAACACGGGAGCGACGCCGCACACCGGCCGTGTCGATCAGGGTGTAGGCCTTGCCATCACGCTCAAAGGGGATGAATACGCTGTCTCTGGTGGTGCCCGGGCGGTCAAAGGTGATCACCCGCTCTTCGCCCAGCATCCGGTTGACCATGGTCGATTTGCCGACATTGGGGCGTCCGACAAAGGCGATCTTGATGCCGTCATCCAGGCGCTCTTCCCCCTCGTCCGGCTCGGGGAGGCCCTCCAATACACTATCAATAAGCGCGGCCACGCCCTGCCCGTGGGCGGCTGAAATCGAGCAGGGTTCCCCCAGCCCAAGGGCGTGAAATTCAGCTACTGCGAGATCCCGTTCCAGCCCTTCACTCTTGTTGACCACCGGGGTAATCGGCTTGCCGGTACGTCTGAGCTGTCTGGCGACCAGTTCGTCACCCGCGCCAAAGCCGTCCCGCGCATCCAGCAGAAAGAAAACGTGGTCGGCCTCATCAATCGCCTGCTGCACCTGCTCCAGCATCAGGGCATCAATGCCATCGGCATCATCGGCGATGCCGCCGGTATCGACCACCAGATAGGCGCGGCTGCCGAGTTTGCCAACACCGTACTGCCGGTCGCGCGTCAGCCCCGGCTGATCGGCAACCAGTGCATCCCGGCTGCGTGTGAGACGGTTGAAGAGGGTCGATTTCCCAACATTTGGCCGCCCGACGAGGGCGATAACAGGTAGCACGAAATCGACTCCTTACGCGGTTGATCGGCTATCGGGCAGGCCCGCGAAATGCGGCCAGTTTGCCCCCATCGCCATAGACGTAGGCGATGCCATCCCTGACAATCGGTGGTGTGCTGATGGGGGCATTGCCCACGCGCGTGCGCGCAACCAGGCTGCCATCCTCTACCGATAGCCAGTGCAGGTAGCCTTCAAAGTCCCCAACCAGTACGAATTGATCCAGCACCGCCGGGGCAGAGAGTCGGCGTGCACGGAGTTTTTTCTGTTTCCACAGTGCGGCTCCATTGCGCGGGTCGATGGCCCAGACCTGATCCTCTGCGTCAGAGATATAGACCTGGTTCCTGTCCGCAGCAGCACCCGCATGGGATGACATATCCCGACGCCAGTGCACCACACCGGTCTCCAGTGAGACGGCCGCCAGATCCCCCTGGAATGTGGCCACATAGATCACACCATCAACCACTGCCAGCTCGCCATCGATATCCACCATGCGCTCCAGCTCGGTGCGGCCGGAGGGGAAGGTGATGCTGCTCTCCCACTGTAGATCACCTGTTTGCAGGTCAAAGGCGATCAGCTTGCCGCTGGCAAAGCCGCAGATGACCTTGTCGCCACTGATGAGTGGCGAGCTGCTGCCGCGCAGGGTGAGTACGGGCACTGAGCGGCTGAAACTCCAGACCTCTTTGCCATTTACGGCATCCAGGCCGAAGAGGTTGCCATCCATGGTATGCACCACAACCCGCCCATCGGCGGCTTTGGGCACGGAGAGGATCTCGCTGCTCAGGAGGGTGCGCCATTTTTCCTGGCCACTGACGGCATCCAATGCGACCAGATCGCCATCGCGGCTTCCGACCAGCACCAGGTTGTCTCCTGCACCCGGGCCGCCGGAGAGTGCCAGCTCGGTTTCATGCTCCCAGATCCGGCTGCCGCTGGCGGCATCAATGGCTTCAACATTGCCTTCGCTATCAGCAACATAGACTTTCCCATCATACACATAGGGCACCAGTTCAAGGCGCTGCCCATCGGTGCCTTCACCGGCTGATATGCTCCAGAGCCTCTGCACACCGATATCGGTTGTTATCTCGACCAGTTCGGCTGGTGCATCAATATTGTCTTCATCGGCAAACCACTCACTCGGGCTCATTATTGAGCCGCACCCGGCCAGCAGCAGGGTCAGAATCGGGACTGTTATTCGATACAGCATCTACTTTAAACCTCTAGTAGGTAACGGCAGCGGCCAGATCATCCAGCTTCATCTGCACCAGCTCTACATTACCCACGTTATCCTCCAGGGCGGCCCGATAGGCTTTGCGCGCCGCCTCTTTATCGCTGTTGGCCAGGGCGATATCGCCCCGCAGTTGGGCAAACTCGCCTGCAAAGGCATCCCTTGGCGCCTCATCCACCAGCCTGGCGGCTCCTGCGGCATCACCCTCACTCAGTTTGATTCGCGCCAGGCGAAGGCGGGCAACCTGTTTGACAGCAGGTTCGCTGCTCTTCTCCAGCACCCAGGCCAGCTGCTTTTGCGCTGCGGCGCTGTCGCCCTGCTTCAGGTGCTGACGCACTATGTTGAGCGCAGCAAACTGTGCGTAGCTGCTCTTCTCATATTTTGAGATCAGCAGCTCGGCCTGCTTTGCCGCAGATGCGGTTGCCCCGGTATCGAGCGCCATCATGAGCTGCTGGTACTGGATGGAGGCCTGCTCCGCAGTGGTTTTCTGATGCTGTGTCCAGGCCTGCCAGCCGAGCAGGCCACCCAGACCCAGCACAATACCGGCAATTGTGGCTTTGCCATTCTCTTTCCACCACGCCTTCAGGGCTTCTACCTGCTCTTCATCTGACTGATATGCGCTCATATCTCATTCTCTTTGCTTTTTTGAAAAAATTGAGCCAGCTGATCCAGTGCCATCTCCTGCTGTTCAGCCTGCTCGCGAAGGTTTTTTATACCCACAACGCCTTTGGCCAGCTCATTCTCACCCAGTATCAGCGCATAGCGTGCGCCGCTTCGGTCTGCCTTTTTGAACTGGCTCTTGAATCCACCACCGCCACAGTGGGTCAGCAGCCGCAGCCCTGGCAGCTGGTCACGCAGCTGTTCTGCCAGCAGCAGCCCCTGGCGCTGAGGCTCATCGCCCATTAGCACCAGGTAGGCATCAATCTGCTCTTCGGGTTCAATGCCTGCCTCTTCCAGCAGTGCCACCAGCCGTTCGACGCCCATGGCGAACCCGACTGCGGTGGTGGCGTGGCCGCCCAGCTGCTCCACCAGCCCATCATAGCGGCCGCCGGCACAGACGGTGCCCTGTGCGCCAAGGCGGTCTGTCACCCACTCGAATACGGTGCGGGCGTAGTAGTCCAGCCCTCTCACCAGACGGGGGTTGATGACGTAGGCCACGCCGAC
>WFXD01000080.1 GCA_015490795.1 Gammaproteobacteria bacterium
CAAGTCGATGCCCTTCATGATATGGCGATTTTTGTCGTGAATACAGTTGGTTATACGTGTTTAGTTTGGTAACGTTGGGACACTAGTGAGGTTATTGCATTGTATGCGTGGAGAACTTATTTTAAATGCTCATGCAAACTATAGTACATTGATTCTGCGATATCGGCGTGTTTGCTATATACGTTATTTTTGCACTCAGGATCTTTTTCTATATTGAAAAGGTAGTAGTTGGATCCGTTGAGTAATGGCTCATATACTAGCTTCCATTTTCCATTTTGCACCATTCGATCTTTTGCCTTGATTATAATGTCTTGATATTTTGATTTGATTGCCATGGTGCCAGTTTCTTTGGCAGGTATCTCTAATAGTTCGAATAAGTCAGGGTACCCAAGGTGGTTGTCGGGTGTTCCGGGCATTCGTGTAAGCCATATCCCGGTTTCGTTGTAAGCGGTTAGATTAAGATTGCTGTTAGGGTCTTCTAGGTAGGGGAGAAGTGATGCGCCATCCCAGTTTTCTGGAATAGTTAATCCAGTCAGCTCTAGAAGGGTAGGCGCAATATCGATCGAACGCACAATATCGTTTATGTTGATTGCTTGTTTGATTTCTGGCATTTTTATAATCAATGGTATCTTAGCGCTTGCTTCGCCAAACACACTGTTGCCTTGGCCCCAGGTATTGTGTTCAAAAAATTCAAAACCATGATCACTGTATAGGATGATAATCGTGTTGTCAGCTAAGCCGCATTGCTCGACGTGATTGATAATGCGTGCGACCTCGTCATCAAAATTTCTGACACAACCATCGTATAGGTCGATAATCTGATCAAGGTCGAATTCTTCACGAGAACTGCCTTGTTGCCGAACAATTTCAGAAGGGTCGTCTAGCCCAGCCATAACGAATTTTGAATCTCCATTGTAATCAGGTTTTGAATACATGTTGTAATAAGGGTATTCAGTTCCGAATGGAGGATGAGTTGTGGCCATGAATATATTCAGAAAAAAGGGGCTGTCAGATGATGCTAGCTGATTGATTTCATGTAGCGCCTTGCTAACAATTTGTTTGTTTAGAGGGACGCCAGCAAGGTAGTACAGCTCAGGAAGAAATATTTTACACCACCGGTTGTGCCCAAAAAGAGAGGGGAATAATCGGAGTTCCTTGGGGCCTTGTCGTAGCAGGAATCGGATATTCCATTGGTCGTCTGGTAGATCCTTTCTGTCAAAGCCAAAATTAAATTTCCCTAAATCGCTTCCAGCCCAATCTGAGATGGTTGATGTTTGCCAGCCGTTTGCTTTCAGAATGGCTGGTAGTGCTTGTATGGATAAGCTGGTATCTTCGTCTGAAACAAAGTTGTCTCTGACGCCGTGCCGGTGTGGCCAGCTACCCGTGAGTAGTGATGCAACGCTGGGTGCGGTGCGTGCACAGGGCACATAACAGTTATTAAACTTGGCAGCGCTTTTCATGAACTCATCAATAAATGGTGTGAGTTTGCGAGGATAATTACTGTTTCCAACTCGATCTGCGCGTAATGTATCTGAACCAATCATGATGATGTTCTTTTTTACGCTGGTGTTTGCCTTTTTGATTCGTGGCTTTGGGCTGAAAGCTGCTAATATCCCCATAGCGATGAGAAGAAATGTTGTAAGTGATATAAACAATGCTTCGTTGTATTGCTCGGTGCTCCATAGATATGCCGTGCTGCTGGCCATGGTGATTAGTGGAAGACTGGTCAAGAGCCATCGTATTACGGTTAGGCGTTTGGGGGTCAGGTGTTTCCAGATGGAGATGAGTCGCTGTGTTGAGTAGTTAAAGGATGTGCTAATTGTTGCTGGTGAGTAAAAAAGAACCCAAATAAACCTTCCTGTAGTGGCGAAGAATATTCCAAGAAAGCCAGATATCAATGTTCCAATTATTGAGAATTCAAAATCTAATAATATGGACAGTCCATAATAGGACATTCCACCCCATATCGCCCAGTACCAGGCAATAATGAAACACCAAAATGCTAATCTAAGTAAGCTGGTTAATAGCTCGGTTTTGTAGCTAGAGGTCACCTCATCTTTTATGGCTGGCCCAGAACGGCTGAAGTTAGATAGTGATACAGCTAGGAGAAAAATTGTGAAAAGTAGTGATACAAGAGAGGCTGAGACAATAATGCCATATGCATTAGTAGAAATATCATAATCCATTTATTTTGCCTTTAAGTCCTGTTCTTGTGACGCTGTAAGATGGATTCATATACCTGAATAATCTTTTTGATATGTGCGTGTGATGAGAAATTGGATTGTACTTTTGTTATGGAGTTTTTGCTTATGATATTCCATTTGTGTTGGTTGCCTATTAGATCTATAGCGGCATTTGCGAAAGCTTTATAATCACCTACGTTAACTAATAGACCGTCAATTTGGTTCTCAATTATCTCTGGGATGCCACCTGTTCGTGACGCAATTACCGGTCTGCCTGCTGCCATGGATTCTATAATAACTCGACCGAATGATTCGGTCTCGGATGTCAATATGGATATATGTATTTGTGATAAAAGCCAAGGGATGTCTTCTCTATGGCCCATGAATTTTACGGATTCTCCGAGTTTTAGTTTATTGGTGAGGTTGATCAATGTTTGTCTGCGATGGCTGTTCTCGGTGTCATCTCCAATAATCCAATACTCAATATCTGATCGTTTCTTGTTGATCTCAGATGCCATTAGTAAGAAGTCTTCGTGCCTCTTAAGTGGTGCAAAATTAGCAAAAACTCCTATGCGATATGGAGGCCCATCTGGGCGGCGTGTAGGTGTGAATCTTTCCAGTTCGATAGCATTGTGAACAATGAACGTTGAACTTCTAGGGCAATAATGGGATATCTCCTGCCAGTATTCATTCTGTAATGCCTTACTGACAAAAATGAAAGCGTTTGGTTTGGGTAAATATTGATATGTCCACTTGGTTTCGCCAGGGTCCATGCCGAGCCTTACGTGCGTTATATAGGGAATGTTTAGGAGTGCGGCTGCTATTGAAAAAGATCTGTTTACGCTGGTTGTGTTGGCGTGGATTAGCAAGGGATTAATGGATTTAATTATCTTGTGCCAAGTATATATGTTTTTGAATGTAGAAAATGGGGTTTGCCAATACGTGTTTTTAAATGGAAAGACTGAGTAATTAACTTTTTTTTTGTCAAATAATTTAGTTAGCTGTCCTTCACTTGGGACAATAACATGCGGTATCCAACCGCATTGAGGTAATGCGTTTGCTAGCGTGAGAAGGCTGATGTCCCCCCCTCCCAGCTGTTGTTCTGGTGATATTGGACCATTATTTATGAGTAAGACGATTCGCATTGGCGTTTTGGTTACAAGCAGTTGCTTAGTTTGGTGCTGATCGTTAGGTTTTATTTTTATGTGTAGAATCATGAGGTCATAAGCGGCCTATCTATCAGGTTTTATTAGTTGACCTGAAAGTATGGCATTTGTGGCTGACTGACCTGTTGTGTCTTCTTGTCCACTAAGGGTTGAGCATAGCTCATAAAAAAGGTGTGCTCGAGTTTCTGAGCTTGAAGCTTTGGCAATTTCGAGTCCTTGATATTCGATTTTTTCTCTAAGTTCGTCGTCGGTTAGGATTCGACTAATTGCTTGTGAAATTTCTTCGATGTTGTCGCCATTGACTAGCAGTCCATTTTGACCGTCTCTTACGGCTTCAACAGCGCCGCCTGCACGCCCGCCAACTACGGCTTTGCCGCATGCGTTTGCTTCGAGAAATACGAGGCCAAACCCTTCTGTATCATGGTTTGCTAATTCACGATTTGGCATGACAAAAACATCGCACAGGTTATAGTGATCGGTGAGTTCATCTTCACTTACCTTGCCAGCAAATATTACGTGCTCTTTAACGCCATATTCTTGAGTTAGTTGTTCGAGTTCTTGTTGTTGTTCACCTGCTCCGATGAGTAGATACATGGCATTTGGGCATTGTTCTAGAATCTCTGGAAGCGCTTTAATGGTGTGGTCAAAGCCTTTACGTGCTACGAGTCGCCCAACGGACAGTATGATTTTTTTGCCATTTAGCTGGTACCTGTCTAGCAGGTCTTGTCGCTTTTCTTTTATATAGAATGCATCTAAATTTACGCCATTTTTTATTAGTGTTATTTTGTCTGGATTAACACCCATTTGTGTGATCAGTGCCTGACGTGTGAAATCGCTCACTGCGATGACGGCATCGGCTGCATGCAGGTATTTTTGTCTGCGGTTTTTGAAGAAGCGGTAGGGTACGTCAGAGGTGATCTCTTCCCCATGAATATAGTTGATAACCTTGCAGCCAAGCCATCGTTTCGCCCAGATACCAATCCAACTGGCGGATTCCAGTTCGCCAATGCAGATCACTTTGATGTTTTCGCGATGAACCAGGTGAGCTACCTTACGGAATACTTTGAGGCGGATTTTGAGATCAATAGTCAAGAATACCCATAAAGAGTGAAAGATTGATTTTGTTTTGATGATGGGGGGGCGAATAAGCTCTGTTCGGTGCACTGGGTAGCGAGCATTTTTGTCAAATTCTTTCCAGCCTTCTAAAACCTTGCCATCTTGGTAGTGTCGCCATGGGGCGAGTATGTGAAGAGATGCAGGGGGATTAAAACGGGCAGCATTTTCATAGACGACCGCAGAGCCGCCATGGATGGGGGGGAAGATGCTTGTAATTAGTAAGCATTTCATTGACTGTAAGCGGGGGGTACGCCTGGTTGGGTGGTTGCTGGTAATCATCGTTGATTTATAGGGCTGTTTTGTTGTTATAACCATATTTTCCATTGTGGCTGTAAATTTAACACGATAACATGGTTCGCACTACCCGTTGATGATTTGTTTACGGGCAAACAGCTGATCGTGACTACTCATAAAATTATTTTGGATTTTATTTAATAATATATGTCGGTTGATGAACTCCACTGGAATGCCTTTGCCGGTATTGCTGATCTTTGCAGTCACATTTCATACTCTGGCTTGGCGCTTGATGTTGATAGCTGTAATCTGTTTTCTACCCTTGACTGGCTGGAACTGCTGGAAAGTACAGTGCTAGCGGCTGAAGCATCATCTGTTATTTGTGCGGTCAGTTCTGCGGATGGCCTGAAGGCGATTTTGCCGCTACAGGCAGATCGTTGGCAAGGGTTGTTTGCAGTGCCGGGCCTGCGTTCTATGAGTAACTATTATTCGCCCCTGTTTTCAGCGCAGGTGACAACAGGGGTCACGGGGCAGGTGGCGCTGGATTGTATTTGTCGCAGGCTTTCTCAGGCTATCCCTGCTTGGCATTGGCTTGATCTTGAGCCTCTTTCACAAGAAGAGCGGGACAGGCTCTCCTCTGCCCTGATGAGGAATGATTTTGATGTTTTTCCTTATTTTCGCTTTGGCAACTGGTATCTTCAGCTTCAGGGTAGGTGTTTTGCAGATTATGCCTGTGATTTACCTGCCCAGCTGCGTAACACAATTCGGCGTAAGCGTAAGCGGCTGGATAAACAGGGTCAGTGGGAAATTAAGTTGTTTAATGGAGAGGATCAGTTGAAGGCAGGCATAGATGCTTATTGGCAGGTCTACAATGCCAGCTGGAAACAACGGGAACCATACCCTGGGTTTATTGATGGGCTGATCAGGCTGGCGGCCAGGGAGGGATGGTTGCGTCTTGGGGTATTATATCTGGACGAGCAACCTATTGCCGTTCAGCTCTGGCTTGTCTATCGTGGCACGGCCTCAATCTACAAGCTGGCCTACGATGAGCGCTTCAAGAAACTCTCTGCTGGGAGCATTTTGAGTGAATACATGTTTGAACAGGTGATTGATGGTGACAGGGTTGATGAGATTGACTATCTGATGGGGGATGAGGCATATAAGCGTGACTGGATGTCGATACGGCGCGAACGCTGGGGCTTGATGGCGTTCAATCGAGCTACGCTGATGGGCCGCAGTCTGGCCGCTATAGAGCGCATCAAGCGCAGACTGAAGCCTGTGCAGACAGAATCCAAGTGAGCCTTGTTTAATGGGGTGTCGGCGCATTTTAATGATTGCTTATCACTATCCGCCTGTTGGCGTTAGCAGTGGTGTTCATCGTACCTTAAAGTTTTCTCAATACCTCCCAGATTATGGCTGGAAGCCTGTTGTACTTTCCATTACACCAAATGCCTATGGGCGTGTGAGCGATGATCAGTTGGGTGATATACCCAGTGAGCTGTTTGTGAAACGTGCCTGTGGTTTTGACACGGCCAGGGCGTTGTCGCTCAAGGGCAGGTATCCACATTTTCTGGCTTTGCCGGATCGTTGGGTCAGTTGGTGGCCTGCAGCGGCGTTTGCCGGGATGCGGTTGATAAAAAAATACAAACCGGATGTGATCTGGTCAACCTATCCGATTGCCACCGCGCAGCTGATCGGTTTGACACTCCATAAAATGACGGGGCTGCCCTGGGTGGCTGATCTGCGTGATTCCATGGTTGACCCATATTACCCTGTTAACCCTGCGCAGCGGCGTGTGTTTCGCTGGTTGGAGCAGAGAACGGTGTTGAATGCTGCCAAGGTCGTATTTACCACGCCTGGAACGCTGAACATGTATCAGGGGCGCTATCCTAATGTGCCAGGTTCCCGCTTTGAAGTTATTGCCAATGGCTATGATGAGGTGGATTTTGTCCGGGCGGCCGTTGCAGCAGATGCAACGCCTAATAATCTTGAAATCGGGTATTTACGGAGGCCGCTTCGATTTGTTCATAGCGGAGTGTTATATCCTTCCGAACGAGATCCACTACCCTTTTTTCAGGCTCTTGCCACGTTGAAGGGTGAAGGGGAAATCTCTAGTCAAAGCCTTAAAGTGATCTTGCGGGCAACGGGGCATGATGATGTCTATTTGCCATTGTTATGCCAGTTGGGTATAGAGGATATTGTGGAATTGGCCCCTGCCCTGGATTACAGGCTGGCTCTGGCTGAAATGCTGACCTGCGATGGCTTGTTGCTGTTTCAGGCGGGCAGTTGTGATCATCAGATTCCTGCCAAGGTGTATGAATACATCAGGGCCGGTCGTCCCATATTGGCATTGACCACGCCCGAAGGAGACACCGCTGCTGTTTTGGCTGAGGCGGGTGTTGGCCAGTTGGTTGTGATTGATGATCAAGAGTCCGTCAGACGTGGCTTGTTGGTTTTTATCCGACAGGTATCTACAGGGGAGGCAGTTGAGTTGCCAATGGGTAAAGTTGAGCATTATTCCCGCTATGCCAGAACGGCTGAATTTGCCAGTTTGCTTGATTCTCTGGCTTGCCTGCGTTGATGTTTTTATCTTTCTTTGTAAGCGCATGTTTTTAAGGGTAAAGTGCAGGTGCAACAAGCACCTCAGTGTTTTTTTATATATAAAGTTCAGGAATATGTAAATGGCGTTGATAGATGAAGTAAAACAAATTTTGGCTGATGTGCTGCAGCTCGGAGACAGGGCTGATAAATTTGATGAAGAAACAGAGTTATTGGGCGCATTGCCTGAATTTGATTCTATGGTGGTCATCAGTATTATTACTTCTCTCGAAGAGCAGTATGATTTTGATGTTAACGATGATGAAATAGATGGCGAGGTTTTTGAAACCCTCGGGAGTCTGG
Source organism: Gammaproteobacteria bacterium (assembly GCA_015490795.1). Taxonomy (GTDB): domain Bacteria; phylum Pseudomonadota; class Gammaproteobacteria; order Chromatiales; family Chromatiaceae; genus WFXD01. The sequence goes on from WFXD01000080.1 coordinate 7,601, forward strand.
TGAGCTTTGTTGAGAACAAGCTGGCTTCAGCCTAGATTCAATGTAGTATATAAATGAACATCAAGCCTCTGTTTTTGGATAGTAATCAGGGGCGTCTTTTTGCTCTGGCATATTCGCCTGATCCCTTCCTTAAAAGTTCATCCGCGCTACTGTTTATTCCTCCATTTGCTGAGGAGATGAACAAGTCGCGTCGCATGTTTAATCTACAGGCTCGCGCATTGGCTGAGCACGGTGTAGCCTCTTTGTTGCTGGATCTGTATGGAACAGGAGACAGTGAGGGGAGCTTCGTTGAGGCGCGCTGGGATATCTGGCAGGAGAATCTGCTCACGGCGATTCGCTGGTTGCACAGCCAGGGATATTCACAAGTTTCACTGCTGGGGTTGCGCTCTGGCGCACTGTTGGCATCATCCTGCCTGCTGGCGAATAATCTTGAAATTGAACGCCTGATCTTTTGGCAGCCTGTTGCCAGTGGTAAAACCATGTTTACCCAATTTCTGCGTATGGGGGTGGCTGAGGCAATGTTGAATAGCGCAACTGAAAAGCAGACGACTGCGGCATTGTGGCAGAATCTAGCGTTAGGGCAGCCAGTGGAGGTGGCTGGATACAGTTTGCATCCAGAACTGGCTTATGCTTTTGAGCATGCAAGTCTTGAACATATTCATTCAAATAATTTCCCCAAGGTTTTCTGGTTTGAAGTGGTGGCATCTGAAAGCAAACCATTGAGCCTGAAAACAGAACGGCTTGTTTCCAGGCTCTCTACGCATGGGGTTGATGTTCAGCTGGGGAGCGTTGTTGCCCCGCCTTTCTGGCAAACATTGGAAATTAGCGAAGCTCCAGAGCTTGTGCAGCGGACAACAGCACTGTTTGGAACCGATGATGAATAATGCCAGAGAGTACCCTGTATGTTTTTTCTGCGAACGAGAGCAGTTGATCGGGATAATTCATAAACCCGATGCGCATAAATGGAGTGGTGTGCTGGTGATTGTTGGTGGGCCTCAGTATCGTGTGGGGAGCCATCGGCAATTTGTATTGCTTGCCCGCAGGCTTGCCGAGAGTGGTATTCCCGTCATGCGTTTTGATTACCGTGGCATGGGTGATAGTTCTGGTGAGGCATGTACGTTTGAGGATATTGGCTCCGATATTAGGCTTGCCATTGATACATTTATGCAACAAGTGCCAGGTTTGGATAAGATATATCTCTGGGGTCTGTGTGATGCAGCTACAGCTGCCCTGTTATATGCTGTCGATGACTCCCGTGTTGCGGGACTGGTTTTGCTTAATCCTTGGGTTCGGACTGAGTCGGGTGAGGCCAAGGTGTATTTGAAGCATTACTATCTAGGGCGCCTGTTTGAAAAAGAGTTCTGGAAGAAAATGATGAGTGGCAAGTTGAATGCGAAGGCATCATTGGCTTCTTTTGCAGGCATGATTGCCAAGTCTCGAAACATGGGGCAGGCAATGCGGGAGGATTTACCTGCCAGTCTCCCTGGGCGTTTCCTTGCTGGCTTGCGGGCATACAAGGGGAGAATTTGTTTGATACTGAGCACAAATGATCTTGCTGCAAATGAGTTTCGTGATTTTTTCAATTTATCGCCATGTCGGGCTGATCTGTTAAGCGAGGGTAGAGTTGTAATTTATGAGGTAGCAGGTGCAAATCATACCTTTTCCCGGCGTGAGTGGCGTGAAGAGGTGGAGCAGTTAACGCTAGGATTTATCCGGTGAATGCCATGTTGATTTTGCTTAAGGGTGGAAGCTGTGTGATGGTTTGTTCGTTATCTTGTTGCATCAGGTGTTGGTGCTCGGATATGGTGCTTGTAAAGTGGTTGGTTTTTGGGTTGGTCTGGATGTTGTTGCCAGCAAGTGGGAATTCAGAAAGCAAGTGTGGTCGTTTTCACTTTAGACAGGCTAAACCAATATTTCGCAGGCCATTGGCTGGCTAAGGAACCTCTCCGGGCTGGCTGTATAGCCGTAGGCTCCTGATTGGTAGATGGCCACCAAGTCTCCAGTTTCAGCATGAGGCAGCTCCATCTTGTTTGCCAATAGATCCAACGGTGTACAAAGTGGACCGACAATGTTTGTAGTTCCTAATATCTCTGAATCCATTTTATTGGCAATTGCGACGGGGTAGTTTTTACGTATCACTTGCCCAAAATTGCCTGATGCAGCCAGGTGGTGGTGGAGTCCGCCGTTTGTGATCAGAAACTTCTCTCCGCGAGACTCTTTAATGTCAATTATTTTACATACATAAATTCCGGCTTCGCCCACAAGGTAGCGGCCTAGTTCAGTAATGATTTCAGCCTTTGGCAGTTGGGTTTGAAGTGATGGTAATAGGCGTGCCAGGTTCTCGCCAATGGGGGTGAGATCAAGCCGTTTTTCACCGGGGAAGTAGGGAATACCTAGGCCACCGCCGATGTTCAGTGACTGAATGGCGCTTGGGGCATGTTCACTTAGTCGGATTGCCAGATCAAAGGTCTTTTCATGAGCCTCCATGATGGCCTCAGGGTTGAGGTTTTGTGAGCCCCAGAAGATATGAAAACCAATAAACTTCAGTCCCAGTGTGCTCAGTTCTTTGAGCATTGTAGGTATGCGCTCGGCGTCGACTCCAAACTGTTTGGGGCCGCCCCCCATCTTCATGCCGGAAGATTTAAGGTCATAGTCAGGGTTTACCCGTACGGCTACGCGAGGGGTAATGCCTAGCTTTTCACCTGTTTGGGCGGCGTGCCGCATTTCGCCTTCGGATTCAAGGTTGATGGTGATACCAGCGGCGATGGCTTGTCGTAATTCCTTGTCCGTTTTCCCAGGGCCTGCCATGCTGATTTTTTCTGCCGGCATGGTGGTATCCAATGCTGTTTTCATCTCGCCCGCTGAGGCCAGGTCAAAACCATCGACCAGTCCGGCCAGGTGTTGTACAACGGCAGGCATTGGGTTGGCCTTGATGGCGTAGTGAATATGAATCTCTTCTGGTAGTGCGTTCCTAAGATGCTGTACACGTTCGGTAATCAGTTGTCTGTCGTAGGCATAAAAAGGGGTTTGGCCTGCCCGTTCTGCCAACTGTGTTATGGGAATTCCGCTTATTTGCAGTTCACCGTTAATGACGGGGAATTGATCCATGGGTGCATGTATCGGTCTTTTTTTCACTGTTGATTCCATGAATTAACTGAAGATGTCTTGGTATTTGGAACTTAATTGCTTGCGATCAATTTTACCGTTCGGGTTTCTTGGCAGGCTGTCGGCTTTTTCAATGGCGTGCGGCACCATGAAGTTAGGCAGCTCTTTTTTGCAGTGGCTGATAATGGCATCGTTATCCAGAGCGCTCTCTGATGTGGCAATAACCAAGATGCCTTGACCCAGGGTAGGGTGGGGAAGGCCGAGCGCTACGGCTTCACTGACCAGTTTGCTGGAGTAGATCGCCTCTTCAACTTCGGTGGGGCTGACCCGATAGCCGGAGGTTTTGATCATGTCATCTTTGCGCCCGACAAAATAGAGAAAACCATCTTCATCCATTTTGACTTGATCACCTGACCAAACGGCGATCTCTGGCATTGTGAGTGCTTTGTCCTGGCCTGGAGTTGGTTTGAATATTGTGGCGGTTTTTTCCGGGTCATTCCAGTAGCCTAAAGTGACCAGTGAGCCGCGATGCACCAGTTCGCCAGGTTCTCCGGGTGAGCAGCGGCTGCCATCTTCGCGGACGACCATCACCTCGGCATTGGGGATGGCTTTGCCTATGGAGTCTGGGCGGTTGTCGATCTCTTCCGGTGGCAGGTAGGTTGAGCGGAATGCTTCGGTGAGGCCATACATGAGATAAAACTGGCTGTTGGGCAATGTTGTGCGCAGACTGTTGAGGGTCGCCTTTGGCATGGCGCCACCGGAGTTTGTCATATATCGGAGTGATTCCACCGCTTCTGCTGGCCATTCAAATTGAGTCAGCTGATTCCAGAGCGGGGGGACAGCAGCCAGGCCAGTGATCTGGTGGCGGGCGACGGCGCGAACAACATCTTGCGGCAGGAGGTAGTCCATTAATACAACGGAAGCACCTACCGAGAAGGCCGTTGTAAGCTGACTCAGGCCATAATCAAAACTGAATGGAAGAACGGCCAGCAATTTATCTTCCGGTCTGTTTTTGAGATATTGAGCGACACTGTTGGCGCCAGCGACCATGTTTTTGTGTGAGAGTACAACCCCTTTGGGGCTTCCTGTGCTGCCTGAAGTATACAGGATTGCTGTCATATCACTGTCGATGCGGCGATGAGGTTTGTGCTTAGCCGAGTTGCCGATCAGTTGACCACAGTCGAGGATCTCTGTGGCATGCAGTTCTTGTATGGATGCTTTTTTGTTATCAACCAGAATGATTGCTCTGAGGTCATGGCAGTCGGCAAGTGCATCGCTCAATAGTCCGAGTCGGTCTGATGAGGTGATCAGGATGCGGACGTTACAGTCTTTCAGAATGTAACTCACTTGGTTTGGTTTTAGTAGTGGGTTGACTGGAACAAATACCCCGCCTGCTTTGGCAGCTCCAAAAATGCTGAATACAGTCTCGGGCAGCTTAGGGAGGTAAGTGGCTATTCGTTCAGATGGCTTTAACCCCAGTGATATAAATCCAGAGGCCGTTTTGCTGATATGTGAGGCGAGTTCAGAATAGGTAAAAGCCTGCTTTTTGTAGAGTAGCGCGCTGGAATCTGGTGAACAATGGGCTTGTTGTTCTATTAGCTGATGGATCAACTCAGTCATTATTTTAAACCTCTAAATTCTATATATCCTTTCTATCCATGATGTGCGGTGGAGATACGGCAATTGCTATTTAAGTTTCGGCAGGAAAGGAAACGGAGGCATCCCTGCGGCTTCTCTGCTATTAAAAACGCTATTCCATTTATCTATTGAAGAAGGTTTTTGAGAAACAATGATGTTGTTGCGTATATTGGGGGTGACTACCCCTTCTTTATGATGAACTAATGTATTGCCTGCATGCCTTTCCAGCAGGATTATATTATCTTGCAAGATTACAGTATTAGAAGTGTGTTTTATGCCTTCAAGCCCATATCCAATAACATCTCGATTTACCGAGTATGGGCCTTGAGCCAAAACGGAATCAATAATGGTTAAGTCACCTCCGTTAGGTATGTCTAACAAGCGGCTATCCTGTGCATCAAGTGAGGCGATGACAGATTTAGAGATATAGGTTTTTTTTGCCCGTGATTTGATTTCATGGCCTTCGTTTCTTGCGCGTATAAAGAGGCTGTTTTGGATAACTAATTCGCCTCCACCAATATAGATTCCATGTGCTTGGCCGGAATTGGCTCCAAGGTTTTCGAATCGACTGTTACGGATGGTGACAAGACCGGGCGTACCACCCGTTAACATCCCTTGTTCGCTATCATGAAAGTAGACGTTATCCAGCAGCAGGTTTTTCCCTTCAAGGCGTATGCAGGCGCCGTTTTTGTCACGGACTTTAATGTGGCGGCATTCAATATTGTATATGCGTGTCCAGTCACCTTGAATAACCAGTGCTGCTTTTCCTTGGGCAGTGGCATTTTCAAATATAACAGGGCCTTCTCCAATCATTGTTATATTGTCAGCCCTTAGGATCATTGCTTCATGATATATGCCAGGGCCTATACGTATTTCGTCCCCATCTTTTAGTGCTGCCGCAACTTTTTTTAGAGAGTGGAAAGGTCTGCCATTAACCAGAATTGTATTTGCTGGTGCTTCTCCTTTTGGGCCAGGCCTATAAGGTGGCAGGAGATTGCTATACGTTTCAGGGTTTACTGTTGCGGGGGGGGAGACTATGGCAAGCCGGTGTTTAAGATAATCAATAGTTTTCGTGATGATGGCGTGCGTTTTTTCTGGAGCAAGCAGAACGATGGTAAGCGCTGCAAAATGAGCAGTAATACCGACAATGACCAGATAGGTAATTAATATGGGGCGAAAGAGATTGTGTTTCATTAACCTGGGGCGGTCTTGTCAAGAGACATATAAAATATAGTGTGTTTTGCACAGATCAGTACGGCAAGATTTGGATTATACCAAAGAATGGAGTATTTATTCCCACGCCTTTCATTATGCAGAGATTTTGGATTAGAAAGGGCCGGCTGGCCAAATTATTGGATTTGTTGTTGATGTTGCGCGCTTACTGGTCTTTCAATGACTGTGTTTTTGCTCGTAACTTTAAGATAAAGGTAATAATAATGGAATTAACAATGATCGGTGTGGGTTATGTCGAATTGGTATCAGGTGCATGCTTTGCTGAATTTGGTGCCTATGTAATCTGTCTTGATGTAAGTTGGTTCTTTGTAGATTTGTGTGAAGCCTATGGAGCCATTTCCAGCCCGCCACAGTAAAATAATATCACTACAGCCCGGTTAAATTATCAAGCAAATTCAACTGATTACCCATAGTGTCATCCGCGTCTTTGAGGTTGGGCAGGTCAATACATGATGTCTAGGAGGCTGTCCGAGAATAGGTGAATATGCAATTTGTCAATAATTAACTCCTTACGAATCAATGAGTTAGAAATTGCATTTCGTAAAAAGCCGAGTTCTCGGACAGCCTCCTAGGGAAAAACAGAGTGACACAGATCGATGGTCGATGCGTCGAGCGCGTAAATGGTGTTGTCGAGATCGAGCCCAAGATCTTCGTCTGCATAGAGAGGTCGTGCAATCCTGATCAGTGACTGGGCGAAGTCAGCGTAGATCCGCCAGTCTTGTTGTTCGCTGGCATCGGCCAGCGTGCTCCGGGATATCGTTGCACGTTTATCCCAGGCTCCCAATCCGCAACAACCGGAATTGATACAGATGCCCTCAAGAAACAACCCATCATCCCCTTTTCGAAAAATGCCCCTGTTCCGAAAAGAGTCACACCACCTTATAGTTGTTTTCTGCCCGTATTCTGTGAGTGACTGGCATTCATGGCACAGCCTTCACGGCGAAGGATGGTTTGAGGTCAGCACCGGCTGCTTCGGATCACCCAGCAGCAGCGCCAGCGTTTCAAAAAATCGTGCGGCGTCGGCACCATAAACCACGCGATGATCGCAACTGAGCGTCAGCTCAGCCAACCCCTCCTGTATGGCTGCAACCGCCAGAATCGCTGCTGCCCCCTGGGGAACGACCGCATCAAAACGGGAGACGGTGCCGAACATGCCGAGGTTCGACAGATAAAACGTCGCACCGCGATACTCTTCCGGCAACAGGTGCTGGCTGCGTTGTTTGCCCAGCGCCCTGCGCTTTAAGGCGCTCCAGCGCCTGGCCAGCTCCTCAATCGGGCGGCCGGCCACATCGCGCAACACGGGCGTCACCAGGCCCTTGGGCACATCCACAGCAATTCCGACATCCACCTGCTGCCGCTGCGCCAGTCCCTGAGGGGTATACACCGCGTTAAAACGCGGATGCGCCTCCACCGCCATCGCACAGGCACGCGCCAACAGCAGGGTGAGTGAGTACCCCTCTTCATCTGCCAGGGCAATCAGCGGCGCAAGAGAGAGCCGGGCGCTGACACGAAAAGTGGGCACCGCCGCAGCCGCCGTCATGTTGTTGGCGATGGCCCGCTGCATCGGGCTGAGGGGGTGAAGCTCATAGCCCGGCCCGTCATGGAGATTCGGCACAGCGCGGCCGACGGCGGCAGCCACTACCTGACTGGCATGGATGCTGCCGTCCGGCCCGGCACTTAAGCGTGACAGATCAATGCCCAGCTCCTGCGCCAGCCCGCGGGCATAAGGCGAAGCAGCAACGCGCTTGCCGGCTCCCCCTTCACTTCCCACGAGTCTGGCTGGAACCGGTGCTGATGCTGGGGCCGAAACGGGGTCTGGAATCGAAGCTGTGGCCGATGGCTCAGCCACCGTTGGCGATGGTTTTATTTCTGTTTTTACGCCCCTGGCGGCGGGGGTGCGATCCGCACTGTGCGTCGCCGGTTTTGGCGGGCTTGTCTCTGCACTGACGCTATCGCCGATGTAACCAATCACCGTACCCACGGCAATATCTGTATCTGCCGCCGCCAAGGGGCCTTGCAGATAACCGTCATGGAACGCTTCCACCTCCATCATCGCCTTGTCCGTCTCCACCTCGGCGATGGCGTCACCCCTCTTCACCGCATCACCCGGTTGCTTCAACCACTCAACCAGATGTCCCGTCTCCATGGTGTCAGAGAGTGTCGGCATCAAAACAGGTTCACGCATGACAATAACTCCTTAGGAACGACACAGTTGCTGGCTGGCACGGACGACATCCGCCACCTGGGGAATGCTGGCCGCCTCCAGCGCCGCGTTATAGGCAATAGGCAGCTCTTCGGCGGCCACACGCCGGGGCGGCGCGTCCAGGATCGCAAAACAGCGCTCCGTCAACCCCGCCGAAATCTCGGCCCCGGCCCCGGCGAAGCCGGAATCCTCCTCCACAATCAACAGGCGGTGCGTCTTTTCCAGTGACGCCACGCAGCAGTCCCAGTCGATGGGGCGCAGGCTGCGCAGATCGATCACCTCCGCCTCGATACCCGTCTCAGCAAGTTGCATTGCCGCTTTCAGGGCCAGATCACGCATACGGGAATAGGTGACGATGGTCAGGTTGCGGCCCGGCCGGCAGAGCTCCGCACGATGCATCGGCGGTGGCGGACGTGACTCGTCCAACTCACCCTTGCTGAAGTAGAGCAGCTCATGCTCCAGCAACACGATGGGCTCATCGCTGCTGATCGCCTGACACAGCTGCCAGTAGGCATCCTGCGGCGTGGCCGGCACAGCAATGCGCAGGCCGGGCACGTTCATCAGCGTCTGTTCCAGCCGTTGTGAATGTTGCGCCGCCAGCTGTTTGGCGACGCCACCGGGCATGCGCACCACCAGTGGCATGGGAAACTGGCCGCCGGACATAAAAGGGATCTTGGCCGCCATGTTGATGATGGCATCCAGAGCGAGCAGCGCGAAGTTGATGGTCATAATCTCCACCACCGGCCGTAAACCCACCATCGCCGCACCCACACCAAGCCCCGTGAAGCTGCCCTCGGAGATGGGAGTATCGCGCACGCGCCACTCGCCATACTTGGCATAAAGTCCTTCGGTGACCCGGTAGCTGCCACCATAAAGCCCCACATCCTCACCCAGCACAACGATAGACTCATCCGCCGCCATGCGGGTATCCAGGGCACGGTTAAGTGCCTGCCAGTAGAAAATAGCTTCAGCCATCAGACCAGCACCTCCCCCTGTCGATTGCAATCCAGCGCCGCCTGGGCATCCTCCAGCGTGGGTTCGGGGCTGGCTGCGGCAAAGCGCACAGCCTCCTCCACCTGCGCTGCCACCTCCGCCTGCATGGCGTCAAGATGCGCGGTGGAGATGTGCCCACCGCGGTGCAGACTGCCTGCCAGGCTGGCGATATTGTCTCTGCCCACGGCGGCGATCTGCTCCGCCGAGGGGTAAGCCGCCGCGGTCTCGGCAATGGCGATCTTCACCGGGTCTTCATTTTTCTCGAAGGCCTGCAACTCCACCCTGGGGCGGTAGCTGCCGGGATCGGCCATGGAGTGGCCACGAAAACGGTAGGTCTCACACTCGATAAACTGCGGCCCGTTGCCGGCGCGAATCTGCGCCAGCGCCTCCTGCGCCGCCTGATGCACGGTCAGCACATCCATGCCATCCACCCGGCGCGCCGGAATGCGATAGCCGCAGGCGCGTTTATAGACCTCGGCCACTGCCGAGTGACGGTGAATTTCGGTGCCGATCTGATAATGGTTGTTCTCACAGACGAACAACACCGGCAGTTTCCACAACGCGGCCATGTTGAGGCTTTCGTGAAAAGTACCCTGATTCACCGCGCCGTCACCAAAAAAACAGATCACCGCCTCGGGCAGTTCACGCATAGCGATGGCATAGCCGATGCCGGTGGCCACCGGAAAGGTCTCACCCACAATGGCGTAGCCCCCCATAAAACGGCGCTCACGATCAAACAGATGCATGGAACCGCCCATACCGCCGCTGCAACCCGTTTTGCGACCGAACAGCTCCGCCATCACCGTGCTGGCCGGTACGCCCCGCACCAGCGCATGAACATGTTCGCGATAGGTGGAGACGACATAATCCGCCGGTTCCGCCGCGTGCAGCACGCCAACGCCCACGGCCTCTTCACCGGGATAGAGATGCAGAAAACCGGCAATATCGCCCTGCGCATACGCCTGCGCCGCCCGCTCCTCAAAGGCACGCGCCAGCAACATGTCGCGCAGCATCTTTTTTAATAAATCCGACTCCATCTGCATACACCTCCTCACTCTTCACTTCGCCAAACGGTTTTTTCCAAGCTATCTGTCAGACGACAACTTCAACGAAATCCCGGCGAATGACGACGCCAGTAAAGCAACAGTACAAAGCGCAAACGAATCAATCAGCCGATCGGCACTCGAAAATTCCAGCAGGAACACCCCGGCATTGGCGAGCAGCATGGTCAGTACAACAGGGGGCAACGAGGAGTAAGAGCGATAAATATTCACCGTCTCAACCGGTCACTCTTCAGGGGCCTGACAAAACTCATCCAGCGCCTCCATCAGCAATACCATGTATGTGTATGCAGGCCCGCCATGCATTACAACCGCCATGAAGCCGGCCTCGACCACTTCATCGCGAGTGGCTCCCGCCTTGACTGCCTGCTCAACATGGAGGGCGATGCACCACTCACATTGCGCCGCGACGGCCAGGCCGACATTAACCAGCTCCTTGACGCGCAGATCCAGCGCCTTGCCTTGCTCGGCCTTTTGCAAAAACCCGAGAAACGCACGGGTTTCCATGGGATACTCTTTACTCAAACGACGCGTCAGTTCTGTAACCTGCTCAATCTTTTTGTGTGCGATACCCATTGCGTCATCCTCAATATTTATGAAACCGCAGACACCATAGAGCAAGCCGTTGCAGGCTTCAGTAACCTAAGTTGCAGTCAGCGCGTTTTAGTTGATGAACGCGGGTATGTCATGTGCTCTTGTCAAAGCTCAAAATGCGCTCCGTTAACCGGCATTGCGACCTGGGTGTTTTCCAGCAGGCCGGCAAAATGTTTCATCGCCTTCTCGTCACCGTGAACCAGGAAGGTATGTTTCGGATTGCCCGTTTTCTTGTGCCAGGCCAGCAACTGCGCCTGATCCGCATGGGCAGAAAAACCACCGATGGTATAAATTTTTGCCCGCACCTGGATCTCTTCACGATAGATGCGTACCACGCTGGCACCATCCACAATGTGCCGTGCCAGCGTGCCCTGGGCGGCATAACCGACGAAGATCACGCTGAACAACATCCGGGGCGGGGCGGTGATCATGGCCGGCTCGGGCATGTGTACCGGGGGGCGGGTGCGGCACCACCTCAAGCACAATCTGTGGCGTGATGACTCCAGCGTGATCTTCGTCGGTTACGCCGCCCAGGGCACCCTGGCAC
>WFXD01000081.1 GCA_015490795.1 Gammaproteobacteria bacterium
CTCTATTGACGAGCTGCTGGCCCCACCCAAAAAGAGAAAAGGCTTTTTTGTCACCCTCTTCTGGCTGCTGGCCTGCACCGCGCTGCTGGCAGCGGCAGCGCTGCAACTGGCATGGTTTGAGCGCGAAGAGGTCATCAAATACCCCGAAGGGCGCATGCTGCTGGAAAAGCTGTGCCACTACGCACAATGCCAGGTGCCGGAGCTGCGTGATCCCGCCCTCATCAGGATCACCCAGCGGCAGATCACCTCCCACCCGGAGAGACGCAATGCCCTGTTGGTGGAGCTGACCATCAAAAACCAGGCCCCTTTCAGCCAGCCATACCCCATACTGGAGCTGAGCCTCTCAGCCACTGACGGGGCGCTGATTGCCCGCCGCAGCTTCTCACCGGCTGAGTATCTTGACCCTGCCACAGCAGCCAACCGGCTGATGCCCCCCGGTATACCCCGGCAGATCAGAATAGAGATTGAGGATCCCGGCACCAATGTCACCGGATTTGAATTTAATTTTTTCTGATCCGTGAACAAACCGGCACTTTACCCGCCACGCATAAGCATTTGATTTGCATGGAATTGCGCTTTACACAACCCGCTCATCACCTTAATTTTCAATAACTTAGCAACACCACAAAGAGCCATCACAAGCACTTTGCCTCTCTGCTTTTTAGGCGTAATATGTATCCCCCTTTTTGCCGTTCTCCGACAAATAACAAAACCAAGATCCTGTATGCACATTGGTCCTTACCAGTTAGAGAATAACCTCATCGTTGCACCCATGGCTGGTATTACCGACCTGCCGTTTCGTCGCCTCTGCCGATCCCTTGGCGCAGGCATGGCGGTATCCGAGATGGTCTCATCAGACTCCACGCTCTGCGGCAACCCAAAAACCCTGCGGCGCCTGATGCTGGAGGGCGAGCCTGCGCCTCTCTCTGTACAGATCATGGGGTCCGACCCAAAAAAGATGGCCGCCGCCGCACGCATCCATGTAGAGCACGGCGCCCAGATCATCGACATCAACATGGGCTGCCCGGCCAGGAAGGTCTGCCGGGTCAATGCCGGTTCCGCCCTGCTCAGGGATGAACCTTTGGTGCGGCAGATCCTGGAGTCAGTGGTTCAGGCAGTCGATGCCCCCGTCACGCTGAAGATCCGCACCGGCTGGGACTCTGAACACCGAAACGGCGTCGCCATCGCCCGGATCGCCGAGCAGGCTGGTGTTCAGGCACTGACCGTACATGGCCGCACCCGCGCCTGCGGCTTCTCCGGTGAAGCCGAGTTCGACACCGTCAGCCAGATCAAGCAGGAGATCCGCATCCCGGTAATCGCCAATGGTGACATCCGTACACCCGAGCGGGCAAAAGAGGTGCTGGAGCAGACCCGGGTCGATGGGCTGATGATCGGCCGCGCTGCCCAGGGGCGCCCCTGGATCTTCAAAGAGGTTGCACACTATCTGGAGACCGGAGAGAAGCTGGAGCCGCTCTCACCGCATCAGATCCACGCCATCCTGCAAGAGCACCTGGAGCAAATCTACAGTTTCTACGGCCACCACCAGGGGGTTCGCATCGCCCGCAAACATATCGCCTGGTACAGCAAAACGCTGCCCGGCAGCGCCGCCTTCAGAAAAGAGATCAACAGCAGCACAACCACCGAGCAACAACTTACTTTCGTCAGGGATTTTTTTGCCCAACAGGGTGAAAAGGGGGGACTTGCAGCATGAATCCGACCACATCGCAGGCCGAGCACATCACAACCAAGCCTGTGCAGAACACCACCACGGTTGAGCCGCTGCATGATCAGGTTCGCGCCACCATGAAGAACTACTTCCAGCATCTGAACGGCTATAGCGCCAGCGGACTCTATCAGATGGTGCTCTCCGAGGTGGAGCCACCCCTGCTGGAGACGGTTATGGATTACGCCGGTGGCAACCAGACCCGCGCCGCAGAGATCCTGGGGATCAGCCGCAGCACATTGCGAAAAAAACTGGCGCTGTACGAACTGGACCAATAACCGCTTCTTTATCTACCAACGAGACCACCCATGACCACCATCACCCGCGCACTTATCAGTGTATCCGACAAGAGCGGCATCGTAGATTTTGCCCGCAGCCTGCATCAACAGGATGTTGAGATCCTCTCCACCGGCGGCACCGCCAGACTGCTCGCGCAGAGCGGCATCCCGGTCATCGAGGTGGGCGACTACACCGGATTCCCCGAGATGATGGATGGCCGGGTGAAGACCCTGCACCCCAAGGTGCATGGCGGAATCCTGGGCCGCCGCGGCACCGATGAGGCGGTGATGGCCGAGCACGGCATCCCGCCCATCGACATGATCGTGGTCAATCTCTACCCCTTTGAGGCCACCGTCGCCAACCCGGAGTGCGACCTGCCGACCGCTATCGAGAATATCGACATCGGCGGCCCCACCATGCTGCGCGCCGCAGCCAAGAACCATGCCGCAGTCACCGTGGTGACAGATGCCGCCGACTACCATCGCATTCTGGAAGAGATGGCCGCCAACAGTGGTGCTGTCAGTGATGCCACCCGCTTTGATCTGGCGGTAAAGGCCTTTGAACACACCGCCCGCTACGACGGCGCCATCGCCAACTACCTGGGGACGCGCACCAGTGGCGAAGTGGCCGATTTTCCACGCACCCTGAGCCTGCAGCTCCAGCAGGTTCAGACCATGCGCTATGGCGAGAACCCGCATCAGAAGGCCGCCTTCTTTATTGAGCACAATGTGACCGAGGCGGGCATCGCCACCGCCAGGCAGTTACAGGGCAAAGCGCTATCCTACAACAACATCGCTGATACCGATGCGGCACTGGAGTGCGTCAAACAGTTCGATGAAGGCCCCGCCTGCGTCATCGTCAAACATGCCAACCCCTGCGGTGTGGCGCTGGGCGACAACCTGCTGGAGGCCTATGAGCGCGCCTACAGTACCGACCCGGAATCGGCCTTCGGCGGCATCATCGCCTTCAACCGCGAACTGGATGGCGAGACCGCCAAGGCCATTGTTGAGCGCCAGTTTGTCGAGGTGATCATCGCCCCCGGTATCTCTGCTGCGGCCGCTGAGGTGGTCAGCGCCAAAAAGAATGTACGTCTGCTGGCCTGCGGCGAGTGGCCGGAGCAGGGGGCAAGGCTGGACTACAAGCGGGTCAATGGCGGGCTGCTGGTGCAGGATGCCGACCTGGCGCTGCACAGCGAACTCAAGGTGGTCACCCGGCGCGCCCCCACCGAGCAGGAGATGGTCGATCTGCTGTTCACCTGGCGCGTGGCCAAATATGTCAAATCCAACGCCATTGTCTACGGCAGGAACGGCATGACCATCGGCGTCGGCGCCGGTCAGATGAGCCGCATCAACAGCGCCCGCATCGCTGGCATCAAGGCCGAGCATGCCGGTCTGGAGGTTCCAGGTTCCGTGATGGCGTCCGATGCCTTCTTCCCCTTCCGGGATGGGCTGGACAATGCAGCCGCAGCCGGTATCGCAGCCGTCATCCAGCCCGGCGGCTCCATGCGGGATGAGGAGGTGATTGCCGCTGCGGATGAGCACGACATCGCCATGCTCTTCACCGGCATGCGCCACTTCCGTCACTGATCCGCCATGCATCACAGGCTGCAAGGGCATCATGGCGCCCTTGCAACCTGAAATTTTTCACCTATGAATATACACCCAACCGCAATCATTGAAGAGGGCGCCCAGCTGCACCCATCGGTCACCGTTGGCCCCTTCTCTATCATCGAATCGGGGGCCGTCATCGGCGAAGGGTGCATCATTGAGAGCCATGTGCGCATCTACTGCGCCACTCGCATGGGCCGCCACAACCGCGCCTGCCACGGCGCAACCCTCGGTAGCGAGCCACAGGATCTAAGCTACACCCCGGAAAAGAGCAAGCCGCTCACCATCGGTGACCACAACCATTTCAAGGAGGGGGTCAATATCAGCCGGGGCATCAAAACCGATCACGGCACCCTCATCGGCAGCCACAACTATCTGATGGCCTATGCCCATGTAGGGCATGACTGCATCGTGGGCGACCACAACATCTTCGCCAACACCGCCATGCTGGCCGGCCATGTCGAGCTGGAGCACCATATCTTTCTCTCCGGCCAGACCGCCACCCATCAGTTCTGCCGCATTGGCGCCTATGCCATGGTGGCTGGTGTCTCTGGCGTGCCGCAGGATGTGCCGCCCTATGTGGTGGCCGATGGGCACCGGACAGAGATCGTCGGCCTCAATACCGTCGGGCTGCGGCGTAACGGCTTCACCCCGCAGCAGCGCAAGGCGATCAAACAGGCCTACAAAACAATCTTCAAATCCGGCCTGAAGCCTGCGGAGGCGCTGGCCCGGCTGAAGGCCGATGCGCCAACGCAGGAGGTGCAGCATATCATCCGCTTCTTCGAGGCCAGTGAACGAGGCATTATCTCCCATCGCTGATGGGGTGTTTCAAATTTAAAAGCGAGAATCCATTCATGAATATCCTGATCATCGGCGGCGGCGGACGCGAACATGCACTGGCCTGGAAGGCGGCGCAATCTCCCCTGGTCGAGAAGCTCTTCGTGGCCCCTGGCAATGCGGGTACCGCGCTGGAACCCAGGCTGGAAAATATCGCCATTGGCGCAGAGGATATCGATGGGCTATTGGCCTTTGCGCAAGAAAAGGGCATCGACCTGACCATTGTCGGCCCCGAAGCCCCACTGGTGGCCGGTGTGGTCGATCGCTTCTCTGCTGCCGGTCTGCGCTGCTTTGGCCCCACCCAGGGCGCAGCTCAGCTGGAAGGCTCCAAGGCCTTCACCAAGGATTTTCTGGCGCGTCACCATATCCCCACTGCCGCCTACGGCAACTTTACAGAGATCGAACCCGCACTGGCCTATCTGGAGCAGGTCGGCATGCCCATCGTCATCAAGGCCGATGGTCTGGCCGCTGGCAAAGGGGTCATCATCACCGAGGATATGGCCACCGCCAGAGAGACGGTCAAAGATATGCTCTCCGGCAACCGCTTTGGCGAGGCGGGACACCGGGTGGTGATCGAAGAGTTTCTGCAGGGTGAAGAGGCCAGCTTCATCGTGATGGTGGATGGCAAAAACATCCTGCCCATGGCCACCTCCCAGGATCACAAGGCGCGTGACAATGGCGACAAAGGCCCCAACACCGGTGGCATGGGGGCCTACTCGCCCGCCCCGGTGGTCACGCCCGGGATGCACGAGCGCATTATGGATCAGGTGATCCGCCCCACCGTTGAAGGGATGGCAGCCGAGGGGCACCCCTACACCGGCTTTCTCTACGCGGGTGTGATGATCGACAAAAATGGCGTCCCCAGGGTGTTGGAATACAACTGCCGCTTTGGTGACCCCGAAACCCAACCCATTATGCTGCGCATGCGCTCAGATCTGGTCGAACTCTGCAACGCCGCACTGGATGGCAGGCTGGATGAGTGCAGCGCCGAATGGGACAGCCGCCCTGCCCTGGGGGTCGTACTGGCTGCCGGTGGATACCCGGCAAGCTATGCCAAGGGGGAGATCATCAGCGGCCTGCCGGAGAGTGACTCGGAAGAGAGTAAGGTTTTCCATGCCGGCACAGCTGAGAAAGAGGGCGCAATTGTCACCAACGGTGGCCGTGTGCTCTGCGCCACAGCCCTGGGCGAGACCGTAGCCGAGGCCCAGAAAAACGCCTATGCAGTGGCGGCGCAGATCCAATGGAAGGGTCTCTTCTACCGGACAGACATCGGCTATCGAGCCATTGCCCGCGAGCAGCGCTGACTTGCTGGCATGCCGGTGATAACCCTGACTCGATCAGGCACTATTGCATGCCGTCTGCTGCTGCTTCTGGCACTGGTGGTAACAACCTATGCCACCACGGCTGAATTAACGCATCCTGCGGCAACGGGTGTAAATGACAAGTTTGCGCACTTTGCCACCTTTTTTGTATTGAGCCTGCTGGCCGACCTCTCTTTTCAGAAAAGAGGTTTTGACTGGAAGATATGGGTTCCGCTCGTTTTTTACGGGCTGCTCATAGAGGTCATCCAGTACCATATTCCATACCGCTCATTCTCGCTGCTGGACTGGGTCGCAGATACATCCGGCCTGTTGATCTACGCACTGGCCATTCACTATCCCTTGATAAGGATGCCAGATCGCAGGTAGCCACTCTATTGGCCTGAGCCTGGGAAATGTCCCTCTCTCCTGCTGGCTGCATCAGGCCCATTTCGCGTTGTAATCGAGTCTTGATTTTAGACTCTATTTGAGTCAACGTAGCACAATCCAGCTTGCACCTGGACAGCAAAAGTTCCACCAGCACAAGCACAACAGCCTGCAAAAAAAACCGCTATGAATGATCAATTAACAGAGCTGCAAGCACGCCTTACTTTTCAAGAGGAGAGTATTGATGCGTTAAACCACACAGTGGCACGGCAAGCCAATGAGATCAGCGAACTGCAACAGGCCTTCAAAAAAATCACACAACGGGTTCATGTGCTGTCACAATCCCATATTGCCAGTGAAGCAGAAGAGGCTCCACCACCCCACTATTAACCCTCTTCAGATTGGATAGTTGGCACCATCTAAAAACTTTTCTGGTTTTATATTCCACTTGTGCGGATCTACAGCGTCCACAATCTTAACCTGATTTGATTCCTCTTGAGCAGCCATATCAATATCTTCCGTATCAATATACTTTCGCTTCAGCGAGTCATAGATCACCCTTATCTTCGGGGATAAAAGCCGCTTGAGGTCTGACTCGATAACCACTGCAAAACGGCCATCTGACAGCGCAACCAGTGAGCCTATCGGGTATACACCTATACAGTGAATAAACTGCTGCACCAGCTCTTGATCAAACGGTTTGCGGCTGCATACCAGCTGACGCAGTGCGGCATGTGGCGTGACGCCTTTTTTGTATATCCGATCCGCTGTCAATGAGTCATAAACATCCACTATCGCAGCCATCTGTCCATAGAGTGTAATATCGCCCCCGCTCTTTTTAGCCGGATAGCCTGAGCCATCGATACGCTCATGGTGCTCTGCCGCTATCTGCAGGACAACATCTGGAATATCGGGGGTATGGGACAATATCTCGCAACTTATCTGAACATGCTGGCGGGCAATCTCACGCTCTTTTTCTGTCAATCTGCCTGACTTTTCCATAATGTAATGGGGCAGCTTTGCCTTGCCAATATCCATCAAGAACCCGCCCAGACCAACCTGCATCAATCCACTTACATCATAAGCAAGGCTTTTTTCAAAGGCCATCATCAATATGGCGGCATTAACGGCATGTTCAACGATATAGCGCTCTGCTCTTTTAATGCGCGTCAAACCAATGCTGGCATCCGGGTTGTTGACAAGCGAATGCGCCATATTTTCCATTGTGTAATTTATATCACTCATCGGGAGGGGACGGCCCTGGCGAGCCTCATCCATTACACGGCTGAACACCTTGATCGCCTCATTGCGCACATTGATGGCATTGGGCAGCTCTTCAAACAGCGGCTTGGTTATATATTTCGTTATCCCCTCTTTTTCACCCGCTGCTTTTTGGGGGCTCTCCTTCTCCTCATCGGCAGACTCAACATCAACTCCCTTGTCGGTGTCGATATACAGCTCATCTATACCTGCCTTGATAATCCCGTCGATCTGTTCTTGCGAGGTAATCTGGAATTCTCTGAGTGCAAAGGGGTGATTCGTCCAGTCGCAATTGAGGTCGTAGACATACATCTTGAGCCGCAGGTTTGTGGTGGAGATTTTTTTAATCACAATATGGCGCTCTTAAATCCCTTGACCTCCATGTATTTATGAGGTGGAGCTATCTTTCTAATAGTGCTAACAAACCTACATAACCTCCCGGTCACGCACACCCAGCAGATAGAGGATACCATCCAGCCCCAGTGTCGAAATCGCATGCTGCGCGCCCTTCCGCACAACAGGTTTGGCATGGAAGGCAACCCCTAGTCCAGCCAGCCGTAACATGGGCAGATCATTGGCGCCATCGCCTACTGCAATGGTTTGTTCCAGACCTATACCCATCTTAGCGGCCATCTCCTGTAATAATTCAGCTTTCTTTGCGCCGTCCACGATGTCGCCTTTGACTATGCCCGTCAGCTTCCCATCCACAATATCCAGTCTGTTTGCCCCGACAAAATCAATCCCCAGCTTCTTTTGCAGGTGGTTGGCAAAATAGGTGAAACCACCCGAGAGGATGCCTACCTGATAGCCCAGCCGTTTCAGGTTCGAGATAAGGCGATCCGCCCCCTCTGTGATCGGCAGCGACTCGGCAATTTCCTCCAGCACCGACTCATCCAGCCCCTTCAGTAGCCCAAGCCGGCGATGAAAACTCTCTTTAAAGTCGATCTCTCCACGCATTGCCGACTCTGTAATCGCCGACACCTTTTCACCAATGCCGGCCGCACGCGCCAGCTCATCAATCACCTCTACCTGAATCAATGTCGAGTCCATATCAAATACAATCAGGCGGCGGTTGCGGCGGTAGAGGTTATCTTCCTGAAATGCGATATCCACCTCCTCGTCGCAGGTAATTTCCAGAAAGGCCTCCCTCAGCTGTGTGATGTCGCCCGGCACGCCCCGCAGTGAGAACTCAACACAGGCCCGGCGATGGGGCTGCTCATCCTGCAGTGAAAAACGGCCAGAGAGTCGGGTCATCCCGTCAATATTGAGCTGGTGATCCGCCACAACCCGCGCAACCCGCGAGATATTGCCCGCAGTCAATTTGCGGCCCAGCATCGTAACGATATAACGGGGTTTGCCCTGTAGCTCCACCCACTGCTCATACTCCGCCGCCTCGATGGGGGTGAAGTTGATATTCAGCCCAAGCCGGTGCCCCTCAAACAGCAGATCCTTCATCACCGTCAAGGCGTTTGTCTGTGGCGGAATCTCCAGCAGCATCCCCAGTGAGACATGCGAATGAATCACCGCCTGCCCAATATCCAGTATGTTGACATCATGGAGCACCATGAGATCGGTTAGCGCCGCTGTGAGACCTGAGTGGTCTTGACCCGTAGCATTCAGCAGGATGATTTCACGCATATAGATTGAACCTGTTTATCAGAAGGTGGGATGAGGGGTTATTCTGAACCGCCACAGCAGTGGCTATTCACCTTGGCAGAGGTGCGGTTGAATATCCGGGGGGAGCTGTAGATGAAACCCCTGCTTGCGCAGATTGGCCATCACCTTTGTAATCTCTTCCCGCGCCAGGGTACGCCCTGGATGCAGCTCAATCTTCATCACCAGCGTTGCCTGCCCAAATCGTTCCAGCAGCGGCTTGGGGATATTTTCAAAATCATCCTCCTGCGCCAGGTAGAGATACATCGCATCCTTGCGGCTGCTTCGATAGACCCAGCAGGGGATAACATTATCGTTGAGCTTGCTCATAACCGTATTCGGCATCCAGATTAAAGGGCGGGTATTGTAGCCGAAACAGGCGATAAAGTTGCGAAATCCAGGGTAGCGTCATGAGATGAGTCGCTCTACACTCTAGAGTATGACTCCTTCAAAACAGCGCTGTCGCCTGCCCGCCCTGACACTGATTGCCATGCTGCTGACAGCTTGCGCCAGCCATGTGCCGGAGGCCATCCGCACCGCCCCCAACAGCGGGATCTCGATCAGCGCAGTGCAGCACTCGCCCGAAAGGTATATCGACAACCAGGTGCGCTGGGGTGGTGACATCATTGCCATTGAAAACAGACCCAATGAGACCTGGGTCGAGGTGCTGGCCCGCCCGTTAGGCCGTGCCGGTGAACCCGATTCAAACGCCAACAGCAATGGGCGTTTTCTGGCGCGGATCAGCAAATTTCTTGACCCGGAAATCTACACGCCGGAGCGGAAGATCACGGTGCGTGGCCGGTTGGAGAGCACCCTTGTGCGCTACATCGGCAAACACCCCTATCGCTTTCCGCTGGTGCAGATTCAGGCCCACTATCTCTGGCCAAAGCAGCCAGCGACCAGCGAGCTATGGAACGACCCCTGGTATCCCTATCCTTATGGGTATGATCCCTTTTATGGCCCCTACCCCCCCTACTACTGGGAACCCTACTTTTCGCGTCCGGGGTATTATTACCCCCGGCATTAGGAGCTAGGAGCTCTTCAAGGGCATGGCCGGAACCGGCTCCATCTTCCAGATCTCGCTGTTATATTCGCCAATGGTGCGGTCTGTAGAGAAGCGGCCACTGCTGGCGGTATTCATGATGCTGCTTCTGACCCAGCGATCCCGATCCTGATAGCATGCCGCCGCACGATCCTGGGCCTCAATATAGCTGGCAAAATCGGCGGCCACCATCCAGGGGTCGTGCGGGCTGCGAATAGAGTGCACAATGGGGTTGAATAGCCCCGCCTCAAACTGGTTGAAGTGACCGCTCTCCAGCAGGTGCATAACCCGCGAAAAATTCTCATCCTGCGCTATGATCTGGTTGGGGTCGTAATGGCCGCGCGCTGCATGCACCTGCTCCTCTGTGAGGCCGAACAGGAAGAAATGGTCATCACCCACCTCCTCACGGATCTCGATATTGGCGCCATCCAGGGTACCGATGGTCAACGCCCCGTTCATCATAAATTTCATGTTGCCGGTGCCGGATGCCTCTTTGCCCGCAGTGGATATCTGCTCGGAGAGATCGGTGCCGGGGCAGATCACCTCCATCGCCGAAACCCGGTAGTTGGGCAGGAACGCAACCCTGAGCAGCCCCTCGGTTGCCGGGTCCGCATTGATCCGCTTGGCCACATTGCAGATCAGCCGGATGATCAGTTTGGCCTGCGCATAACCCGGCGCTGCCTTGCCGCCAAACAGCACACAGCGGTTGGTCCAATCTGTTGTCTGCCCCGCCTTGATGCGGCTGTAGAGGTGGATGATGTGCAGCACATTGAGCAGTTGGCGCTTATATTCGTGGATACGTTTAACCTGCACATCAAACAGCGCATCGGTGCTAAAGATGACCCCGGTCTTGCGCTCAACCAGCGCCGCCAGCCGCGCCTTGTTCTCCTGTTTTACCGCATGCCAGCGCGCTCTGAATGCCGGGTTTTCTGCATGCGGAATCAGTTTTCGCAGGTGCATCAGATCGGCAATCCAGCCGTTTTGGATGGTCTCATCAATCAGCTGGCGAAGCCCCGGATTGCAGGCGGCAAGCCAGCGACGCTGCGTGACCCCATTGGTTTTATTGTTGAACTTTTCCGGCCAGAATTCATAGAAATCCCTGAACAGCCCCTCTTTCAACAGGTGGGAGTGCAGCGCGGCCACGCCATTGACCGAAAAACTGCCGACTATCGCCAGATAGGCCATACGGATCTGCGGGTCTGGCCCCTCTTCAATGATCGACATGCGCTGTAGTCGATCCATGTCCGCCGGCCAGCGGGTAGAGACATCGGTCAGAAAACGTACATTGATGTCGTAGATAATCTCCAGCAGCCGTGGCAGCAGTTCACGATACATGCGCACCGGCCACCTCTCCAGCGCCTCTGGCAACAGGGTGTGGTTGGTGTAGGCCATGGTCTTGCTGGTGATCTGCCAGGCCTGATCCCAACTCATCCCCTCCTCGTCCATCAGCAGCCGCATCAGTTCGGGCACGGTGCAGCTGGGGTGGGTGTCATTGAGCTGAAAACAGTTTTTGTCCGCAAAACCACTCAGGTCATTGTCATTCAGCCGCTTCCACTCGGCAATTGCATCCTTGAGGCTGGCAGAGGCCAGAAAATATTGCTGGCGCAGGCGCAGAATCTTGCCATTCTCGCTGCTGTCATTGGGGTAGAGCACCATGGTGATGTGCTCTGCCTCATTCTTTGCCGCCACCGATTCGGGGTAGCTGCCGGCATTGAACTCATCCAGATCGAAGACATCCGTAGCGGTTGCCTTCCACAGCCGCAGGGTATTTACCGTGCCATTCCGGTAGCCCGGTATGGGGATATCATAGGGGATCGCCAGCACATCATGGGTATCGACCCAGCGTACGCGCTCCCGCCCTTCGGCATCGGTGTAGGTTTCAGTACGGCCACCAAACTGTACCTGACGGGTGTACTCCGGGCGCTCCATCTCCCAGGGGTTGCCGCTGCGCAGCCAGTGATCCGGCTCTTCATGCTGGCCATGCTCATCAATCTTCTGGCGAAACATGCCGTATTCATAACGCAATCCATAGCCCTTTACCGGCAGTTGCAGGGTGGCACAGCTGTCGAGAAAGCAGGCCGCCAGGCGCCCCAGGCCACCATTGCCCAATCCGGCATCTGCCTCTCTCTCTGCAATCTCCTCCAGATCCAGGCCCAAACCGTAGAGCGCCTCTTTTGTCGCCTCGGTGACATCCAGGCTGAGCATGGTATTGCCCAATGCGCGTCCCATCAGAAATTCCAGCGAGAGGTAGTAGGTTCGCTTGCAGCCGGATGCCTCATACGCCGCTCGCGTATTTTTCCAGCGCTCCATCAGGCGGGCGCGCAGGGTCAGTGCCAGCGCCTTGTAGGTGGCCCCCATGTCACCGTCATACCTGTCCCGCCCCAGGGTGTAGTAGAAGTAGCGGTTAAAGTCGTGCGCCAGACTTTCGCTGTCCATGCCCAACGGTGAGAGCCGGGCAAGCTGGCTCTCGCCTGCTGATATGCATTCCTGGTTTTTTGGGGAGGAGATGTCGTCGCGCATGAGCACAGCTCGTTGGTTCAGGGAAAAAGGGGCGCTATTTTACAATAATGCAGCAAGAAATGCGGTATCAGCCAAATGAGTCATCTGAAATGGACAGCCCACCGGGCGAATCGACATCGGCACTCTCATCAAGCCGGATCCTGAGTGACAGGTTGTTGCGGGAGTCGGCATGGCTCAGAGCCTCTTCCAGCTCGATCTTGCCCGCTTTGTAGAGTGCATAGAGCGCCTGATCAAAGGTCTGCATGCCTCGCTGGCTACCCTGCTCCATCGCCTCTTTGATGGAGTGGACATCACCCTTTTGGATCATCTCTGCAATCAGGCTGGTCAGCAGCATGATCTCTACCGCAGGCACCCGCTTGCCATCAAGGCTTTTTACCAAACGCTGGGAGATAACCGCCTTCAGGTTCAGCGAAAGATCCATAAATAACTGGTGATGGGCAGAGTCAGGAAAGAAGTTGACGATGCGATCCAGCGCCTGGTTGGCGTTGTTGGCATGCAGGGTGGATATGCAGAGGTGGCCGGTCTCTGCATAGGCGATGGCATGCTGCATGGTGGCGCGATCCCGGATCTCACCAATCAGGATGACATCGGGCGCCTCACGCATGGCATTTTTCAGCGCAACCTCATAGGAGGCGGTATCCAGCCCCACTTCTCGCTGATCAACAACCGATTTTTTATGGCTATGCAGAAATTCAACCGGATCTTCGATGGTAAGGATATGCCCCGTTGCATTCCTGTTTCTATGGTCAATCATGGAGGCGAGCGTGGTCGATTTTCCGGAGCCTGTTGAACCCACTACCAGAATCAAACCTCGCGGTTCCATAATCAGCTTTTTGAGCGCCGGCGGAAGATTGAGTTCTTCGAGGGTGGGAATATTGCCCTTGATGTAGCGTATAACCATCGCCGCATCGCCCCGTTGCCGGAAGACATTGACCCGGAACCGGCCAAGGCCACTTATGGAGATGGCCAGGTTGCCCTCCATGGTCGCTTCAAACTCCTTTATCTGGTCATCCTTCATAATGGAGTAGGCCAGTTTTTTAACCTGCCCCGGCGCCATTTTGGTCTCCCCAATCGGCATGGTGTGGCCTTCGGCCTTCAGGTTGGGCGGGGCGCCGGTGCTAAAAAAAAGATCTGAAGCGTTCTTCTGCACCATCAACCTTAGGTATGGAACGATATCCATAGTTACAAAACCCTCTTTGCTAATCTGTATAACCTCTTTTAGCGGCAGAGGTCATATTAAATTAAAGGTGATTTTTCTAGGAGTCTGTCGGGTTTAGGTGCTCAGCCGCATCAATCGCCTCTTCTGCCTTCAGCCATTGCTCCTCGGCCTGCATCAGCATTTGGTCAACTCCGGCCTTCTCTGCCAGCATGCGTTTTAATCGCTCTTTTTGTTCGCTGCTGTAGATCTCCGGCTCTGCCAGCTGCTGCTCCAGCAGCTGTTGCTGCTCCCCCAGGCGATCCAGCTCCTGCTCCAGCGCCTTCAGCTTTTTTCGCAATGGCTGCAAAAGGCGACGGCTTTCGGCCTCTGCACGTTTGCGCTCCCTGCGTGCTGCGGCACTCTTCCCCCCTGCTGCACCCTCTGTTTTTATCTCCGCAACATTTTGATTGCCAGCCAGCCAGGCGGGATAGTCATCCAGTGCGCCGGGGAACTCTTCCACCTGCCCCCCCGATACCAGCAGCAGTTGATCTGTGGTGGTGCGCAGCAGATGGCGGTCATGCGAGACGATCACCATGGCGCCTTCAAACCCCTGTAACGCTACGCTCAATGTGTGACGCATCTCCAGGTCAAGATGGTTGGTCGGTTCATCCAGCAGCAGCAGGTTGGGGCGCTGAAACACCAGCAGCGCCAGTACCAGCCGCGCCTTTTCGCCACCTGAAAGTGGCGCAACCGGCTCCAGTGCCCGGTCACCCACAAACCCAAAGCCACCAATAAAGTTGCGAAGTGATTGTTCACTATCGCCGGGAGCCAGTCGTTGCAGGTGATCCAGCGGGCTATCATCTGCTCGAAGCTGTTCCAGCTGGTGCTGTGCAAAATAGCCTGTTTTTAGCTCGGAGGCAGGGGTGCGTCTGCCTACAAGTGGAGAGAGTTCACCGGAGAGCAGTTTGATCAAGGTGGATTTGCCGGCACCATTTGGCCCCAGCAGGCCGATTCGGTCTCCTGGCCGCAAGCCTAAATTGACGCCACCGAGGATCCGGGTCTGACCATAGCCCACCCCCGCATCCTCCAGTTGCAGCAGTGGATTGGGCGTTTTTTCTGCTGGCTTGAAGCCAAAATGAAACGGGGAGTCCACATGGGCAGGGGCGATCTGCTCCATCCGCTCCAGCGCCTTGATGCGGCTCTGCGCCTGCCGCGCTTTGGTGGCCTTGGCTCGAAAGCGCTCTATATAGCTACG
Organism: Gammaproteobacteria bacterium; assembly: GCA_015490795.1. Taxonomy (GTDB): domain Bacteria; phylum Pseudomonadota; class Gammaproteobacteria; order Chromatiales; family Chromatiaceae; genus WFXD01. The sequence goes on from WFXD01000081.1 coordinate 15,000, forward strand.
CAGGTGCGCCACCTCGCGCTGCTGTTTTGCGTAGCTGGCCTGCTGGCTTGCCAGACGCTGGGCACGGATGAGTTCAAAATCAGAGTAGTTGCCGCTGTAGAGCTGGACAGCCGACTGCTCGATATGTGCAATCTGCGTGACCACCGCATCGAGAAAATCACGGTCATGCGAGATCAGCAGCAGCGTGCCTGAATAGCGACGGAGCCACTCCTCCAGCCAGATAACCGCATCCAGATCCAGGTGGTTGGTTGGCTCATCCAGCAGCAGCAGGTCTGAGCGGCAGATCAAGGCCTGCGCCAGATTCAGCCGCATCCGCCATCCACCAGAGAACTGCTGTACAGGCTGCTCTTCCTGACCCGGCTGGAAGCCAAGACCACGCATCAGGCGGGCTGCCCGGCTGCGCACACTGTAGCCACCAACTGCCTCAAGCTGAGCATGCAACTCTGCCACTTTGTCTCCATCATCAGCCTGCTCTGCGCTGGCCAGCCGGGTTTGAATTGTGCGCAGCTCTGCATCACCATCCATGACATAGTCAATGGCCAGCCGATCCACTGCGGGTGTCTCCTGCGCCACATGTGCAATCACCCATTTCTGCGGCAAATAAAGATCACCTGTGTCTGCATGCAACTCGTGGCGTATCAAAGAGAACAGGCTCGATTTGCCTGTGCCGTTTGCCCCTGTGACGCCCACTTTTTGGCCTGGGTGGATGGTGAAGGATGCTGCCTCAAAAAGGAGCTTGGTTCCGCGACGCAACGAGAGGTTGGTGAATTTCAGCATGGCGCAGAGTTTACCTTAAAACAGGCGGCCTTGGGTTTGCCCATGCACCCTGGTCAGAGTTTCTGTAGAATCCAGAGACTCTCTTTTAAAACGCACGACAAAAAAGCCATGCTGCAAGCCATTAAACAATTCTTCGAACAAAATATTGCCACCCCCCAATCCAATACCGATGCAGAGAGAGAACACAGCCTGCAACTGGCCACAGCAGCACTGTTGTTTGAGATGATGCGGATGGATGATGAGATTGATGAAGATGAGAAGCAGCTAGTACTCCGTCAAGGTGATAACTTGGGATGCAGCCAGCCGGAAAGCGGTTAGCTGCTAGGCGCGCGACCGCAGGACTAGCAGCGCTAATTCAAGGGAGCGCAACAACGCAGATGACCGCTTTCCGGCTGGCCCGAAGGGAGCGCCCCAGG
>WFXD01000082.1 GCA_015490795.1 Gammaproteobacteria bacterium
CAGGCCCCATCTGTAGAGCATATCCAGCGGCTTCAGAACAATACTCTCCCTCTCCCTCACGCCACGCCGAAACAGGTAGCTGGCCAGGGCCGGCACAATAATCAGCGCCACGAAGACCGCCGCAACGATGGCCAGCATGATACTTACCGCCATTGGCTGGAACAGCTTCGCCTCCACCCCTTCAAAACTGAAGAGCGGCATAAAGACCACCAGGATGATTGCCGCTGCAAAAAATATTGGCCGCACCACCTCCTTGCCTGCCTCCTGCAGCCGCAGGGCGATGCCCTGCCGGTCACGCCGGACATCGTGGGGGTCGTCATCCTTGGCGCCAACACGGGCCTTGACCTCCGGGTCATGCAGCGCATCGGGATGGGAGAGGTGTTTGAACATGTTGTCCACCATCACCACCGAACCATCCACCAGCATGCCGATGGCCACTGCGATCCCCCCCAGCGACATCAGATTGGCGGAGAGTCCGAACCAGGCCATGATCATCAGTGCAATGCTGATGGAGATGGGGATTGAGATCAGCACCAGAAAGGTGGCGCGCAGATTCATCAGGAAGAGCGCCAGCACCACCACGATAAAGACAAAGGCGAGCAGCAGCGCATCGACCACGGTCTTTACCGCCTGGGTGATCAGATCGGCCTGGTCATAGTAGGCCTCAAAGAGTACCCCCTCGGGCAGTGCCTGCTGGATGGCGGCAATGCGGCGGTTGATGCCGTCGATGGTCGCCTTGGTGTTGGCTCCCATCCGCTTCAGCACAATACCGGCCACCACCTCGCCCAGCACTTCGGGATTGCCCTGGGCATCGCGGCGGGTCATGGTGACGGCTCCCTGGCGTATCTCGCTGCCGCTCTTTACGGTGGCCACCTGCGCCACGGTTACCACTGTGCCATCCACCGTTTTAAGCGGGATCTGGCGCAGCTCTTCCAACCCCTGTTCGCCGTGACTCAGCCAGCCTACGCCGCGGATCACCAGCTGCTCCTGGCCGCGATCCATATACCAGCCGCCTGCATTGGAGTTGTTGTTCTCCAGTGCATCGACAACATCCTGCTGGCTCAAGCCATATGCCAGCAGGCGTGATGGATTCAGGTTGACCTGATACTGTCTGACATTACCGCCAAAGGCGAGCACATCCGTCACCCCCTCCACCGGCATCAGCAGCAGCTTGACCACCCAGTCATTGAGGCTGCGCAGTGCCATGGCGTCGTAACCGGAGTCGCTATCCGCCAATAGCAGGTATTGGTAGATCTGCCCCAGCCCGGAGGTGTTGGGGCCGATCTCAGGGGTGCCCACCCCTTCCGGGATCAGCTCTTTTGCCGATTGCAGCCGCTCGAATACCAGCTGACGGGCGAAGTAGATATCCATCCCCTCCTTGAAGACCACCGTGATGCCGGAGAGGCCGGTTTTGGAGATGGAGCGCACCTCCTCCACATCGGGCAGTGCATACATCACCGCCTCGATGGGGAAGGTGATCAGCTGTTCCACCTCTTCCGAGGCCAGCCCCGGAGCCTCGGTGTTGATGGAGACCTGTACATTGGTGACATCGGGAAAGGCATCCAGATTCAGGCGGGGGATGATTAGAGTGGCTGACGCAATCAGCGCCAGCAGGGCAATGACCACCAATAACCGGTTGGTCACTGACCAGTCGATCAGACGATTCAACATGGTGCTTATCCTTATCGGTTAGTGGTTGTGCGGATCAAAACCGCCCTTGGCCATCTCGGACTGGACGAAAAAGGCCCCTTTGCTGACGATGGTGGTGCCCTCGGCAATGCCTTGAATCAGCATCCGGTCACCCACTGTGCGCAGCACCTCGATCTCCTTCGGTTCAAAACGGCCAGGGGCCGATTCAACAAACAGCTGCCAGTCACCATCCGCAGAGCGCAGAACCGCCTCCACAGGCACCACGATGCCTGACTGCTTCCGGTTGCCTTCAATCACAACAGAGACAAACTCGCCGGGGTGAATCTGATCATCCGGGTTGGCCACCTCTACATGCATCGCCAGGGTGCGGGTGACCGGGTCCAGCGTATGCCGGGCCTGAACCACTTTACCGGGCAGCCAGCGCTCACCGACCTTCACTTTGGCCTCTGCACCAATCGCAATGTTGGAGGCCGTTTCCGGGGTCAGACGCGCCTCCACCCAGAGCAGGGATTCGTCGCTGATCTCAAACAGCACTCTGCCCGGTTCAATCAGCTCCCCCTCCACAAAGGTATCGTTGATCACTGTGCCATCCTGGAACGACAACAGCGCAAATTCGCCAGTGGCCTTGGAGGCATCCCCCTGCTTTAGCAGTCGCTTGATCTGTGAGATGGTCATGCCATAGGCGCGAACCTTGGCGTAGGCCTGCTGGTAGGCGATCTGAGCCGACGTGAAACGCCGCTCTGAAACCACTTTGCGCCCCAGCTTCTTGACGCGTCTCAGCTCAATATCCGCTTCCAGCAGTGCCCCCTGCGCCTCGGCCATCTCGACGCTGGAGAGCATCACCAGCGGCTCCCCTTTTTTAACGTGATCGCCGAGGCGAACCAGCCGCTTCATCACCTGAGCCGGGATACGCGGTGTAATCCTGGTGGTGCGATAGGCGTTGAGTACCACCTCTCCCGGTGCAGTGAGCGCCTCACCCAGCTGCTGCCGCCTGAGCACCATGGTCTCAATGCCCGCCATGCGGCGCTGGGTATCATTCAGCTCGGCATCGGTTGCCACTTCGCCATGTCCGCCATGTCCGCCATGTCCTTCATGGTCATCGTGGCCGCTGTGGTCGTCCCCTTTTTCATCATGGCCATGCTCATCCTCTTCAAAATCAATATCTGAGAAGTCATCAAGTTCTGCCACTTTGTCATGATCCTGCTCTTCCGAATGCTCCCCCTGGGCGGGTTCATCTGTGCCATTGTGCTCATGCCCCTCTCCCGCGGCTGTCCAGCCCGAGAGAGAGACGAGCAGGCCGCAAAGAATAAGTGTGGTGATTTTTTTGTTCATGTTACTGTTTTCCTTCTGTTTCAGTAGGTGGATGCGGCGGTGCTATCAGGGGTGCTGACAAGCGGGTTGCCAATCCACTCAAATACCTGGCCGGTAGCGGCCTGCCATTTGATCCAGGCGTACCACAGGGAGCCGCGCAGCTCAGCCCCCGCGATGCGGGTATCCAGTGCCTGCTGGAGCTGGATCAGGTAGTCGGTCGTCTCCAGCTCTCCTGCCTGCCATAGCCGCTCCAGCAGTTCAGACTGCTGTTTCAGGCTGCTCTGGCCGCGCGAGACCCACACCTGCCAGGCCCGGGAGATCAGGGCATAATGGTTTCGGGCGGTTCGCAGTTGCGCCAGGGTGGTACGGTAGACCTGCTGTGCCTCCTGCTCTGCCTGTAGTGCCTCGCTGCGGGCAGCTGTAACACGGCTACGAAAATCATTGCGGAGTTGCAGTGGCATTGAGAAGGAGAGCAGGAGGTAGTTCTCCTCATCATCACGCCCCGTCGTCAACCCCAGAGTGGGGTCTGCCTTTCGCTCCCGGTCTGTGGCGTTGATCCCTATCCGGGCCGTCTGTGCCAGGAGATGGGCCTGCCGGACATTGGGGTGAGCACTGGCGAGTTGTTCGTTCTCCTGGGCTCCCGGCAGGTGGGTGGGGAGGGTGGAGGGGAGGCCAAGCTGCTCCGGTGGCGGTTCACCGGCAAGGGCAAAGAAATCACCCTTTGCCTCCACCAGCGCCCCTGCTGCCTGAGCGTGGGCCATGGCTGCCTCGGCGACAGCCATGCGCGCCAACTCCACCTCGATCAGCGGTATGTCACCGGCGCTTTGCCGCTGCTCTGCGAGGCTCTGGAACCGCTCCAGCAGCTGGAAACGCCGCTCGGAGAGCGAGGTGATCTCCTCGCTGTTCAGAATGCGCACCATGGCATCCAGCAGCTCCACCGCCTTTGCCTGCCTGAGTGCATCGAGTGCTGAGCGGGTCGCCTCCAGCCCGGCCTGAGCGGCCTTCTCCTGCATGCTGCGTTTGTCATGCATGTCGATGGTCTGGCTCAGACCAATCCCGTAATTATTGACCGACTCCGTCTTTTCGCCCTCCAGTGCCAGTTCAGGGTTGTAAATGGGCAGGCCGGCACCCTGCAGACGGGCACGGGCGGCATCAATGGCAGCCTGTGCCGCCTGGATCTCCGGGTTTTCATCCAGTATCCGGTTTATAAGTGGGCCAAGGCCCGTGATATTCCCGGCAGAGGAGGAGGGCTGTTCAGATAAAAGATTCGATGACCAGGCAGTAGCAGCACCGACTACAAGGCAGACGCACAGGCCTGCGCGCAAATAGGTAAAGAACGACATAGCAAGGGTTCCACAGGTTCAGAAAACGAAAAGCCGCCGGCAAGCCAGCGGTAAAAACAACAGGCAGAACTCAGGCTTTTGGGGGGCGTGAGGGAGGGGGGTTAAGCAGGGAGTTCCAGGCGGCCAGATAGGCGCTTTTGGGGCTGTGGGTATTGCCTGCCGGGGGTTTGGCTGGTGTGAAATTCAACCCGAGCAGATGCGAGCATCCGTGGCCGCATTGATCATGGGCAGGCAGGCTGTGTGAATCGTCCGGGAGGTTGGCCATGTCGCCAAGCGTTATCTGATCTGCCTGTGGTTCGCCATAATGCACATCGGCAGCACTCACCATCCCGTAGCCCAGGATGGAGATGGCAAGCCATGTGATGACGAGATGACGGATCATTTAGTGTACGGGTTGGTTTTCCAAACGATGATGGCGCAGTTTAACAGCATGGATCTCTATATTGTAGGTCAGTTTTCGGATATGACCGATATGTGAAGGTGGAAGTTCCATTCTGGGGGCATTACTGCCGGCGCTGTCTTTCAGGGCACAAATCTTTATACTTGGCTTGTAAGGGATCCCGGAACAGGTGTTATAAAGTTGAGTCACGACCACCACCATCACGATCTGGAGGCGATGAATGATCGGCGGCTTCTTGCCGCCATTGCCGTCAATATGCTGCTGACGCTGGCGCAGGTGGTCGGCGGCATCCTCTCCGGCAGCCTCGCCTTGATTGCTGATGCCCTGCACAATTTCAGTGATGCCGCCTCATTGCTGATCGCCTGGGTGGCGCGCAGGATCGGCAGGCGTCCTGCCGACCACTTCAAGACCTTTGGCTATAAACGGGCCGAGGTGATTGCTGCGCTGATCAACCTCGTTACCCTGGTATTGGTGGGGCTCTACCTCATTTATGAGGGGCTGTGGCGTCTGTTTGAGCCGCAGGTGATTGAGGGCTGGACGGTGGTTATTGTTGCGGGCGTTGCGCTGGTGATTGATGTGGCTACAGCCATGTTGACCTTCAGCATGTCAAAGCACAGCATGAACATCCGGGCGGCCTTTTTGCATAATGTTTCGGATGCCCTGGCCTCGGTGGGGGTCATTGTTGCCGGAACGGCGATCCTGCTTTATGGCTGGTACTGGATGGACACGCTGCTGACCCTGCTGATTGCCGGCTATGTACTCTATCAGGCTGCAACGCTGCTGCCCAAAACGGTTCATATCCTCATGCAGGGTGCGCCGGAAGATATCGCCATTGAGGAGGTGATCCATGTTATGGAGTCTGTTGAAAGTGTTTCAAATGTTCATCACGTCCACATCTGGCAACTCGATGAACATAAAAATGCCCTGGATGCCCATGTGGTTATCAGCCATTTCAGTGAAACGGAACAGATCAAAACTGCACTGAAGGCAGCGCTGGAGAAGAGATTTTCCATCACTCATTCGACACTGGAGTTCGAGACCGATCATTGCAGCAAGGGGTGTGGTTTTACTGATTTTCCATCATAGGCCTTAGCTGCGATACTGTGCCGGAGTAGCTGGAGAGAGGCATGGCCTATAGATACGGCGGCCACACGGCTTTCCAAGTATGGGTTACGAGGTATCGCTACAAGGCGTTTCGGCTAAACTGCCACCCATGACAAAGGAATCGCAGAAAATCCAGATGAACAGTCACAAAACCCAACCCTTCATCCAGCTGCAAAATCTCAGCCGCAGCCATCTGCAGGGTGGCTATCCACAGCCGGTACTGGCGGGGCTGAATGGCGAGATTCAGCACGGCGAGAGCGTAGCCCTGCTGGGGCGCAGCGGCTGCGGAAAATCGACCCTGCTCAATCTCATCGGCGGCATCGACCAGCCCGATGGGGGGAGGATCATCATCGATGGAGTGGCGATCACCGAACTGGATGAACACGCCCGCACCCTGTTCCGCCGCCGCCACATCGGCTTTGTCTATCAACTCTTCAATCTGGTGCCGACACTGACAGTGGAGGAGAACCTGCTGCTGCCGCTGGAGCTGAACGGCTGGCCCCTAAACCGGGGGCGGGAGCGGGCCAGAGAGCTGCTGCAGGCGGTGAATCTGCTGGACAAGGTAGCCAGTTTTCCCGATCAGCTCTCCGGTGGCGAACAGCAGCGGGTGGCGGTCGCCCGGGCGCTGGTGCATCAGCCCGATCTGGTACTGGCCGACGAACCGACCGGCAGCCTGGATGCCGAGAGTGGCGAGCAGGTGCTGGCGCTGCTGGAGCAGCTGGTCGCGGTCGAGCAGCGCACCCTGCTGATGGTGACCCACAGCCAGGCGGTGGCCGAACGGGCAGACCGCATCCTCACTCTGGCCGATGGCCAGCTGGACTCCCGGTGAAACCGATACTCTGGCTCGCCAGCCTGCGCCATCTGAAGCGCCATCCGCTGCAGATGGCCCTCTCCATTCTCGGCATTGCGCTCGGCGTGGCGGTGGTGGTGGCGGTCGATCTGGCCAACGAGAGCGCACGGCGCGCCTTCGATCTCTCCATGCAGAGCATCACCGGCAGCGCCACTCACCAGATCATCGGCGGCCCCGGCGGGTTGGATGAGTCGCTCTATGCCGATCTGCGGCGGCAGGGCGTCGCGCCCGTCAGCGCACCGCTGGTAAGTGGCTATCTGGCCCAGGGCGACCAGACCCTGCAACTGCTCGGCGTTGACCCGTTCGCCGAACAGCAGTTCCGCAACCTCATCAGCTACCTGCCGGATAAGTCGCAGGAGAGCGCCCTGCCTCAGCTGCTGACCCAGCCCGGCGCGCTGCTGATGACCGCGGCGCGAGCCGCTTCGCTTGGCCTGCAGGTGGGGCAGGCCTTCGAGCTGACCATCTCCGGCCAGCAGCGGCAGGCGCTGCTGGCCGGGCTGTACCAGCCACCGCAGCAACAGGCTGCCGCGATGCAGGATCTGCTGCTGGCGGATATCAGCACCGCCCAGGAGCTGCTGGGCCGTATCGGCAGGCTGAGCCGGATCGATCTCATCCTGCCGGCCGACGGGAGCAGCGTACAGAGCGCCATCGAAGCGGCACTGCCTGCCGGGGCGCGCCTGGTGCCCGTCGGCTCCCGCAGCAGCGCCATGCAGGAGATGACCCGCGCCTTCGGCATCAATCTGACGGCGATGAGCCTGCTGGCGCTGGTGGTGGGGCTGTTCCTGATCTACAACACCCTCTCCTTCTCGGTGCTGCAACGGCGCGAGCTACTGGGCAATCTGCGGGTGCTGGGCGCGACCCGGCGCGACATCTTCACCCTGGTGCTGGGCGAAGGGGTGCTGATCGGTGGTATCGGCACCCTGCTGGGGCTGCTGCTCGGGGTGCTGCTGGCGCAGGAGCTGCTGGCGCTGGTCACCCGCACCATCAATGACCTCTATTTTGTATTGACGGTGAGTGAACTCTCCCTCGACCCCATCGGCATGGCCAAAGGGGCGCTGCTGGGCCTGGGGGGCACGGCGGTGGCGGTACTGGCGCCCGCCTCCGAGGCGGCCATGTCACCGCCACGCGCTGTGCTGAACCGCTCCCGCGTGGAGGGCAGCGCACGACGGCTGCTGTTGCCGCTGGGCATGACAGGCGTGGTCTGCATACTGCTCGCCCTGCTGCTGTTGCTGCCCGGTCACAGCCTGATACTCGGTTTTTTCGCCCTGTTTGTCCTGATTCTCGGTTTCAGCCTCTTCACCCCGGCGGTGGTGGCAATGAGCTGCCGATGGGCAGCACCGCTCTTCGGCAGGCTGTTCGGCACCCTGGGCCGCATGGCGATACGTGGCGTGGAGGCCTCATTGAGCCGCACCGGCGTCGCGATCGCCGCGCTCAGCATCGCCGTCTCCGCCACCGTCGGCATGGGCGTGATGGTCGACAGCTTCCGCAGCTCGGTGCAGCAGTGGCTGCACACCACCCTGCAGGCCGACATCTACATCGTGCCGCTGGCGCCCTCTGGCACCAGCAGTGAGACCGTTCTCGATCCAGCGCTGATCACCGCCATCGAACAGCTGCCCGGCATCAGCGAGGTGAGCCAGGGCCGCCCGGTCAAACTGCAATCGGCGACAGCCATCACCCGCCTCCTGGCCATTCGCATGACACAGAAAAGCTATGCCGGAATTGAGCTGCTGGAGGGTGACCCCGAGACTGTCTGGCCCCGTTTCGACCGGGAGCAGGTAGTGCTGATCTCGGAGCCCTACGCCTACCGCCACAATCTTCGCCTGGGTGACCAGATCCAGCTGGAGACCGACCGCGGCAGACGGACATTCCAGGTGGCCGGCGTCTATCGTGACTACAGCAGTGACCAGGGTATGATCTCCATGCGCCTGTCGCTCTACCGGCAGCTTTGGGATGATGAGAGCATCTACTCGATCGGCCTCTATCTGCAACCCGGCGTCGATACCGCAACGATTGCAGGAGAGGTGGCCGCGCTGGCCGCCGGCAAGCAGGCGCTGCGCATCCGTTCCACCCGCGCCCTGCTGGAGGCCTCGCTGGAGACCTTCGACCACACCTTCGCCATCACCCGGGTGCTGCGGCTGCTGGTGATCGGCGTCGCCTTCATCGGCATCCTCAGCGCACTGATGGCGCTGCAACTGGAGCGGGCGCGGGAGCTGGCGGTGCTGCGCGCCACCGGCCTGACACCGGGGCAACTGTGGGGGCTGGTGACCGCCCAGACCGGCTTCATGGGGCTGATATCCGGCCTGCTGGCGCTGCCGCTGGGGCTGCTGCTGGCGACGCTGCTGATCCATGTCATTAACCGGCGCGCCTTCGGCTGGAGCATGGATCTCATCGTCCCCGGCGGTGTCCTGCTGGATGCGCTGCTGCTGGCCGTGGCAGCCGCGCTGCTGGCCGGTCTCTACCCGGCCTGGCGCATGGCGCAGACCCCACCGGCCCGGGCCTTGCGGGAGGAGTGATGCGCACACTGCTCATCGGACTCCTTCTGCTTGCCACCCTGATGGGGTGGTGGCTGCACTCCCACCAGCAACCAGCAGAGGCGGAGCGATTCAGCGTTGGCGGCGCCCTGGGTGGCATCCCGGCGGAGGGCTTCAAGCGCGCCATTGAACCGCGCAGCTTCCGCTTTCCGCAGGATCACGGCGCCCACCCCGGCTTTCGCAACGAGTGGTGGTACTTCACCGGCAACCTGCGCACAGAGCAGGGCCGCCACTTCGGTTTTCAACTGGTCTTTTTTCGTACTGCCCTGGCCCCGGGAGAGCCGCAGGGAGCCTCGCCCTGGCGCACCCATCAGGTCTGGATGGCGCACTTTGCCCTGACCGATACCGAGGCGGAACAGTTCCACGCCTTCGAACGCTTCAACCGTGAAGCCATCGGTCTGGCCGGTGTAAAGGCAGAACCCTTCGCCCTCTGGCTGGACGATTGGTCCGTTCGGGAGCAGGATGATGGCTGGCTCCTGAGCGTCGCTGAGGGTGATCTGTCGCTCACCCTAAAACTGACCCCGCAGCGCCCGCCACTGCTGCAGGGCAGTGGCGGACTCAGCCAAAAGAGCGCTGGACCGGGTAACGCATCCTACTACTACTCCATCCCGCGCCTGCGGGCGGAAGGGGAGGTTTCACTGCATGGCCAGCGCTATCAAGTCAGCGGCCTGAGCTGGCTGGACCGTGAATGGGGCACCAGCGCGCTGAGTGAAGAGCAGACCGGCTGGGACTGGTTCTCCCTGCAACTGGATGATGGCTCAGACCTGATGTTCTACCGTCTGCGCCACAAAGACGGCAGCATCGACCCCTACAGCGCAGGCAGTTGGAGCCAGCCCGATGGCAGCCTCATCAAGCTGGCCGCAGATGATGTGCAACTCGATGTTCTTGAACAGTGGGCCAGCCCGAAAGGTGGCCGCTACCCGCTACATTGGCGCCTGCAGATCCCGGGGCATGGTCTGGATCTGCGGATATCGCCCGTTATCGACAACCAGGAGCTGGATCTGATTATCCGCTATTGGGAAGGGGCGATAGAGGCTTCTGGAACACGGAATGACAAGCCGGTGCGGGGACAGGGTTATCTGGAGCTGACGGGGTATGGCGAGTAATATTTGGTGGAATGCGCTTCACTCTTGTACCCCGCGCCTCTTGGCTGTCATTGCGGGATCATTGAAAACCTGTAGGATAATTCCACTCCACGATCACAATCTTCCTCCTCTTGGACTGGTTGGAACAGATTTGTCGTGGATTGGAAGGGGCTAAGGGTAGCATGCGCAGTGCCTCTGCTGTACAATCGCGTTTTTTTACGGCATGGGCTAAACCCTGTGCCGAACTCTCTGCCTCACCGCACGACAATGTCCGGGAGGCTGACTAGCCATAGGGAGCTACAATGAGACATTACGAAGTAGTATTTCTGGTTCATCCGGATCAGAGCGAGCAGGTTCCTGCCATGATTGAGCGCTACCGCTCAAGTCTGGAAGCCAAAGAGGGTGTTATCCACCGCCTGGAGGACTGGGGCCGCCGCCAGCTTGCATACCCCATCAATAAAATCCACAAAGCGCACTATGTACTCATGAATATAGAGTGCGGTGATGAGGCCCTGGCCGAGCTTGAGAAGGCGTTCCGTTATAACGATGCAGTGATTCGCAACCTGATTATTAAGCAGAAAAGAGCAATCACGGAGACCTCTCCACTGGCCAGACCTGTTGAAGAGGCAGAGGCCAAACCCGCTCCGGCCCCAGCAGCGCAGGAGAGCACCCCTGCGGCTGAAGAGAAAACAGAGACAGAGACGCCCGCCTGATAGTCCTGCTTTTTAGCGCCGCGCACCAGCGGCTTCATTGATTGATTTTTAGGGAACCACCATGTCACGTTATTTTCGTCGCAGAAGATATTGCCGTTTTACCGCTGAAGGCATCACCGAGGTCGATTACAAAGATCTCAACCTGCTGAAGGCCTTCGTGAGCGAGAGCGGCAAAATTGTGCCAAGCCGCATCACCGGCACCAAAGCCAAATACCAGCGTCAGCTCACTACCGCCATCAAGCGTGCGCGCTTTCTGGCGCTGCTGCCGTACACGGATCAGCACGGTTAACCGCTGGCATAGGCAGCCATGGGGGAGTCTCTCCCAGACTGGCTGAAATAGAACTGTGACAGCAGCTATGCGTTGGTTAGCATCCTATGTGATGCAGGGGAGGCTACAGGCTACATTTGCCGTAACCCTGTTTACCATGCTCTCATGGAATATGTCATTGATTGGCATATTCAATGCTGCTGCCATAGGCCTGGTCACACTGCGCAAAGGCCCAACTGAAGGGCTGGTTACCGCAGGTTTGGGTCTGCTGGGCAGCGCACTGCTGGGGCAGCTTTTTCTGGGCGACATGGCCCCTGCGTTTGCAACATTCGCACTTGTCTGGGCACCTATTTTGTTCGTGGCACTTGTGCTGCGGGCAACCTGCTCACTGGCTGCGGCGCTGCAAAGCGGCCTGCTGCTTGGCGTGGCGGTGGTGCTGGCCTACTTTGCTGCCATGCCGGATATGGTTGCAGGATGGCGCGAAATACTCGAAACATTCAGCAAACCACTGGTGGATGCAGGGCTGTTGACCAGCAACCAGAGGATGGAGCTGGTGGATACCATGGCGCCGTGGATGACGGGGATACTGGCTGCGGGGCTCTATCTGCAACTGGTGGCGGGGCTACTGATGGCGCGCTGGTGGCAGGCGATGCTGTATAACCCCGGCGGCTTTCGTCAGGAGTTTCATAATCTGCGACTGAATCGGCTGCTGGCCTATATCGCTGTCCCGGTATTGGTGCTGGGATTTAACGCCGAGATGAGTGGAGCAGGGCTACTGATTAACTATGCGGCAGTGCTTTTGCTGGCTGCATATTTTGTACAAGGACTGGCATTTGTACATGGCATGCTGGCATTGGTTGGCGCGAAGAGAGGCTGGCTGATTGCACTGTATGCCCTGCTGATTGTGGCACTGCCAAACATGTTTGGGCTACTGTTTGCGGCAGGCTATGCAGATGCCTGGTTCGATTTCCGGGCGCGTTTCCAGGCAAGAGGGAAGGCTGGTGGCGGGTCAATTGATTAAAAACCTGAGTAGAGGTAGGTAAGATGGACGTTATTCTGTTACAGAAAGTTGAGAATCTTGGCGGTCTGGGTGATGTTGTTTCTGTTAAGGCGGGCTATGGGCGGAATTTTCTCATTCCTAAAGGTCGGGCTGTTTTTGCGACCGATGCCAATATGGCTGAGTTGGAAGGGCGCCGCGCTGAACTGGAGAAAGAGGCGGCTGACAAGCTGAGTGCAGCCGAAAGTCGCAAGGCCAGGCTGGATGCTGTGGTTATAACCATTGCCTGCAAGGCGGGTGATGAAGGCCGCCTGTTTGGCTCGGTTGGCGCGGCAGATATTGCAAAAGCAGTGACCGAGGCCGGTGTTGAGTTGAGTAAGCAGGAGGTCCGTTTGCCAGAAGGCCCCTTCCGCGCCACGGGTGAGTTTGAAGTGGCTGTGCATCTGCACGCTGATGTTAATGCCGTCATAAAACTGACGGTTGCTGCTGAGGCCTAGCCCTTCTGCCGCGGTAACGGTTAAAAGCCCGGAACTTTCCAGTTCCGGGCTTTTTCGTGCCCGCAATAAACAGGAAAAGTGCTTTCCCCTGAAGTCGCTTTTTCGTATTCTCTTCTCTCGCATCCTTAAATATTTATAGAGTCCACGCAACCATGCCTGATTCGCTCTTCTCCTCAGCTCCCCCCGACTATGAAGATGGCGCGGTGGATCAGCTGCGGGTTCCCCCTCACTCCATTCAGGCGGAACAGTCCGTATTGGGTGGCTTGATGCTGGATAACCAGAGCTGGGATCAGATGGCAGACCGGGTGGGCGAGGTAGATTTCTACCGCCGTGAGCACCAGCTTATTTTCAGGGCCATCGAATCCCTGGCCGAGGCCAGCAAACCCTTTGATATTGTTACCCTGTCAGAGGAGTTGAATCGGTTGAGTGTGCTGGATGAGAGCGGTGGCCTGGCCTATCTCAGCATGCTGGCAAAAGATACACCCAGCGCAGCCAACATTCGCGCCTACGCTGATATTGTGCGGGAACACTCCGTCACCCGCCAGCTGATCCATGTGGGCAACGAGATAGCCAACAGCGGCTTCCAGCCGGAAGGGCGCAACAGCTCAGAGCTGCTGGACGCGGCCGAAAGCAAGGTATTTGAGATCGCCGAGCAGCGCTCCAAATCCGGTGGTGGTTTTGAGTCGGTTAAAAACCTGCTGACCAAGGCGGTGGACAAGATCGAAACGCTGTTCCAGCAGGATAACCCCATTACCGGCGTGGCAACGGGTTTTACGGATTTTGATATGCAGACAGCAGGGCTGCAACCGGCTGACCTTATCATCGTGGCGGGACGCCCTTCGATGGGTAAAACCTCCTTTGCAATGAATATTGCAGAAAATGTAGCCATTGGCAGCAAACTGCCGGTAGCGATCTTCAGCATGGAGATGCCGGGGGACTCGCTGGTGATGCGCATGATGTCATCACTGGGCCGCATTAATCAGCAACGAGTCAGAACCGGGAAGCTGGATGACGATGAGTGGCCACGCCTGACAATGGCGGTAAACATGCTCTCTGAGGCCAGGCTCTTTATCGACGATACCCCGGCGCTGATGCCTACGGAGGTGCGGGCCAGAGCGCGCCGCCTGAAACGAGAGCATAAAGATCTGGGGCTTATTGTCATTGATTACCTGCAGCTGATGCAGGCGCCGGGTGCAAGCGAAAACCGCACCAATGAAATATCGCTTATCTCTCGCAGCCTCAAGGCACTGGCCAAAGAGCTGGATGTGCCGGTGATTGCGCTCTCCCAGCTCAACCGTGGTCTGGAGCAGCGCACCAACAAGCGGCCTATTATGTCGGATCTCCGTGAATCAGGGGCTATTGAGCAGGATGCTGATATCGTTGTCTTTATCTATCGTGATGAGGTCTATAATGACGAGAGTCCGGATAAAGGCGTGGCAGAGATCATTATTGGCAAGCAGCGTAATGGCCCTATCGGAACAACCCGGCTGACCTTTCTCGGTCAATATACCAAGTTTGAGAATTACACCGACGATGTCTATGGTGATCACTACTGATGGGTTCTGCGCCTCGCGCTGTTATTGACCTTGCGGCACTGCGCCATAACCTTGAACGGGTGCGTGCCGCCGCACCAAACAGCCGAGTGCTGGCGGTAGTAAAGGCCAATGCCTACGGCCATGGCCTGTTGCGAATAGCTAAAGCTTTAGAGAGCGTTGTTGATGCACTGGCCGTTGCTCGTGTGGGCGAGGGCATTTCACTGCGTCAGGCCGGCATCTTTTGCCCGATTGTGGTGTTGGAGGGGGGGACAGACCGGCAGGAGCTGGATCTGGCCGTGGCCCATCGGCTCGAACTGGTGGTGCATAATCTTGAGCAGGTGAAGCAGCTACAGCAGTATAAAACCCATACCCCCCTTGCCTGCTGGCTAAAGATCGATAGCGGAATGCATCGCCTCGGTCTCTCTACAGTTGCCGCACCTGCCGCCTATCAGGCGCTGGCGGCTTGCCGTGCTGTTTCCGGCAAGCCGCGCCTGATGACTCACTTTGCCAATGCTGATGATCCCGCTGACCCTGCAACACAAACCCAGTGGCAGCTTTTTCAGACTATTGCATCGGAGCTGGGTACCGAGGTGAGCGCAGCCAATTCAGGTGCTATCCTTGGCTGGCCTGAGACACATGCGGATTGGGTTCGTCCGGGCATCATGCTCTATGGCGTGTCGCCGTTTTTGAATGGCCGGCCTGAAACCGATGATCTGCGCCCTGTGATGAGCCTGCAAAGCCAGTTGATCGCAATCAATCACTATAAAAAAGGGGACGCCATCGGCTACAGCGGCAGTTGGGTTTGCCCGCAGGATATGGCGGTCGGGGTGCTCTCCATGGGCTATGGGGATGGCTATCCAAGGCATGCTGCATCGGGGACCCCGGTGCTGCTCAATGGTCAGCGGGTACCTCTGGTGGGGCGGGTCTCCATGGATATGATCACGCTGGATCTGCGTGGCTGTCCGGGTGCGCGGGTGGGTGATCCGGCAATATTGTGGGGTGCCGGCCTGCCGGTGGAGGAGATCGCCGAGGCCGCCAATACCATCCCGTATCAGCTGTTGTGCGGTGTTACAGCGCGGGTCGATTTTGTTGAGGGGTAGATAGCCGATGGCCAGGCAAAAAGCGGGCAAGTTGGTCTTTAACTGCAAGGCCTGCGGCGGCAGCTTTCCAAAGTGGTCGGGTCAATGCCCTGACTGCGGCGGTTGGAACAGCCTGGAGGAGGGGCTGGCGGTAGAGGGTGCAGCAAAAAATCCGCGCTTTGCAGGTTATGCCGGTGATGCCAGCAAAAACCGTGTACAGCTGCTGGCTGATGTGAAGCCGGAATCTGAAGGGCGCTTCCCCACCGGCGTGGGGGAGTTGGATCGAGTGCTGGGCGGCGGCCTTGTCTCCGGCTCTGTTGTACTCATTGGCGGCGACCCTGGTATTGGCAAATCGACCCTGCTGATTCAAACGCTGGCCCGGTTATCCGATCAGCTCTCCACCCTGTATGTCAGTGGTGAGGAGTCCCCTGAACAGATCAGCCTGCGCGCCCACCGGCTGGGCCTGCCCTGCGAAAATCTGCAACTGCTGCCTGAAACCTGTGTCGAGCGTATCCTCCCTGTTGCGCAGAAATTAAATCCGGATGTGATGGTGGTGGACTCGGTTCAGACGCTCTACACCGAACTGCTGCAATCTGCCCCGGGTGCGGTTGCGCAGGTGCGGGAGGCGACGGCGCAGCTGGTGCGGTTTGCCAAACAGAGTGGGACAGCCATCTTTCTGGTGGGTCATGTCACGAAGGATGGCTCGCTGGCCGGCCCGCGAGTGCTGGAGCACATGGTGGATGCCGTGCTCTATTTTGAGGGCGAGGCGGGCAGCCAGTTTCGCCTGATTCGCACCATCAAAAACCGCTTTGGCGCGGTGAATGAGCTGGGCGTGTTTGCCATGACAGATCGTGGGCTGAAGGAGGTGAGTAACCCTTCAGCGATATTTCTCTCGCGCCATCAGATCCAGGTCTCTGGCAGCATTGTGATGGTGACTCGCGAGGGGAGCCGCCCGCTATTGGTCGAGGTGCAGGCGCTGGTGGATGAGAGCCACCTGGGCAACCCCCGGCGGGTTACGCTGGGGCTGGAGCAGAACCGCCTCTCCATGCTGCTGGCGGTGCTGCATCGGCATGGCGGGATCGCCATGTTTGATCAGGATGTCTATGTGAACATTGTGGGCGGGGTGCGTATCACAGAGACCGCAGCGGATCTGGCGGTACTGCTTGCGGTGCTCTCCAGCCTGCGGGACAGAACCATGGCGCAGGATCTGGTGGCATTTGGTGAGGTGGGGCTGGCGGGAGAGATCAGGCCGGTGCCAAATGGTCAGGATCGGTTGCGTGAAGCGGCCAAGCATGGCTTTCGGTGTGCCATTGCGCCAAAGGCCAATGTGCCTAAAAAGGCCATCCCCGGCCTTGAAGTGATTGCCGTTGAGCGCCTTTCAGATGCACTGGATGCCGTGCTGTAATCGAGCGCTACCCCAAAGCTGCAAGTTCACGTTCGACCAGCTCGGCATCACCCAGATTGAGTTCGGCCAGTCGTCTCAGATGGCTGATGCTGTCGATATCTATTTGATTGCACTGGATGCCAATATGGCCATTCTCGATGTGTGCCACCTCTCCCTGCATGATGATCTGTGCCCCATTATCAGAGAGCTGAATCTCTAGCTCTGTCTTGTCACCAATCGCCCCGCTCCAGTCGGCCGGTTGTGAAATCAGGGCGCCCTTCAGGGAGATATCAATGATATTGCATGGATCTGTTCTGCCTGCGCTGGTTGCAAAGGCCGGTGCATCAAACAGGATACGGTGGAAGTGCCTGCGATTTTTCTGCTCATGATGGGGGGTGGACATAATCTCTCCAGGACAATTTTGTGGATCTGTTTTATTAAAAGTGCCAAAAGGGGTGTCAACCATCTACTGCAATCTGTGACGGGGTGGTGGAGCGCCGATGGTGGAAAATCATGCGTACATTGCCAATCTGTATATTGTCGCCATCAAACAGCTGCTGGCTGTGTTCTTTAATGGAGACGCCATTGATGCAGGGTGGCTTGCTGCCTTCCAGGTGTGATAAAAAGTAGCCATCTTTTCGGCGGGCAATAGCAGCAGAGGCCAGGCCAACGACCCCCAGCCGAGTCAAGCCGCCCTCTATTGAAATCACCTTGCCAAAGTGGTTTCCATTTACAACCTGTACGCAGGTTTTAAGCTGTGATTGTTGCTCCACAGCAGCCAGCTCTTCATCACTGATCCCGTTTAAGCCGGCACGGTCATTGTGCTGCGTGTTGATGTTGGGCGCCGTTGAAGGGGGCTTAAAGATGCGGGATTTAACGGCTGTTGTCGTGGTGGTCAGTGGGCCAAAGGTCTGGCCATCTTCTGCAAAAGTGAGGGTGTGCTTGCCAAGCTGAATGATGTCGCCATGAGAGAGCAACTGCTCTGTTATGGGGTGGTTGTTGACCAGTGTCGGCGCCTCATTTGCCATGGCAATGATCTGGTTGCCGCTTGGGCTGGCGATGATTTTGGCGTGTATGGGGGCAATCGCAAGGCTGTCAATAACCAGTGTGCAGGTGGAATCCCTGCCGATCGTTATAATTCCACTGCTCTCATCAAAATGATGAACGGCTATTGGCCGCCCTTTAAATGACAAGCTGAGTTTAGCCACTTTCCTGTTCCTCGTTACGTTATCAGCCGCTCTTTATTGGACCCACAGCACGGCATGCGGTTCAACCTAGAAAAATCAGTTGAGCCTACTGCGAACGTCTAACGCACTCAATCTACAGGATGTTTTCCCACATTTTGAACTCATCGTATGGGTGATACGCAATCGTTCAAAATGTGGTAAAAAATCCTGCATCTTAAGCACCTTAGCCGCTCTCGCTACGGCTCAACTGATTTTTCTAGGTTCAAGGGTATGGGGCACAACCACTGCTGTATGCTCTATAGCACTATAGTTGCTGCTTATTGTGATACAACGTTTTGAGGATAAAAGCAGTTCATTTGATGATAAATGGGGTGTACTAGGAGGCTGTCCGAGAACTCGGCTTTTTACGAAATGCAATTTCTAACTCATTGATTCGTAAGGAGTAAATTATTGACAAATTGCATATTTACCTATTCTCGGAC
>WFXD01000083.1 GCA_015490795.1 Gammaproteobacteria bacterium
GTTGTGGGCTGGGCGATGTCAGAGCGAATGACTGCTCAGCTAGCGAATGACGCCTTGATGATGGCGATCTGGAAGCGCAAGCCACCGAAGGGCCTAATGGCCCACAGTGATCGCGGCAGCCAATATGCCTCTGACCGCTATCAGAAGACCCTCAAGGATCATGGATTTATTTGCAGCATGAGCCGGAAAGGAAACTGCTGGGATAATGCCCCTTCAGAGAGTTTCTTCCACACGCTGAAGACGGAGTTAACTCACCACCGGCATTATCAGTCCCGGCAAGAAGCTAAGCAGGATATATTCGAGTATATCGAGGTGTTCTATAATCGCCAGAGACAGCCTCTTCCAATATGAAATACGCCCTGCCTTCAGGCTCATTTCATATTGGAAGAGGCTGTGGCTGGCTAAAACACCCATTTTCACCGTATGATGGCGCTCACATTTATGACCCTCTGAGCGCCACCCGCTATGCAGATAGTAAAGATCGACTCCACGCCATTCAACGGGCAACGCCCCGGCACCTCTGGCCTGCGCAGAAAAGTCAAAATATTCCAACAGCCCCACTATCTGGAAAATTTTGTTCAATCCATCTTCGACACCCAACAACCGCTTATTGGCGGCACGCTGGTGGTGGGGGGGGATGGCCGCTACTACAACCGCGAAGCGACCCAAACCATCCTGCGCATGGCGGCTGCAAACGGGGTGGCGCGCGCTATTGTGGGTCAAGGTGGCCTGCTCTCCACCCCGGCGCTCTCTCATCTTATCCGCAAGCATCAGGCGCAGGGCGGCATTGTGCTCTCTGCCAGTCATAACCCCGGCGGGCCAAATGAGGACTTCGGCATCAAATTCAATACCGCCAACGGTGGCCCGGCAGCTGAGACGGTTACCGAGGCCATCTACCAGCGCACCACTGAAATCAGCGATTATAAAACCCTGGATAACATAGAGACCGACCTTGACCATATTGGCACATCCCGGTTGAGCGGGATGCAGATTGAAATCATCGACCCGGTAACCGATTATGCCGCATTGATGCAAACACTATTTGATTTTGACTGCATCCGGAGACTGCTCAGATCCAATCACTTCAGCATGCGGTTTGATGCCATGCACGCTATTACGGGGGTCTATGCCACCCACATCCTGGAAGAGGTGCTGGGCGCACCCGCAGGCACCGTCATCAACCGCAGGCCGCTGCCCGATTTTGGCGGTGGGCACCCCGACCCCAACCTGGTTCATGCGCATGAGCTGGTCAGCATGACCCAAGGACACAATGGCGTTGATTTTGCCGCCGCCTCAGATGGCGATGGTGATCGCAACATGATTCTTGGCCAGAACTTTTTTGTAACCCCCAGTGACAGCCTGGCCATCATCGTTGCCAATGCCCATCTGATACCGGGTTACCAAAAGCAGAAAATAGATGGCGTAGCCCGCTCAATGCCAACCAGCCAGGCTGTGGACCGTGTTGCAGGCAAACTGGGGATTGACTGTTTTGAAACGCCAACCGGCTGGAAATTTTTTGGCAATCTGCTGGATGCCGGCAGAATCACCTTCTGCGGCGAAGAGAGTTTTGGCACCGGCTCCAACCATGTGCGGGAAAAAGATGGTCTCTGGGCAGTGCTTTTCTGGCTCAACCTGCTTGCTGTAAAGCAGCAGTCGGTTGCCACCATTGTGCAAGATCACTGGCGTGAGTTTGGCCGCAACTATTACACCCGCCACGACTATGAAGCCGTTGATAAAACCGCTGCAACCCAGTTGATGCAGCACCTGCGAAACAGGCTTGAAGCGCTGCCCGGAGCACAAATAGAAGGCCACACCATCGAATACGCCGATGACTTTGCCTATGCCGATCCTGTTGATAACAGCTGCTCACAACACCAGGGGATCAGGATTGGCTTTACAGACGGCTCGCGCATTATCTACAGATTATCAGGAACCGGCACCCAGGGCGCTACCCTCCGGGTCTATCTGGAGGCCTATGAGGCCGCCCCCGAAAAGCAACAGCAGGCGACGGCCAGTGTGATGGCACCATTCGTCTCCATTGCCCGGAAGCTGGCTCAAATTGCGCAGAAAACCGGGCGGGATAGACCCACAGTCATCACCTGAATTTCACCGCATATTCTCAAACCCACTCACTCGCACACTATCAGGAATAATACTTAACCCGGAGCCTCTTGCAAAACTCTCGCAGGCAGGTGGAGACACTTTTGGTTTACACTCAAACAGATGCAAATGAATATGATCTAGGAGCCTGTCGGGCTTAGGTGGATTGTAGCGAGGGAGTGGGATATTTGAGCCGCTCTCCCACTTCCGCAGCCAGTTCATCCTAAGTCCGACAGGCTCCTGGGTTTAAAGCGGCAGCCTCTTTTCTAAAACTAGAGGTCTGTCGGTTAAAATGCTCAACAACAGTGCTAGAGTTATCGACTCGTACGCATTTTACCCCAATGACCATAATTATCTAGAATGCCCCATGGAACAGACTGATTTTAAAATCGAATTAACGGATAAATACAATGACAGGGATGTGGATGGCATCATCCAGCTCATCACCAATTTGGTTAAAAGCATGCAGTTTCCTGCGCTCAACCGCAGGCTGGTAACAGAGGGCAAACTCAGCGCAGCCAGCACCAGGATTGAAGATATTGCTGCCGCACTGATAAAAGAGGTTGAGGATGAGCTTGAGCAGGCGGGCGATGTCATTGTTCAAGACAACTATTTCGACATTGCCGAGCAGCTGAAAAAGCGCTTCAACAGCGACGTAGCAAAGATCTACCTCCGCACAAAAACCCCCGATGAATTCCTACACGGAATAAGAACAGGCCATGAGCAGGGAGATACCAGCAAGATCTCTGAAAGTCTGGTCAATCAATACAAAAATGAGCTGATCCGCATTGAAGAGGGGCGCAGGGTTGTCGTTGATATACTTCAAAAACACAGCAACTTTCCCATCAAAAATGTTAAATCGCTATCCAAGTTGATTGAGCTTCTGCACAAAAAACTCAAATCAAATTACAGATACCTCTCAATCAAGCCCTATTTTATTACTATTTTTGAGACGGCAGAGGCACCGCTTAATAACAAAAACCCAGCCATAATCAAACCAGAACCAGATTCTGAAGCAGAGTCCATATCGGCTGAAGAGATCTCAAACTACACCCTCTTCCCCCATTACATTATCACGGGGCAGGAGCCATCATTGATTCAGCAGTTCAGGTTCAGAATCAATGTAATCAAGCTGTTCCAGTTTCTCTGGAAACGAAAAATCCTGCCTGTCGCTGAACATAAAAAACTCCTTGCTGCCATTTCAAGCCACTTTACCTATCGGGGAGACCCTGATCTCTCCCGGAAAGCACGCCACTTTTTAGAGGAGCTGGTCACAGAGATCAACTCGGATCAGGAGGCCATATTAAGGCGTCTTGCCCGCACATTTGTCGATGAGTACCGTTCAGCCGAGCGGCAAATGGAGATTCGGCATGGCATGATTGAGGCCGAGCTGGCACAGACAAAAGAGTATCTGAAGCAGCTGACAACGACGGGCATGGAGCTCGATTCTGAAGATGAAGACAAGGTGCGCATCTCACTGGAGAAGACCATAAACCTGGAAGGTGTATTCAAGATTTCGCCCATTCGTGAACAATCTGCTGCCAACACCGCCTTTGCAGAGCTTGAGCGAACAGCGCTGGGGGTATCTACCGTCATATCACCGACCCAAATTACAGAGTGGATCAGGATCTATTCCATTCTATTCTCCAATTCGGAGTTTCTTGCTTACTCAAATGAGCGCATTGACTTCTCTATTATGAGGCGCTACATCTCGGATCTCACAACCTACCACCTCATTCAAAGTGTATCCGAGTTGAAGCTCGTTGTAGACCGTACCGTAGCTGCTCCAAGCGACAACAAACCCGACTATTTCAGGCGCTTTGGTGAGGTTCTTAAAATAAAGCTCCAGAGTCTTATCGGCAGCCAGAAAGAGAAAGATATGACATTCCAGCAGATGATCGCAGAGCTGGGGTTTCTGGATAATGATGCAACCCAATTTGTCATTGCCGACACCTTCAAGGGCTTTCAGTCCATTGCAGATGCCTTTAACAAGACCGTTAACGACTATTTTGTTCGTGACCGAGAGACTCTGCTGAAAGAGTCAAGGGGACTCTACAACCAGATCTGTTCACAGTGCCTGAAGAACATTATCGTTCGGCCAGCAAAACCTCGCACTCTTACAAAAAAGGAGGCAGCCGCCTGCGGCAAAGGAAGATCATGGCTGGGCCGTCTCTTCTCATAACACCCATTGAAGCGGCGGCTCATCCAACAGCGCCATCTGCTCTTTTAGCGAGAGGATCTGCTCCTCCCAGCATCTTTGGGTATTGAACCAGGGAAAGTTGGCAGGAAAAGCCGGATCGCCCCATCGACGCGCCAGCCAGGCTGAGTAGTGAATCATGCGTAGCGAGAGCGGCCAGCCGGACTTCCAACAGCCGCTGACCCTGGAACATGGCTGCCTGCAGCCACGAGCGATCTGGACCCCCACCCGGCTCAATGGCTGTCTGAACCCCCCTTACATCCTCGATTGGAACTGGGACGAAGACCGCGGCACTCACGTACCGGACAGAACCCGGAAACATGACCCGTCTGCGGCGCTTCGCCATCGGCCTGATCAAGCCCAAGAGCCGTGACAGCGTTGCCACCACGCTCCGCAGGCTCTCGCGAAATGCACACCATCTCTTCGACTATCTGCGCATGACCGATAATTCCACTTCACGGTCACAGCCCTCCTCCTCTCGGGCTGGTTAGAACGGGTTTGCCGTGACTGCATACAGGGTAACTATATGTTTTTTTATGATATTATTGTCTGTGAAATCGAAAGATGGGTTAGGCCAGTCGCCCTTTTTAAGGGTAGAGTTATTTGCATGCACTATCTCTTTTTAATTCTCACCACCCTTATGCTGCTGGCCTGTAGTCAGCCTACGCCTGTTCTTGAGCAGATCAAGCAGAGTGGGGAGTTATTGGTCATTACCCGGAACAGCCCTACCACCTATTATGAAGGTGCCGAAGGATTTACAGGTCTGGAGTATGATCTGGTTCAGCTCTTTGCCAAAAAACTTGGAGTAACGGCACGCTTTATCGTCCCTGACAGTTTTACTGAAATCCTGCCTGCCATCAGCCGCAAAGAGGCGCATCTTGCTGCCGCCGGGCTGACTGTTACCAAGGCGCGTGAATCACTGGTGCGTTTTGGCCCGGCCTATCAGGAGATCACCCAACAACTGATCTACCGGGCAGGAACCTATCGCCCCCGAAAGATCACCGACATCATCGGTGGTACGCTGGAGATTATCGCTGGCAGTAGCCATGAGGAGGAGATGAACAAGCTCAAACAGCAGTATCCTGATCTGGAGTGGGAGGTGCGGGATGATGTTGAGAGTGAAGAGCTGCTCTACCTTTTGAAAGAACAGGTGATCGACTACACCATTGCTGACTCCAATGAGGTTGCGCTTAACCAGCGTTATTACCCGGAGCTAAAGCCTGCCATGGATTTGACGCCCCCCCAGCCATTGGCGTGGGCCTTTCCGCACTCTGAAGATTCAAGCCTCTATGATGAGGCATTGGCATTTTTTGAAAAGATCAAAAAAGATGGCTCACTGAAACAGCTGATCGAGCGCCATTACGGACATATCGAAAAACTCAACTTTGTAGATAAACGCACCTTCAAACGACACATTGCATCGCGCCTTCCCAAATATAAGCCACTCTTTAAAAAAGCCGCTCAGGAGCACAGTTTTGACTGGAAGCTGCTGGCTGCTATCGGCTATCAGGAGTCACACTGGAACCCGAGGGCAAAATCTCCCACCGGAGTGCGCGGCATTATGATGCTGACCCAGGCAACGGCCAAACAGCTTGGTATAAAAAACCGGCTGGATCCGGCCGAAAGCATCTTTGGCGGTGCGCGTTACATACATATTGTTGAAAAGAAGATCCCTGAGAGGGTCGAGAACCCCGATCGCCTCTGGATGGCGTTGGCAGCTTACAATATCGGCTTTGGGCATCTAGAAGATGCCCGCATATTAACCCAGAAAAATGGCGGAAACCCTGATAAATGGGCTGATATAAAACAGACGCTGCCGCTGCTTACCAAGAAAAAGTGGTACAAAAAAACACGCCATGGGTATGCCCGCGGGCGTGAAGCTGTAACCTATGTGGACAGCATCCGCAGCTATTATGATATTTTGGTCTGGTGGGAGGGGCAGAGTAGCAGAGTGCCGAAGGAGGATGACCCTGCCCCGTTGAATATTGCCCCGGCAGTACTGTAGATGACTAGGAGGCTGTCCGAGAACTCGGCTTTTTACGAAATGCAATTTCTAACTCATTGATTCGTATGGATTTAATTATTGACATATTGCATATTTACCTATTCTCGGACAGCCTCCTAGGAGTCTGTCGGACTTAGGTGGATTGCAGCGAGGGAGTGGGAGAGTGAGCGCAAATATTCCCGGTTTTGAGGCGCATAGTGGGCCTACGCAACGAAAAACCGGGGATATTTGAGCCGCTCTCCCACTTCCGCAGCCAATTCATCCTAAGCCCGACAGGCTCCTAGCGGCGAGCCTTGAAAAAGGCTCTTAGCTGTGCGGCGCAGTGCTCTTCCAGCAGGCCGCCTTCGCAGACTACCCGGTGATTGAAGCGTCCATCCGAAGGCAGCAGGTCAAAGACGCTTCCCGCCGCACCACCTTTGGGGTCGTGGGCGGCAAAAACCAGGCGCTTGATCCGAGCATGAATAATAGCGCCCGCACACATCACACAGGGTTCAAGCGTGACATAGAGTGTCGAGCCGGGAAGACGGTAATTGCCCACCCGCTGACCGGCACTGCGCAAGGCCTGAATCTCAGCATGTGCCGTGGGGTCGTGGCGGCTGATGGGGGCATTCCACCCCTCGCCAATGATCTCATCATTCCAAACCACCAGGGCTCCAACCGGCACCTCGCCCTGCGCGGCAGCACGGTTGGCCAGCTCAAAGGCATGCTGCATGAATCGTAGATCATGGGCTTTTTGGTCTGGACTTTCTGCCTTCTTATTCAGCATGTGGATTGCTCTCTTGGTTACGGTTGATAAGGGCGTACTTCGCGAGCTTTCCTTCGCAAAGTACGCTGCCGCCTTTTTTAGGATGTCGCGCTCCTCCTTTAAGCGCTTGTTATCCTTGCGTAATCTCTTCAATTCATCATAGACATGCTCTTCTTCAACCCGATCCACCTTCTGCTTCTGCGGGCGGTGATACCTACCAATCCAGGTATGAAGGGTATTCTTGTTGACTCCAAGCTCCTCTGCCACTTTGGATACCTGTCCATCACTCTCTATTGCCAGCTTTACCGCTGACTCTTTAAACTCTGATGTGTAGTGGTTCTGCTTCTTCTGGTTACTCATCGGTACACACTCTCTAGAAGTCTGTCGGGCTTAGGTGGATTGTAGCGAGGGAGTGGGAGAGTGAGCGCAAATATTCCCGGTTTTGAGGCGCATAGTGGGCCTGTGCAACGAAAAACCGGGGATATTTGCGCCGCTCTCCCACTTCCGCAGCTAGTTCATCCTAAGCCCGACAGCCTCCTAGGAGCCTGTCCGAGAATAGGTAAATATGCAATTTGTCAATAATTAACTCCTTATGAATCAATGAGTTAGAAATTGCATTTCGTAAAAAGCCGAGTTCTCGGACAGCCTCCTAGGTCAGCCCCCAAGATTACTTGAGGTTGTGTGTCCGGGATAGTCTAGCCACTTCATTCTCCAAAGGTACTATGCCATCGCAGTTTTTTTACCCTCTCGCCAGATACCTTCCGCCTGGGTCAATTCCTCTGTGCGCTGGGTCGCTTGGCCTTCAGCCCAGGCCGTGAGCGCCTCTCGGCCCATCTGGCGCATCTCGTTAATGATGCGCATCTCGGCGGCATCGGCTTCTCTTAAGTCGCCTCTTTCGTCGTCAACAGCCAGCAATAAAGACTCCATGCGGACTCTCAATCCTGGATTGGCATTCAAGCGCTCCAGAAACACTTTATCGCTTAAACGGTTATTGGGCATCTGAGGATTCCTTGGCTGGTGGGGGATGACTCAGGTTACTCCACATCAGTTTGAATCGCACCCGACATGCTCCTAGGGGTGGACAAACAGCCCCTATTCCCCTAATATTCGCGCTTCGTTTTACGGGGCCATAGCTCAGCTGGGAGAGCGCTACACTGGCAGTGTAGAGGTCGGCGGTTCGATCCCGCCTGGCTCCACCAAAAACGTCCCCATCGTCTAGAGGCCTAGGACACCGCCCTTTCACGGCGGTAACAGGGGTTCGACTCCCCTTGGGGACGCCATACATATCCGGTTTTCGACCGGGATGCTGTAGTAGATACAGCAATCTAAAGTCTCTGGGTCAAGCACGATTTGCTTGACCAGAGTCTTTATCAACTCCTTCCAGCGCTTGCTGGGCATCTCCTCGAAAGTCTTGGCCAATGTTTTGAGTGTCCTGGCCATCTCGGACTCGCTGAGGTTGGCAAGCACCTTCTGTACTGAGTTTTCTCTCTCCAGGCGTTCTATCTGTGCCTCTAGGCTTTTACGCTGGGCAGTCAGTTCGTTCACCTTCTCAAGTGCCGGGTCCGGATCGTCAAGTTTTACTGCTAAATCCATCGCCTTCTTGATCTGGTTGTTTATGACGGTGATTTCGTCGCGAAGTCCGGCAGTCGGGTCATTGACTGTTGAGCGTGCAGCTCTCCTCGTGCTTTTAGTCACGTCAGCAACAAATTTGGGAGAGAGCATATCGCCCAGTATCTTGGATGTGAGCGCTGTATCGACAGTGGACATATTGAGCCAGCGGCTCTTTTTGCCCCGTTTGGGTTTGGTGCGGTAGTGCTGCTGCCGGTCACCCATCCACAACTCGCCCTCAGGCGTTGTCAATATGCCGGTGAGCAAATAGTTGGAGTGGCCGGTTTTGGCTTCAGAGACCTTTTTGCCGATGCTGCTGTTCTCAAGCCGGTGAAGGAGCTGCTCAGCTTCCTCGCTGGAAATCAATGCTTTATGGGTATTCTCTTTGATGACCCACTCCTTGCGTGGGCGGCGTTTGCCGTTCCCCTTGTATCCCTGGCCCCGTTTGCGTTCGTTATTTACGTTCCATACCGTGTGTCCGGCGTAGGTGAGTGCGTTCCACTCCATACCGATCAATGTGGAGACGGACAGTGAAAGTCCCGCTTCCTTCTGCGCTTTTCCCCTGGGTTTTCCCGCTGCCCGCATTTTCAGATAGCTGGCGACTTGCGGGGCCTCCTCGGAGAGGATCAACACTGATTTGGTGACAGGAGCCCCATCACGAACAGCGCCGGTTTCGAGTTTTTTAAGCAGGTAGCCTTTGGGCGCGCGGCCGCCGGCCCGGTATCCTCGAGCCACGTTCTCTTTCATGCCTCCGATGCCCTTCTGCTTGGACATCATGGATGTGGACCTGGGCCTGCGCCTCCATAAACGAATCGAGCATTAACTTGGTGATGGGGTCCAGATCGGGAGCGATGGCATAGACGATCTCCACACCATGTTTTTCCGCCTCAGCTTTAAATATCTGTGCGATAAATTGGTTGCGGGCGAGACGGGTGTGTTCCGTCATCAGCAGGACCTGCCACTTGCGCTCGGGCGACTTCAGTTCACGTAGCAGGGTCTGGAAACCGGGGCGGTCTTCGTCTTTGGCGGACTCAACGACATCGGTGAACTCCTGGACGACAAACTGTTTACGCTTTTCAGCCAGTTTGAAGTGGCTAGACTATCCCGGACACACAACCTCAAGTAATCTTGGGGGCTAACCTAGGAGGCTGTCCGAGAACTCGGCTTTTTACGAAATGCAATTTCTAACTCATTGATTCGTAAGGATTTAATTATTGACAAATTGCATATTTACCTATTCTCGGACAGCCTCCTAGAGAGTGTGTACCGATGAGTAACCAGAAGAAACAGAACCACTATACATCAGAGTTTAAAGCGTCAGCGGTAAAGCTGGCAATAGAGAGTGATGAACCTGTATCCAAAACGGCAGAGGAGCTTGGAGTCAACAAGAATACCCTTCATA
>WFXD01000084.1 GCA_015490795.1 Gammaproteobacteria bacterium
CGCATATTTGCCAAAGCGTAATGAGAGCCATTACCGTTTATGGGTGGCAATTGCCCTCCATTAGGGTGGCTATTAGCTCTCATATCTCTCTATTCTCGGACAGGCTCCTAGTATTATCCGTTCTTTTCTTAATTAGTGTCCGCCCATAAACGCCAACCTGTTGAATCAAAAAGATAAATAGAGAAAATTATCAGTGGGAACTCCGGTGAAATAAGGCATGCTTTTATCTCAAAAGACTAAATTTAATGGAGGGTCAGAAAATATCTGCATTGACCCAGATATGCACCAGTATGCTGGCAATATAGCCCAATGCAATTACCGGTGCCCATTTCAGATGCCCAAAGAAGGTATATTGGCCTCGCGCCTGTCCCATTAAGGCCACACCCGCCGCAGAGCCGATAGAGAGCATGCTGCCTCCCACACCTGCTGTAAGGGTAACCAGCAGCCACTGTCCCTGAGACATATCAGGGTTCATGCTCAGTACAGCAAACATCATTGGAATATTGTCCACAATGGCTGAGAAGATTCCAACCATCACATTGGCAGGCGTTGCTGCCCAGGCGTCACTCAGCCCAAAAACAGATCCCCAATCTGTGTACATGGTCTGTGACACGACTGCTAGATAGCCAATCTGCCCCAATGCACCCACACAGAGTATGATGCCGTAGAAAAAGAGCAGCGTATCCCACTCGGCACGCGCAACCTTGTTGAAGATATCAAAAGGGACGATATCACCCACCATGCCCTGATCCTGATCAAGGTCCTTCATATCCAGTTTTGGCCGATGGCGCTTTTTCAGGTAGAAACCGTAGAATTGCAGGTAGGCCAGGCCGGTCATCATGCCCAGCACAGGGGGGAGATGCAAGAAGTTGTGAAAGCTGACTGCTGTAACAATGGTTGCCAGAAACAGGCCCATAATCACGACGGCGCCACGCTTCATCACCACCGTTTCGTCACTGGCTTCAGGTCGCGCCTGGGGGAGTGCAAAATGCATGATGGCAGCAGGCAGTGCAAAATTAACAACCGATGGGAGAAAAAGGAGGAAAAAGCTCCAAAAATCGACCATCCCCTTCTGCCAGACCATTAACGTTGTAATATCACCAAAGGGGCTAAAGGCACCGCCTGCATTTGCCGCAACCACGATGTTGATGCAGCCTAACCCGACAAATTTTTTATTATCGACACCCACTGCAAGGATAACCGCGCACATCAGCAGTGCTGTGGTCAGGTTGTCAACAATGGGGGAGAGAAAGAAGGCAAGCCAGCCGGTAATCCAAAACAGCTGGCGATAACTAAAACCTTTGCGCACCAGCCATGAGCGTAGCGCATCAAAAACAGAGCGATCTCCCATGGCGTTGATGTAGGTCATCGCCACCAGCAGGAAGAGAAACAGCTCCGCATACTCCAGTATATTGTGCCGAACAGCTGCCTCTGCCGTGTGGGTGTCTCCATGCTGAATATATACCGCAGCGACGAGCGCCCACATGATGCCTGCGGCAAGGATGACAGGCTTGGATTTACGCAGATGAGTGAACTCTTCTGCCATGACCACGCCATAGGCTATTACAAAGAGCAGCAGCGCAATATACCCAACGGCATGATCTGTCAGATCAATAAAGCCGCCCCCTGCTGAAGCCCATGCGTTTTCAGACAGTAACACCCCTGACAAGAACAGGCAGACAGATAAAACGGCTGATCCCATACCCTGTTTTATCCGTTTGCCTGTCATAAAAATCCTCTATTGCGCGCAATCAAGAGCATGAAGCCAATCCTCGCTCATTGCCAAGCCATGATGGCTCTTCCCGGTGTGGCTGAGACAACTGTCTACTGCTTTGATGCGAAATCCAGCATGCGCTGAATAGGCACTACGGCACGCTTGCGTAGCGCTTCATCAATATGGATTTCGTTATTGCCGGTTTGCAATGTCGTTTCCAGATTCTGTAGCGCATTCATGGCCATCCAGGGACAGTGACCACAGCTTTCGCAGGTTGCGCCATGCCCGGCCGTTGGGGCCTCAATCAATACCTTATCTGGTGCTAACAGTGCCATCTTGTGAAAAATCCCATCATCCGTGGCCACAATGAACTCTCTGTTATCCATGCTGGTTACTGCGTTGATCAGTGCTGTAGTGGAACCCACCACATCCGCCTGATCTATGACATCAGCGGGTGATTCCGGGTGAACCAGCACGGCAGCATCAGGATGCAGTTTGCGTATCCGCTCAAGCGCCACGGATTTAAACTCCTCATGCACGACGCAGGAGCCGTCCCACATCAGCATGTCAACCCCCGTAACACTCTGGATATAGCTGCCAAGGTGCCGGTCGGGCGCCCACAGGATCTTCTCCCCTCTCTCTTTCAGGTGCTTGATAATGGGCAGGGCGATGCTTGAAGTCACCATCCAGTCTGCATGTGCTTTCACCGCAGCGCTGGTATTGGCATAGACCACAACAGTGTGGTCGGGATGCGCCTCACAAAAGGCACCAAATTGAGCTGGAGGACAGCCCTCATCCAGAGAGCAGGTCGCGTTGAGATCTGGCATCAGGATACGCTTTTCAGGGCTGAGGATCTTCGCTGTCTCACCCATAAAACGGACGCCAGCCACGACCAGCGTAGGCGCATCGTGTGCATGGCCGAAGCGGGCCATTTCAAGTGAGTCCGATACGCAGCCCCCCGTCTCCTCTGCCAGATCCTGAAGATCGCCATCAGTGTAATAGTGGGCAACGAGCACGGCATTTTTTTCTATCAACAACTGCTTGATGCGTGCTTTCAGCGCCTCTTTTTCGCCCTCATCCAGCAAAGGCCATTTTGGGTGCTGTGGTACCTCAAAGGCACGTTGCTGTTTTGTTGCATCTTGAGCAACTCTACTACTGCTTGCGGACATAACAACTCTCTATTTTCAATTCAGGGCAACAAAAACAGTGCTAAAGTTTCCTGGTTTTCCCTAAGCGACCATGCGTAACCCTGTGCTGATAAAGGAGTTTTGTGCTGGTTTGTGCGGTTTAGGGCAGGCAGCAACAAAATCTTTATCGAGAGCCGCTGGAGTGATGAGTCTCCTTATACTCGGAAAAGGTGAAGCGCTTTCGATTGTTGACAGCGTAACAACGCTTTGGAGTGTAATCAAGGCGAAGCCTTGCCTAATATGGAATGGTATGAACAGAAGGCTCACTCCATATTGGCATGCAGGAGGCGCTGAATTGTAGTGGTTTCATGTAGCGATCAGGTGTGGCACAAATTACTTGTGGGCGCGATTCTGGTAATATCCAGAATTCCAGGTATTAACTTCAAAATAATGTTGGTCTATGGATATTTTGCTTGCAAATCCTCGCGGTTTTTGTGCGGGTGTTGACCGCGCCATTGATATAGTAGAGCGTGCGTTGGATATCTTCGGTGCTCCGATCTATGTGCGCCATGAGGTGGTGCATAATCGCTTTGTAGTGGATGGTTTGCGCCAGCGCGGGGCGCTGTTTGTTGATGAACTTTCTGAAATACCCGATGGCAATACGGTTATCTTCAGCGCCCATGGTGTCTCCAAGGCTGTTCGCGCAGAAGCAGAGGCACGTGGATTGAGGATTTTTGATGCAACCTGTCCCTTGGTGACCAAGGTGCATCTGGAGGTGGCGCGTTATGCGCGTGCTGGCCAGGAGGTTGTGCTGATAGGTCATCGTGGACACCCCGAGGTTGTTGGCACCATGGGGCAGTATGAAAGCAGCGATGGGCAGGGTGGTATTTATGTTGTGGATACACCGAAAGATGTGGAGAAATTACGCATAAAAAAACCTGATACCCTGGCATTTGTTACCCAGACAACCCTTTCAATAGATGATGCAGCCTCAATAGTCGATGCATTGAAGGTGCGATTCCCTGCTATCCAGGGTCCGAAAAAGAATGACATCTGCTATGCCACCCAGAATCGCCAGGATGCCGTCAAGACATTGGCAAAAGAGTGTGACCTGGTGCTGGTTGTTGGGTCGCCCAACAGCTCCAACTCCAACCGGCTGAAAGAGATTGCCCATAAATTAGGGAAGGATGCCTATCTCATCGATCGTGCAGAGGACATTCAAAAAGAGTGGATTGAAAATGTAGATCAGATAGGCGTTACTGCGGGGGCTTCTGCGCCAGAGGTGCTGGTGGAGGAGGTGCTTGAGCAGCTCAAAGAGTGGGGTGTCTGCGGTGTGGAGCAGATAGAGGGCAGGGAGGAGGACATCGTCTTCTACCTGCCTAAAGCGCTGCAAGATTGATTGATACAGCTTGTGGGAGCGCTGGTTGTACCCAGGCAGCCATTTAACTATACTCGCCACTCCTCGCACAAGGCCGATGTAGCTCAGGCGGTAGAGCAACGCATTCGTAATGCGTAGGTCAGCGGTTCGAATCCGCTCATCGGCTCCATATAAATCAGTAAGTTACATTTTCATCAGCTTCCGCTGAAAGTGAAATGGCGCACTGGCGGCGCACTATCTGACAACAATCCACCAAAAAGAGAGCGCTACTTAACCGGGTGGTTTCTTTCTTTCATTCTTCACACGGATGCTTCGCAATGCAGTCTATTGTGGGCAAAGTTGCTTCAAGTCTTGTTCGATTAAAAAGTGTCTTTTTGCACCTTAACTGCGCCGTAAGTGCGCCATTCTATAAGCATGAAAAGTAAATATCATAAAAAACAGTATGATAGGCGGTTACAACAACAGATATAATATGAGCGGTTGCTGTTTATTGCATGTTGTCGTAGTCTATTTATTCATAGTCAGTCCAATGGAAATATCCTGAGACCTTGCGGGAATACGGCAATGCCGTATACTTAGATATATGATCACAATTATTGAATCACCAATGTTTACAAAGCTATGGCCAGATTATTGGTCAGAGGATGAGCGTGGTGAGTTTTCCGCATGGGTTGCAGAAAATCCAGAAGCAGGTGATGTCGTGCCTGGTTCAAGTGGTATCCGAAAAATCAGGTGGGCATGTAAAGGTCATGGAAAGAGGGGTGGAGTGAGAGTTATTTACTTTGCTACTCCTGCCAAAGGGTTGATTTGGCTCCTTACTATTTATGCCAAATCAAACAGAGAAAATATCCCGGCTCACATCCTTAAAGCATTGAAAGAGGAGCTTACCGATGGCTATGAATGAAACCGATCTTATTGAGCGTGACGCCAAACGTGATGTATGGCAGGAGACGCTCGATGCAGTACGCAATATAAAAGCGGGTGATGTAGGTCATGTTGGAACAGTGGAGCTGCCACCCGTTGTTGAGGCCCGTCAGAAAGCGGGGTTATCGCAATCCCGATTTGCCGAATTACTGGGCGTTTCTGTGCGGACGCTCCAGGATTGGGAGCAAGGTCGCCGTAAACCAAGCCGGGCCGCTATGTCACTCATTCAAATTGCAAAACAGCGTCCTGACGTATTGCTTGAAGTATTTGGGTGAATCGGGAGCGAAATTAAGCAGGCTGCTGGGTGTGTCACCACCCAGCAGCCCTAACCACCACCAACCTATCCGGAGGTTTGGAAATGGCTACCCCTAATATTACCAGCAAGGAGGCTTTCTGATGGCTTCCATACGCAAGCGCGCCAATAAAAATGGTACGACCAGTTACCGCGTGGAGGTGCGACTTAAAGGGTTTCCTCCGCAGCGAGCAACATTCAAGCGGCTTACAGATGCAAAAGTGTGGGCGGGTCAAACAGAGGCGGCTATTCGTGAAGGGCGCTACTTTAAAACGGCTGAGGCCCGTAAGCATACGCTGGCTGAGCTGATTGACCGATACATCAAGGAGATTCTTCCAACCAAGCCTAAACTGGCCCGTGATCAGAGAACCCAGCTGCTATGGTTCCGTCGGCAGATAGGGTTCCTCGTTTTGGCGGATGTTACGCCTTCAGCGATTACGGAGTGCCGGGATAAGCTGCTATCTGAAGTCACCAGGCGGGGTAGGGTGCGCGCCCCGGCTACTGTAGTTCGATACCTGGCTGCCCTCAGTCATGCGTTCACTATCGCTGTTAACGAATGGGGTTGGCTCGATGATTCCCCCATGCGCAAAGTGCGAAAACCAACCCCCCCGCGCGGGCGGGTGCGGTTTTTAAGCGAGGATGCGTTCAGTTCCGATGGTGTGCTTATTGAGGGTGAGCTGACGCGCTTGAGTAGAGCCTGTCGCAGCTCACCAAACCCCTTTCTGAATATTGCTTTCGTTCTGGCCCTGTCGACTGGCATGCGACAGGGTGAGCTGATGAGCTTGAGCTGGGCGGATGTGGATCTGCAAAAGGGCCGCATTACGCTGCATGAAACCAAGAATGGCGAGAGGCGAGTGGTTCCTTTGGCCGGTAAAGCCCTGGAGATGCTGCGGGAGCACGCAAAGACGGGGCGGCGAATCGATACCCCGTTGATATTTCCCGGAAAATATAAGGCGCACAAGCCTATGGATCTTCGCGCCCCCTGGAGAACGGCGCTTAAGCAGGCGGGGATCGATGATTTTAGATGGCATGATTTACGGCACTCATCGGCCTCCTACCTGGCCATGAATGGGGCCTCGATGGGCGAGATTGCAGAGGTGCTGGGGCATAAGACGCTGCAAATGGTGAAGCGGTACAGCCACCTGTCTGAAGCTCATACCGCAAGTGTCGTTTCACAAATGAACCAGCGTATATGGGGGGATAAATGAGTAATTTGTTAATTTCGGTAGATACCCTTGATTCTGAACTAAGGGTTGATCAGTGGTATGGCTTTAATGATTGTCTCATTAGGCAGATGGTTGACGATATTTATGCTGAATATCTGGAGGACAAGTGTTGTGTGAGGTTTAAAAAAAGATTCCAGCGGATGGCGGCTTATAAAGGTAACAAGCATGCTGAACTGGTTTTTCTATGGATGGTGGTTGTTGGATTAAAGGTTTATGAGAAAAAAGCAGGGGAAGTAGAGCCTCAGTTGTTGCATCAAAATGATCTTTTGAAAAGGATAGAACTAAACCCAGCGTTTTGTATTCGTTTGAGGGATCTTCGCGACTTTTTGCTAGAGCATGGTTGGCCTTTGCCGTCCTGTTGGTTTGGGGGTTATCTGTTCAGTACGGATGAGGCGAAAAGGCAGGCAGTGGACAGCAGGTTTGATGAATGGAGTGATAAAGCAGTAGTCGCTAGCAGATTAGAGGCGAGGATAGAAGACTGGAAGCAGATGGAGGCTCCTACGGTAGAGCAGGAGATGCTGCGTAAAAATGAGAACAAGAGACTTGAGGAAATTAAGCGCGGTATTGAGTGCCAAGCAGAAGGAAGTGGCCCGGAGAGACGAGAGTGGTCGACAAAGAAATGGGTCGCAGATGCTGATTTAAAGGAGTTTGTTGAGCGCAATATCAGAAGAAACTCTGTAACAGCCAATCGCCGAGCGCTACTCGCAATTATGATTGCGAGGCTAAATGAAAAAGCTGCTCGCAACCCAGAATATGAGTTTGACAGAAAACATTTACAAACCACTATTGAGGAAGTTCATAAAACTTTAAGGTGGGTGGCTGATCATGACGGCAGATGCAATGCCCGCGTAGCAAAGAGCGTTAAAATACAGAGTTCTTCTTTTAAGGAGGCATGGAGGAAGGGCGTAAAATCTGGACTTGCTGACATCGGCAAAGGGAATGCAGGTGTTCGATCCCGCAGAATTAGTGAAGAAATAAAAAATCCGTCATCAGGTGAAATACTCTATATAGATCAATAGGTAGCGCTTAGTTTTACCCCTTTACTTTTCCCATTTCCCCTTCCCCTTTCCCGTTCCGTTAACTTATTTCGCGCCGTATAACCTCCACAGTCTGCAACGGACTGCATCTTCTCTTAAACGATTTCAACGGGTGCAAAAAGATGGCGTCAAGAAACCTTTTAACTGTTAAGCAATTCTCTGCTGAACATCCCGCTTTTACTGAGGGCGGTCTCCGGTGGCAGGTCTTTCATGCGGAGGGGAACGGCCTTGCCGAGTGTGGAGCGATTCTCCGTAATGGCCGGAAGGTGCTGATCGATGTTGATCGGTACTTTGCCTGGCTTGACCAGAAGAACGGCATCAGTTCTGTCGCATGAGTGGGGTGTGACAATGGTTAAACACAGCTCCGCAACCTCAATCAGAGAACAGCTTGCCAAACAGGAGATTCTTCCAATGGCGAACAGGCCCGTTTGTGCGGCATGTGGCCTTGGATTTTCACCAGATCCCACGGCGGTGCGGCAGGATTTATGCAGCGCATGTGCGGCTTATGGTGAGGCTGCTGCCGCTACTGCGACGGCTTGCAGCGCCCTGCGCCGGGTCAAGCCACGGCGAAGGGGCGAGTAGCGTGGCGCGCATTCGGAGCGTTCACCCGGGGCAGTGGACGGATGACCTTTTCGTCATGCTTTCACCCTTGGCCAGGCTACTAGCCGTCGGGATCAGAAACGTAGCTGATGACAACGGTGTTTTTGAATGGAATGCTGTCAAGCTCAAAATGCAGCTATTGCCAATGGACTCATGCGCTGTTGTCGAACTGCTTGCCGAGTTGGTTAAGTTTGAGCAAGTTTATCCGTACGAGAGCGGCGGTAAAAAATTCGGCATCATCCGAAACTTCCGCCGCTGGCAACGCCCCAAAAAACCAAAAGCGTATTACCCCCTCCCGCCAGAGCCATTCCCGGGCTGTGATGGCCTGATCTCCCCTGAGTTATCCATCAGTTCCGGATCTGTTTCAAACCCGTCGGGCGCTTTTGTGGTGGAGGTGTAGATGGCGGCTAAAAAGTGCTTATAGTTGGTGAATACCGCAGAAAACAGCCATCAATGGCGGTGCACACCCAAAGTGTATATGTGGTGAAGTGAGGTTGCAGGA
>WFXD01000085.1 GCA_015490795.1 Gammaproteobacteria bacterium
AAAACCTCATCTGCTTTAGCCTAGTACACCGTCCAGGTTATATTGACAGACCAACCCTTCGGGCGCTCCTGTGGTGTCCCGCTGCTGCGTTGCAGTACTTGACAAGGGCTAAGGCCATTGCCTGCGCACTGCGTCTTGCAGCGAAACACCACAGGAACGCTGAGTCCGTCAATATAACCTGGACGGTGTACTAGAATACCTTACGAAACTGATTTTTCTAGAGCGATAGCGGGGAATGACAAGTGGACAACATAGACATAGGTCTGATCGGGCTGGCAGTGATGGGGCAGAACCTGGCTCTGAATATAGACGACCACGGCTTTCGGGTGGCGGTCTATAATCGCTCCACCACCAAGGTAGAGGCCTTTCTCGACGGCCCCGCAAAAGGGACAAACATCACCGGTGCTCACTCCCCGGCAGAGCTGGTGTCCATGCTGGCCAGACCACGCAAGATTATCCTCATGATCCAGGCGGGCGTTGCGGTAGACCAGGTCATCGGGCAACTGCTCCCCCATCTGGAGTCCGGCGACATCATTATCGACGGCGGCAACTCCCACTTTACCGACAGCAACCGGCGCACCCGTGAATTGGCAGAACAGGGCATCCTTTTTCTCGGCTGCGGCATCTCTGGCGGCGAAGAGGGGGCGCGACACGGCCCCTCCATTATGCCCGGCGGCAGCGCCGATGCCTGGCCAGAGGTCAAACCCATCCTCCAGGCCATCGCCGCCCAGGTGGACGGTGAGCCCTGTTGCCAATGGGTAGGCGAAGCGGGTGCCGGCCACTATGTGAAGATGGTTCACAACGGCATCGAGTACGGCGATATGCAGCTGATCTGCGAGGCCTACCACCTGATGCGCTCCGCCCTGGGGATGCCGGTGGATGAGATTGAGGCGGTATTCAGCCAGTGGAACCGTGGCCCGCTGGACTCCTATCTGATTGAGATTACCGCCCAGATCCTCGGTTTCAGGGATGAACAGGGGCAACCGCTGATCGACCGCATCCTCGACAGCGCCGGACAGAAAGGCACCGGCAAATGGACCGGCATCAGCGCCCTGGAGCTGGGTGTCCCGCTGACCCTGATCGGTGAGGCGGTCTTCGCCCGCTTTCTCTCTGCGCTAAAAGAGGAGCGAGAGCGGGCAGCAAAGCGATTCCCCCACCAATGCCCAGCCTATTCCGGCAACAGGGAATCCGCCATCAACACCATCCATGATGCCCTCTACGCCTCCAAGATCATCTCCTACACCCAGGGATACATGTTGATGCGGGAGGCGGCCAACCACTATGGCTGGAGGCTCCACTTTGGCGATATCGCCCTGATGTGGCGGGGCGGCTGCATCATCCGCAGCCGTTTTCTTGGTGACATCAAACAGGCCTTCGATACCAACCCACTGCTGGAGAATCTGTTGCTCACCCCCTTTTTCAGCCAAGCCATTGAACAGGCCCAGACGGGGTGGCGCAAGGCGCTGATTCTGGGTATCGAACGGAGCATTCCCCTGCCCGCCTTCAGCGCCGCGCTGGCCTTCTTCGACAGCTACCGTAGCGCCCGGCTACCGGCCAACCTGCTCCAGGCCCAGCGTGACTACTTCGGCGCCCACACCTACGAACGAATCGACCGGCCACGCGGTGAGTTTTTCCACACCGACTGGATCGGCTCCAGCCGCACCCCATCCCCTCACAATAGAGACTGACCTCATGACCCCCTCCTGCACCTACGTCATCTTCGGCGCCACCGGCAACCTCTCACGCATCAAGCTGATGCCCGCCCTCTACCACCTGGAGGCGGCCGGCAGACTGCCGAAAGGGACCGTCATCCTGGCCCTGGGTCGCAGCATCCAGGATCGTGACCAGTTCATCAGCGAGGCCCGCAGCTGGATCAGCGACAAGGCCCGTGGTGGTCTGGATGAGGCGATCTTCAAGCGCTTCACCGGGCGCCTGCGCTATTTCAGGGGCGATCTAACAGAGCCAAAAATGTACCCGCAGCTGAACTCACTGCTGGAGGATCACAGCACCTTTCCTGGCAACATCGCTTTCTACATGGCCATTCGCCCCACCGATTTTGGCACTGTGGTGGAGAGACTGAACGCCGCCGGGCTGCTGCAAGAGCGTGATGGCTGGAAGCGGGTTGTGATCGAAAAACCCTTTGGCTACGATCTGGAGAGCGCCCGGGCACTACAACACCTCATCGGCAAACACCTGCGGGAAGAGCAGCTGTTTCGCATCGACCACTACCTGGGGAAGGGGACAGTGCGCAATGTACAGGTGTTCCGTTTCGCCAACCTGCTGCTGGAACCGCTGTGGAACCGCAACTACATCGACCATATCCAGATTACCCATTCAGAGCAGCTCGGCGTGGGCAGCCGCGCCGCCTTCTACGACAGCGCCGGAGCCATGCGTGACATGATCCAGAGCCACCTGCTGCAACTGCTGACCCTGGCCGCGATGGAGCCGCCCGTCTCCATGAATGCCGAAGATCTGCGTGATGAGAAGGTCAAGGTACTCAAATCGATCCGCCCCATCCCCAGCAGCGCCGTACACGCCCACGCCTTTCGCGCCCAGTACAGAGAGGGGCAGATCAATGGAAAAGCAGTCAAAGGCTATCTGCAAGAGCAGAACGTCCCGGCCGGAAGCACCACCGAGACCTATGCCGCCCTCAAGCTCTATATCGACAACTGGCGCTGGCGTGATGTCCCCTTCTACCTGCGCACCGGTAAGCGCATGGCCCAGAGCCGCTCCCTGATCGGCATCTGCTTCAAGCGACCGCCACAACAGCTCTTCCGCGATACCGCCATCCAGCGCATGCAGCAGAACTGGGTGCTGCTCGGCATTCAGCCTGGCGAGTCGCTACGCATCGAGATGACGGTAAAAGAGCCGGGGCTGGAGATGCACACCCGCCAGACCAGCCTGGAGGCCAGCCTCAGGGCAGAGGGCGAAGAGAGCACCGACGCCTACGAAGATCTGCTGCTGGATGTCATCACCGGAGACCGCTCCCTGTTCCTGCGTTACGACGAGGTGGAGCAGGCCTGGCGGGTAGTGGATCCAGTGATCCGCACCTGGGCCACCGAACGCGAGTTCATCCACAGCTATCCCGCCGGCAGTTGGGGTCCAAAAGAGAGCCGCCGCCTGTTTGAAAAAGAGGATCACCACTGGCGCCACTGCCTGGAGCCGGAGTGCCAACAGTGAGTGAACTGGCCTGGGTTCGCTTCGACAGCGCCGAAGAGGTGGCCCAGGCAGCCTGCCAATGTATATTGAAGATAGCCCATGAGGCCATCACGCTGCACGGACAATTTCGATTGGTGCTTGCAGGCGGCACCACCCCGGAGCGAACCTACCGGCTGCTGGCCAGTGCGCAGGCCGACTGGTCCCACTGGCACCTCTACTTCGGCGACGAACGCTGCCTGCCACCCACAGACTCAGCGCGCAACAGCCGGGTAGCGGAGCAGGCCTGGACTGGCCAGGTCGATATCCCGCCATCACAGATTCACCCCATCCCCGCTGAACTCGGCCCGGAACAGGGAGCCGCAAACTATGGCCAACTCATCAGCAATGTCCTGCCCTTCGACCTTGTTCTGCTGGGCATGGGTGAAGATGGCCACACCGCCAGCCTCTTCCCGGGCCATCGCCACCCCCCAGGCTCAGTAGCAGTTGCGGTTCATAATGCCCCCAAACCACCGCCGGAGCGAGTCAGCCTCAGTGCCACCACCCTGGGCAACTGCCGCCACCTGCTCTATCTGATCACCGGCGCCAGCAAACGGCAGGCCGTTACAGCATGGCAGAAAGGAGAATCACTGCCCATCAGCCAGATTCAACCCATGGGCAGCGCTGAGGTTCTCACCGACGCCGCTGCCTGGGATCATAATTTGGGATTGGGTGGCTCGTAATAAGTTTCTCTCCACCAATAGTCCTAACCCATGCTTGTCACTGCAAAAACAATGATTTCATCCTTTATTTCAAATGGTTACCAGTGTAATGCAGATTTAACTGATTTTTCTAGGTTGAACAGTTGAGCTTTCTGTTTTCTCTTGCCAAAACTATTGCTAAAGTGGTTG
Organism: Gammaproteobacteria bacterium; assembly: GCA_015490795.1. Lineage (GTDB taxonomy): Bacteria > Pseudomonadota > Gammaproteobacteria > Chromatiales > Chromatiaceae > WFXD01. Next base: position 4,047 of record WFXD01000085.1, read on the forward strand.
CGGTAGCCGCCACCTGGATTATTCTATTACCGATACTATATGGAAGCATGTAAGGAAAAGCTGATGATTGATCATGATTTTGATAATGAAGAGCCGCCACTATGGGATGTTGCACTGGCCGCCTTGGTAACCGAAAAATACCATAATAAAAAGAAACCTCTGCATATTGCTGATTTTCAACAATTATCAACAAAATATGCCATTCGTTTTGATGACATCATGGACACCGTGCTGCGCATGGTCATTCACAACAAGTGGGTCTATACAGAGCCAGATGGCTGCGTGCGCGCTATCACAGAGGATGAGTTCAACAACATGCACAAGAGCGGTCGGCTGGTCAACAGTGATCTCAAAGAGCTGGATGGCAACTGGAGTCCCGTAGGCTAATAGCAATCTATCGCAACCTCTTCAGGTAGATCTCTGCCTGCTGGCGCGCCCTGTTGAAGGAGGGGGGAGCCTGCGCAATAAATTGCTGGAACAGGGGCGCAGCCTTTGCGTAATCGCCCCTGACATAATATTGTGTTGCCAGATTAAACAGGGCCTCGAAGTTTTTGGGGTCAGCCTCTACCGCGTATCGGTATTGCAGGAAGGCATCTGCTTGCCGCCCCGTCATCAGATAGACATTACCCAGCTGATTGTGCGCCAGCGAGTGCCCCGGCTTCAGTTTCAGGGCATGCAGCAGCGCAGGCTCTGCCTCTGAGAGAAGCCCGGCCATACCCAGCTCTGTCCCAAGGTTATACCAGGGGCGAAACTTGTTGGGCGACTTGGTTGCACAATCACGCAGAAAGAGCAGCGGTTCAGACCAGACCTTATTGCGCTGATAGCTGGCAACCGAGAGCGGCACCAGCAGCAGCGACAACAGCAGCAACACCGGCCAGCGGTCTCTCCGTGCAAAGTCCACCAGCAGGTTGGTGATCAACAGCACCAAAAAGGTCATGGGCAGATACATTCTGTGCTCAAACACCAGTTCCAGATTAATGGGGCCAGACTCCAGCAGATGGAACACCGCATAGCCTGACAGCGGAAAACCATAGCGTGGAGAGCGACGGCACAACCAGACCACACCAGCCAGCAGCAATAGCAACCCCGCAACTGCCAGTGCTGTCGTCCATGGCTTAAACAGTGAGGTTGAGAGCAGAAAATCATGCTCCAGATTCAGTCGGGAAGGGTCAGGCCATAGCAGCAAACTCAGGTAGAAAAACTGCACCCGAGCCTCTGTCAAAACACGCTCAAGCCCTGTGAACTCCCGCCCGGGAAAGAGCCCATCCCATCGAATCAGGTGCGATGCATAGTAGAGCTGGTAAAACCCTATTGCCAGCAGCCCCATAACAGACAGTGCAAGCAGCAAGAGCCGCCCCGGCCCCACTTGCTGAATAATAGAGCCTGCCTTGTCTCGCCAATAGGCTGGGTAAAAGCAGGCCTCAAACAGCAGCAGAACCAGAGGCAACATCAGTGCAATCTCTTTGTTTCCCAGTGCCAGCAGAAAACTGACCGCACTCAGAAAAAACCAAAAAATCGTCCGGGCACCCTTGTGTAGACGTGCGGTGAGATAACAGCCAAAAGAGAGCAGGGTAAAGAGCGTTGCCAATAAGGTCATACGCTGCACAACATAGGTGACTGCCTGAATATTCAGCGGGTGCAGCAGAAACAGCGCCGTTGCCAAAATGGCAAAAAAGAGCCTCTTTTCCAGCTTGCGGGGAGCTGATCTGCCAGCCCCGGCAAACAGAACAGCCACCCAAACCAATGCTACACCGACCAGCAGGTGGATGATGAGATTTACCCAGTGGTATCCCGCCGGATTCAGCCCGCCAAAAAGATGATTCAGTGCAAAGCTAAGGTTGGAGAGCGCTCGCCCGGGCAGCAGCGCCCCATCAAGCACTTGCCGCACACCATCCAGAGAGAAATCCTCCCAGTGCAGTGCGGGCACTTCAACAATATTATTCAGATCATCAAAATAGAAACCGGCCTGCATGCCCGGCCAGTAGACCAGAACCGTAAGCGCAAGCAGCAGACCGCCCAGCAGCAGACACTGGAGGCAGGGATAAGTGTGGAAAGGCCATTTCAAGTTCATTTTTTGTGGCGCTCTTCATCCAGCCAACCCGGAAGCAGCCACCGCCTGGCACCCATACAGGCTGGCAGTCTGACCACGGTGGTTGTCTGCACTTCTTGGCTGAAGTATTCGGATAAACTCATGTTGAGCAGGATGCCAGGGCAACTACAATACGGATGAGGCAACTTCTGTCTTCCAATATGAAGCAGGTGGTATAAAGTTTAAAGCATCTGCTCAGAACTCTTCGAGAACAGGTTTCGGGAATGTTTTTTGCGGTACTTGAATTCCGCAGGGTTTTTTGCATTGATCAAACCCCAGCCAAACCGGATATCATGCCCAGCCCCCAAATCTTTGGCTGATCTTTTCAGCCATTCATAATAATTGCCTTTTATAGTAGCTGCGAATATTCGCCAAAGCCACTGTAACAAAAGGGGCTGCACAAGATGTGCCTGAATGCTAAACCGTGCCGCCAGCAGCCCTGGCTACGGCAACGCAAAATTCACACAGCCGCCCTGGTTTGCATAGGCATAGCTCTCCGCATCCAGTGTCGTCACTGCCATCACTCCTGGTTGAGTGGCAGGGTAAACCCTGGGTGCTTTGAGCCTGTCGGGCTTAGGATAAGCTGGCTGCGGAAGTGGGAGGGCGGCTAAGGTGCTTAAGACACAGGCACCTTTCCAGGCATACAACTACAAGATCCATCTCAGCGCCAATATCCCAAATGCACACAGCACAGCACTATTGAGCAGGTCTCTTTGCGCTGCATTTTGGTTGCTGATCAACTCACACCCATACAGTACGATCGCTGATTTCAGCGCAATCTCAGCCAGGTTGACGCCCAGAAAGTTAATGTTCTGAAAAAAGCCAACCAAAAGAATAGTAAAAAGGGTCAGGTAGTCTGCCGAAGTGGTTTTAAATTCCAGCCCCTTTGTCAATTTTAGTGTAACGGCAATGCTTCCAGCTAACAGGCTGTAGATTACAACCTCTATGCTGCCCATGTTCTCAGGCAGGTGGAGCGTACTTAGATATACCATGAATATGGCACAGATAAAGACGCTTCCCTGCTGAATAATGGATCGCCCGGTGCGCCCAAACAACAGATCCAGAGAGAGTGCTACAGCAAGTAGTGCTGATGTGATGGCAAAATCACGGGATACCGATGGTATCGCCACAGCAACATAGATCAGCAGGAGCGGAATAACCAGCCGGATAAATAAAAACGGGTATACCTCAATCTTTGAAAGCCACCCTATCTTCCGTGCGGCATGGCCAGGAGAGAGGGAGGCTGGCTCTTCACTGCGTTGAAGTTTCCAACCTCTCTGTTCTGCTTGTGTAAGTGATATAAAAACAGCCCCGCAAATCAGGCCGTATAACATCAAAATAACCCAATCTGCCTCATAGGTCAGCGCCAAGGCACTTAATACAAAGAGTGCCTGGGTAGAGTAGATGGCCACTACCGATGCCTGATGGCTAAAGCCTCTGTCCAGCAGACGATGATGGATATGGTTTCGTGTGGCACGAAATAGGTTCATACCACCTTTCGCGCGTAAAAAGAGCACCGCAAGAATGTCAATAACGGGAAGTCCCAGCAGTAGCGCAGGCAGTGCAGGGCTTAATGCTGTATTAATCTGTTGCGTGAGAACGATGACAAGAAACGCCAGTGTAAAACCCAAAAACTGGCTGCCGCTGTCACCCATAAAGACCTTTGCCGGGTGGGTGTTGTAGCGAAGAAATCCAATAATACCCCCCATTACAGCGCAGGCAATCATCACTACCTGATTGATACCGCCCTCTGCCTGATAGGCAATAAATACAATGCCTAACAGGGTTAACAGTGATTCTCCACCAGCCAGGCCGTCCAGGCCATCCGAATGATTGATGGCATTAATCACCCCAACCATTGCAAAAAAAGTAAAAGGCACGCTAATGGAAGGCGGAAAGGATTCGGCAGGTATAAAGGGTATCCGTTCAATTGAGAGTCCGCCGTAAAATACAACAATCCCAACCGCAATAAACTGTCCAATAAACTTTACATAATGCCCAAGCTCTCGATGATCATCCAGCGCACCAAATCCAAACAACACAATGCTGCCCATCACATAAGCATGCAACAGGTCGGTCATTGGCACCCATATCAACAAGGGCACTATTGACCCCAGAACGATACCTGCCCCCCCTACCCTGGCGATAGGTGTGCTATGCACTTTGCGCGCATCGGGCTGATCCATCATCCCGATATAGGGTGACAACCGCACCATCAACGGCAGCACCACCATGCTGATGGTCATTGCTGTGATAAGAGCAAACAGCGCCTGCATCTACCTACCTGTAAATCTGGTGATATTCAAAACAAAGCTGGTTTTCAAGCCATCAATCCGGCACGTAGTCGTGCAGCATGGGCACTACATCACGTATAAAATCAATCAACCTTTCATCCCCATCTGTCCACTCTTCATTTGCATTGATCATTGTTGTCAAACGCACCAAGGCACCATCGGTTCTATTTCTTTGCAAACCATCTACCAGCAGATACCACTTCACCAGGTACTCATTGGTAATCACCCGCCCACGCTGCTGAAACCAGTAATAGACCAGTATTTTTGATTCACCCATCTGTATTTGAACGCGGTTGACACTCAATGAATCACCTTCAGGTGGGACATTATCAATTTTCTGCTGCGTGATTTTATTAATTTTCCAGCCGCCGCCCGGCAGGCATGACTGCGGGGAGTGGGCAGACTCGCCTGCCCGCTGGGAGGCGTAGTAAGCAGCATAAAAATTGACCTTTCTGCGGCGATCATCAACATAATCTGCAATTATATAATCGGTGAGATCCAACTCCTCCAGATAGATATCCTTTATTCGATCACGCTGCCCGCGCCATGAACCAATATCAACCGGAAACTCGTCAAGGCTTATCCGGCTGACCTCTGCATCCTGCCGCCCTTCGATGATGGGTGCAACAACCGAAGCCATGCCCAGAACCAGCAGTAGCCCATAAGCGGTTACAGGCACTGTTCTGAGCTTTACAGAGGCATCTTTTGGAGGAGGCTGGGGATAATCTATACCAAATACCTCCTGGAAAGAGCGCTGCTCAGTACCTGCCTTATAGATCAGCCACATGATCCCTATCAGCATAAACATGCAGACCATAAAGAAGAGCCAGCCTTCAAAATCATGCAGAAAGCCTTCCGCCATATCGGTGCCCCAGTATTCAACCATGACACCGATAATGCCGATTCGAATACTGTTCATAAGAATAGTGAGCGGGATACTGGCCAGAAAAACCAGCACCCGTTTCCAGAGAGCAACCCTGAAGAAGTAGGCCATAATGAAGGCGATACTCATCAACGGAAACAGGTATCGCAAGCCATTACAGGCCTCCACAACCTGGAGCTTATAGTTGCCAAGGTCGATAACATTGCCTTCCAGAAAGACACTGATACCAAACAGACGAATGGTCGCCACTCCCAGTTCAGAGGAGATCAGCTGAAGTTTTACTGAGACAGCATTATATAAAAACGGGGGCAGTGGAATGGTAAAAAAAAGCAACAACAGCGGCGCCCAAAGCAACATCAGGCCTTGTCTGCCAAGGTAGGCCAATACAACCCCGGTTAAGGTAATAAGAATAGAGTAGTGAACAACAAGATATATAGTACTAAGCGACCCTGCAAAACCGAGCAAGATACCAACCACTACAACAGGAATGCCAAGCCATGACCCTTCAAGTGGCAATTGGCGTAGTTCATCACTCTTTTGCCATACCAGAAAAAGTGAGATTATGGGCAATATATAGGCATGGCTGTACTCCTCTTTTTTAGACCACAGATCCTCTAATTCAACCAATCCATCCCAATAAACAAAAGCCAGTGCAGCTGTTAGTACTGTAACTAATGCCCACCGCAAAGAGGTTTCCCGCCAAATTATAGTTTCAGCCATCTATCTCAACACCCTTAAAATAATGCTTATCTTTCCATTCTTACATAGTTGCAGACTATATGTTTCACCGCCGGGTTATGGAATCAACAAATACGTACCATAAGAATAGTGTATTGGTTACTACATAACGTCGAAGCAGCCGCCGAGGCTCTTGCATTAGTCGATGAAACCATTCCAAGCCAATGTAGCGCATCCATGCTGGTGCTCTTGATATGACTCCTGCATGAAAATCGAACGCAGCACCAACCCCAAGCAGCACAGCTGGTTGCAGATTTTCTGCATGGCGAGACATCCATAACTCCTGCTTGGGTGCGCCCAGACCCACCCATATCAAATCAGGTTTGATTTGCTGAATACGCTCCAGCATTTCATGTTCCTCATCAGCAGATAATGGTCGAAAAGGTGGCGATTCCCAACCGGCAAGCACCGCTTTTGGATATCGTTTTCGCAATTTCTGCACCAAGCACTCCAGCACCTCAGGCTTGCCACCATAAAGATAGTGTTTTAGGCCAAGACCCTCTGAGGCAGCAAAACAGTCCTCGAAGAAATCAGGGCCTGTAACCTGTCGCACTTCTTTATTGTTTTTTAACCGACCAACCCAATAAATCGGTTTTCCATCAGGAGAACATAGAAAGGCATTGTTGAGAATATTGCGGTATTTTGAATCGCGCCTTGCCATTACAGTGGTGTGAACGTTACAAAAGCAGACGTAGCCTCCACCCTTATCTTGGCAACGTTTAGTAACAGAGATAAGTGCTCGCTCGCGGTCTATATCCGAAATATTAACACCAAGCACATCAAATCGGTCAGACATATTTATTGCTCTTTGTGACTTGGTCCGCTATTTTTAGTAATCATGCTTTCCAGTAAGCACATTCTCATATATATCCAAAAGTTCTTTTGTAGCAACAGTTGCCGTATATTTCAAATTAAACTCCTCTCTTGCAGCTCTCCCCATCCTTTCTAGTGACTCTTTATCCAGTATTAATTTATTCACTATATTGACTAGATCAGCTGAATCACCTGCATTAAATTTCTTTCCAGTTACATTTTCTGATACCAGTTCATCTAAACCGCCCAAACGCGAACATAGAACAGGTTTACCAGATGCAAATGCTTCAAGAAGAACTATAGGAAACCCTTCATAACATACTGAAGGGATAATAATAAACGCAGCCGCAGCCAACAATGATTGGACTTTTTCCTTAGATTGGTGGCCTAACATGTGAGCCTTGCCACTCTTTACTGCAATTTTCTGCTGCATATCAGCATATAGTGGGCCGTCACCTGCTACTAATAGCGGTAAACTATTAATTTCAGCCCATGCATCAAGAAGCATGCCTATGCCTTTGTCTTCAGTCATCCGACCAATAAAAAGCGCATAGTCACCGACCTCAATGTTTGATTCGGGGGGTGCCATTAAAAAATTGGGTTTTATTATTATTCGACTCTCGGGTAACCCGCCCCGCACCAATCTACTTTTTGCAAAAGTGGTAAGTACTAAATAGCGACTAACATGGTTCTTAAAAGTACCTATGAGACGATGAAAGATTTGCATTGAGGCTACAGCTGCTGTTGCCATATAAGAGTCACGATAACACCGATAATACAGAGCAGGCATGGGAATACGCCTTATACATCGTTCACATACATCACCTTTGGTAAATAGAGTTGCGCCTGCACAAATTAGTCTAAAATTATGCAGTGTTTGGATCACTGGAGTTCCTGCATCTCTACATGCCAAATAAGCACTGGGTGAAAGCAAGGGGAAAATATTATGGAAATGCACTATATCCGGCTGTTCTCTCTGAAGTATATCAGCGATATATTGATAACCACGTCTAGACCAAATTGTTTCAATGCCCGCATGAAGACGCCCTGCCCATGTGCTATCATTAATAGAGTCGTTATGGAGTAATACTGAAACTACTTCAACCCCAGCCTCTTGCAATAAGATCTTTTCGTTCTCAAAAACCACGTCTTCACCACCAGGCTGGCGATATGCAACATGACAAACTAATATTTTCAAGGCTGCAACCCTAGTATTGTTTCAGTAAATAACATGTTTAATAAAGATCCCCAGGACAAGCCTTCTCACTCCTCGAAAGCGAGGCATTGATTATTTATAAGCCCCAAGAGGCGCCCCCCTAGAGATTTAAACCATTGGCTCAAGTGGAAGAAAGAATTTTCATGAAAGGCATAATAAGTGAGTCAATTCCTAGCAAAGAACGACTGTGCTTTAATATCCTTAATCACTCATAGCATATATCATTGATTCAATATGACCATGAAAGTAACAGTTATTACCCCCGTTTTTAATAGCGCCAACACCATCAATGAATGCATAAATTCGGTGAAAGAGCAAGATTACAAAAACATTGAGCATAGAATTATAGATGGTGAATCAACTGATGGTACAGTAGAAATCATACAGTCAAGTGGTGTTAGTTACATTACCGAGCCTGATGCTGGGATATATGATGCTTTTAACAAAGGCATACGATCCGCAACGGGTGAAATTATACATATATTAAATGCAGATGACATGTATGCTTCGACTAATGTTGTAAGGCATATGGTTGATCATATGACTAGCTTGCAACTGGATATCTGTCATGGATATGTAGAGCAGATAAATGACATAGATCAGGTAGTCAAACGGATTGGCAAAAAGACATCAAAACAGGAGTTGCTATCAAAAATGAGGCTAGCACATCCGTCCGCCTTTATCAGAAAGCACATCTATCTGAAATATGGAGATTATAGTGTGGGATTTAAAATCGCTGCAGATCATGAATTTTTCCTGAGAATATGGGATGCAGCCCATATCGGATTCTTACCCATTGTAACCACAAAGATGCGGCTTGGTGGTGCAAGTAATTCACAGGTTGAACTGAGTTACCGAGAATCCCTATCTGCCACCATACTTCACGGTGCAAACCCGATTAAGGCAGTAATCCGGTATTATTATGAACGAATAAAATCCCTATTGCCTTGGATACAACCAAAACCATAGACGAACTGTATGTCACTTCACAAAGCATTGATATAACTCTTCAGCATCATCTAAAAGTTTTTTGTAATCGCCAGAATCAAAATCCGCTCGGTATTTTGCTGCCATCTTATTTCTAACTGATGATGGACGGGCAACCTTTTCTTCATCTAACTTATTCGCAGATGATTCAGAAATACCATAAGACTGCACAAGATCAAACACTTGTTCTACATTCTCACTGGTGTGATCAAACAAATTAAAATCTGTTTTGTATTGCATATTAACTCTATTGATGACTGCTCCAAAATCATTAGTCAGCTCATCAAAAGTGGCCATCAGCAACTTTTTTTTGAATGGAAGTATTGCCGTATAGAAAGAGATATAGGAACGTAGTGCCAACTCTGCAGAAAGGCAAGGCTCTCTAATGATAAAAGAGATGACAGCATCTTTAGGCTCTCGAATTAAAGCCACAACAGGAATATTACGCTTAACAGCCCATATAATCTGCGATGCAGAATGTAAATGATGGGCAATGTTTATCGGTCGATGTTGACTCCATTCAAATGCTGCAACAGAGAAAGTGTTACCTGATCGAGGAAAACCTTCAATTACAATTTCTGTGCAGTCATTAACCAATAACCGCTGATTTCGCCCAAAAATCTTGTAGATAGGGATGTATAGGTTAGGAAACAGACCTAAATACATTTGTGCAATGTAAAAAACTCGCTTTAAGAAATGTTTAGTCAGCGTCATAGCAATTTAGCGCTATTGAAGCACATATTTTCTTTTATTTTGGTTATGTAATTTACATATTAACGATATCTGAAATCTTGCATCAAGAGCACCATAAGTCATTCTCAACATATCACTTAACAGATGCTGGCTTCCAAATTCAATAGATGAAATGGATCTCATTAACTCATCTTTATCATATCCCATTCTTGAGAGGTCTTCTGAGCCAATATATTCCAGATATTTTATTAACCATCTTTTTCTTAATGGGTTGGAAAAAGATAATTTCCACTTATCCAATGATGATGCAGAGATATGCTGATATTCATGAACTCCAGATTTATCCCCCATTCTTCCTTGCAAAGGGTAGTTATTAAGAATTGAAAAATTTAATGGCACCGAAGATAAACCGAGAAAGTGACAAAGTTCATCCATAATTTTTGATGGTGCTGTAACCAAATCCTCATATTTTATATCATGGCGGTATTTAATATTTAAGGTATCAGCGTCTAGCATATTTTCTAATCCCTTGAATAAATCTATTTCATGGCGATAGATATTCCATTTTCCATTCGAAAAAGAGTTAATCATGGATGCCACAATCGCTGCCGGATTTCTCCATAGAAGGATATATTTAGATTCTGGGAACATAGCAACAATCTCATTTAATACAAGATTATTTCGTGGTGTCTTCTCTAGAAAGAACTTAGTCTCATCATCCGCAACAGATCTGTAACAATTTACGAGTGCAGATTTTATAGTTTTCAAATATCCATCAGCTTTATCAGGCATGCATTCACAAAAGTCATTAATTGCTCGTGAAGATGTAATATGACTATACTCTGAAAAGACACTTCCCTCTTTTAAAGCATACAACTGAGGCAATAAAAGCCATGATTCGGATGTTGTAGCAATGTCAGTATGGGTTGCTAATATACGTTGCAATAAGGTAGACCCAGACCGTGGCATAGATATAAGAAAAACAATATTTTTATCGTTCCACATTACCCAAGCAACCTGTATGCCGCTGATTTAAAAGAAAGCACAGATAAATAAGTCCTGTACCCAAGAACTTTATAGCAGTAATAACTCAGAATCACATTCACAACAATGAGGCCTAAAGCTGTTACCAGTGCTGCACCTAGTGCGCCATATATTGGAACAACAATAGTGCTGGCTATAAAAACAATGATCGAGGCAAACAAATTACTATAAAGAACATAGATTTCCTTTCCTGCCATAGCTAGTACAATTGCGGGAGATCCTGAGAAAACATTTACTGCCTGGCCAAACCCAATAATGAACAATATTAAATATGCAAGTGCATATTCTGAACCAAACAGCATAGTCAATATCTGCTCCCCAAAAAAACCATAGACAGCAAGAAGAAAAAGTGAGACCAATGAAGTTACAGTTACTGTATTTTGGATTAATGCATTTAAGCCATGCTCATTTTTTGCAGCATGATGCTTTGCAACATGCGGCATAATTACATTATTTGCTATTAACAGTGGCAAAGAAACTAATGCTGCCAAACGGAATGCAACACCATAATTCGCAATATCCTCTGGAATATATGTTGCTCCAAGCACCCAAAGCGGGATTTGCATAAACATTAACTGACATGTTTGACTTGCTGCAATAGATGCAGATGAGGACAGAAGATTACCCATTGGCAAGTTATCACTACCGGATAATGTATTCAGTTTCCCTTTTAATGGAATAAACATGCTGATTAATAGGAATATATTAACCAATAGCAAAATACTAAATACAGTTTGCAGATCTATTTCATATTCAACAGCATAAATCAAAAAAAGTACGGATAGCATTAATATATTTGGCAATATACGCTGATATAACGAAGCACGTCTAATATCACCAAAGCCTCTAAAGACCTCAGCAAGAAACATACGTATAGCTGTTGACAATACCAACAAACCAATGATGTAGATGCTTGCAGATATCAAAGCCAATGAGGTGAATCTCTCTAAGAAGAGAACAACAGCATCCGACATAAAAAAGAACGACACAAATGCACTTAAAGATATTACTACTCCAAGCATTTTAATTATTGTTTTACGAAGTACTGAATTTTTTTCTTCTTCGGTAGAACTGCCAATAATTCTAACTACAGTTGTATTTAGACCAAATTGTGACATCATGCTAAAAATCATTATCAGACTAATTGCCAGAAAATAGCCGCCTACACTGGCAACATCTAGAATTCTGGTCAATAATATGCTGATCAATAAGGCCGATACTGCATTTACACCAAAACCCAGCGAAACCCAAATACTATCAAGTGTAAACTGAGTGATAAATTTAGGCAGATATTTATTCTGCAGCACTATCTACTTACTCTCAGCTGTTTCAGATTGCACATGTCGAGATTTTACTATGACAATGGATCGTGGCATGATATTTATTTTATCCTGCTTAATTATTTTCCTATCAAAACCATTCAGATCAGTATAATCACCGGGCTTAATTCCTTCCTCCCATCCAAAACTTTTAGAGGCCATAGAGTAAGCACGCCACGGCAGCATTAGATCAACCTCATGATTTGCTACATTAATAATAAGCAAGCTCTGTGTATCAGTTTTTTTATCATATCCTGCAATGGAGTATATGGTTTGCATCGTCATATCTTCGAAACTGTCGACGCCCCTTATTTCTTGATGCCCAATAAATGACACAGGTGCAACCATATCAATACCATCTAAATACTCTCGAATATATTTGAATGCAATACCATTTGCAGTATATGAAAAATCCGGGAAAACGGCATGCGTCCAATCATACCCAACAAACATGCCATGCGTAAGCAAACTTGTAACATTAGGATATTTTGATAGCCATGAAACATAGTTGGCAGCTGATGATAACACCCTAAAACCAGTCTGTTTTTGAAGTTTCAAATCAATCTCTATACCGCCAGGATCCATAATACCAAACTCAGTCATCCATATTTCTTTTCCTGGATATCTGTCGCCAAGTCTTCTCAGGTAAAGAGATGGAAGATTTGCTATATTAGACATGATCCATGATCTATATTTTATCTTCTGCTCTGGACTATTATTTAAGCACTGAATTTCAACATTCGAAATAAAATTGTCACCAGCAAAAATATAGGGGTGAACGATAACAGCATCAAAATAATGGTTTGCAGAAGCAATCACCTCATCCCACACTTTTCTACGTGACTCTACTCTCCAAGTTGACGTGGTCTTTGGGTTTCTCAGCTCTGCCATTTCAGATGCAACAACACCAATTTTGTCTGATGGATATTTGGCTTTTATATATTTTGATATGGCAATGATTTTTTTCAGATAGACCTCCTTCCCCCATGGCAAACCACTTTGTAGCTTAATTCTTTTTTGGTATGCCCGATACGCAACTTCATTCCCTAGCTCCCAATGTATGGGCTTATTGATCGCAGCCTTAACTTTGTCTATTGCTTTCATAACTGCTTTATTGGGTTCGAACACATTCAAAACAACGAATGGCTGGATGTTGTGCCTTGAAACCAGCGTAGAATAAGATTCAAGACTTGCTGACGGCACCTTTCCATCATTCTTTTTCTTAAGGCGCTTAAGGAGTGTATTGATGTGTTGATTAGCATATTTTAAAACATATTTTTCATTAAGTTTTTCATTTGCCCAATCAAAGTAATTTGCTGTAGTTCCACCAGGATACCTAAGTGCATTTGGATTTATTTTTGTAACAAGCTGCGAAATCATTTTGCTTGAATAATTCCCATTGGCCCCCGCTATTTGTCCTAACTCAATATTAAATCCAAAATTTAATTTATTCGTTTTAAATAGTTCTTTAGATAAGCTGATCTTTACTTTCAGTTTCGCATCTAATTTTTCATCAAAGATATCACATGCCAAATCACTTCTCTCATCGGCCTGCAATGAATTACAGAGCATTAATAATATTGCGACAGGCAATGCTTTCATCTCTTTGCAGCTGCTTCATAAGTTAAGATAAAAACGCACATTCCAATTTACCGCGCAACGCGCAACAAATTATTTTTTATTATTTGTGGTTCTATAACTTTTGTGTCTCTTTCAAATGGCATGGCCGAGCAAGCACCAAGAATGCACCAGAAAAGATAAGTGCCTCCTGGGTAAAACTGAGTTGCAACTATCATTCCAAGCAAACAGGAGATAAGTACAAGTGAGTCTTTTGGAACTTGGCCTTGTTTATAATTGACAACCTGTACCATTATTGCTCGCCATAAAATTATGAGCATTGCAAATACTGTAATAATGCCTCCTTGCACTAGCTCTTTAAGCCACATATTATGGGTCAAGTTTATTTCATTTATGTATTTTTCATGAATGTTTGGATCAGTGCCAACTAAAATGTCATCCTTAACCAAATCCCACATAAATCTATATTGCATTAGCCTGCTATCTACTGTTCCTGCTGCCTCCTTTGTACCACCAATGCCTTGAATAATTTCAAGTAATTGGGTGGAAAACAAGGTGATTACTGTTGCTGACAAGATCACTACCAGAATAATTCCCCCATAAAGAATGTGATCCCAAATTTTGCTCTTTTTTATTAATTGGCCTATCACCCAATATGATAATAACGCTGTCATTATTGTCAGTACAATATTTCTCGATTGCATGCTTGCAATGGAGATCACGCAAATCACTATCATCATTATGATCTTTAGATAGGGGAATAGAGCAATAAAACTTCTCTCTTTGCGGTCTGCAATAACAATTAACAATGCAAGTGACAATAAAATTGCAACATCTCCATATGAGCTAAAAACACCAATAGACTTTTGCAGAGATTCTACGCCAATCCGTGATTCAGCCTGTCGTGCGAATGCAAGCTCCAAAACACCAAGCGCTGACAACAACCCAGATATACTTGCGATTATTGCTATAATAATGATTGCGTCTTTAAATGCCTTCAAATCCTGTGCAGTTCTTATAAATAAAACAGGTAAAATAAAATACAGCATATTAGTTGCTGAAGAGTAGGCAGATTGCCAAATTGCATCATGGGTTCCTATCAGACCGATAATATGAGCAACAAAATAAAATCCTGCCAATATGAATGTCTTAATAATGTTATTCGCTTGTAAGGCTGTTACAGACTGTCTACCCAAGCTAACTTGCGCGAGCCATACAAGAAAAAGAAAGGGCGCCAACATGTTGTCGACAGAAAAACTCCCAATAATAGAGAATTGATAGAAAGGTAATGAAAGTATCCACACAAACAATAAAAAACGCATCATATTGCTGTTCTCTCATTTACAAGGCATTTTTGATAAAAGGACATTCCAATTGATTAACAAAGCCTGAATCCAGATTCAAAGTAGCTTATATTAAATATCCAGGTAAATTCTTTCTAACAGCATCATAAGAACATCAAAATTTACGAACTAAAACTTAGGGAGTTTCATTTTTCTCAAGGCATCAATCGCATGACCTAAGTGGGATTGCAGCTCTTTCTGCGCATTAGCGACTACGCCACTTACTCTCCCTGGAGTATCATTTCCCATCTGCTCATCAGTATCGGTATTTCTGGTTGTGCTTTCGGTAAGCCCTAGACGAGGCGTTGCTGCATTCTCCACCTCGGCTTTGTCCATAGTAACTTCAAGCATTATTTCCGCCGTGATCTGTTGTTTCTCTTCTGCAAACCCATACACTAATGCCAAGTCACAGACTCGGTTAATAATTCTTGGCGTACCATGGCTTAACATAAATGCCGCTTCGCAGGCTTCATCATCAAACAGGTCGGGGTTGCCGCCTGCTGCAGCAAGACGATGCTTGATGTAGGCTTTGGTCTCTTCTTCATCCAGCCGCTTGAGATGGAAATCAACCGAGATGCGCTGTGAAAACTGCTCTAATTCTGGCCTTCTGAGCATTGTGCGAAGCTCAGGTTGTCCAAGCAGTACCATTTGTAAAACCTGGTGCTTATCTGCATTGATGTTGGAGAGCATGCGAAGCTCTTCCATGGTTTCTACACTGAGGTTTTGTGCCTCATCAATCATGAGCACTGTACGATGATTTTTACTGTATTCATCAATCAGAAAATCATTAAAGGTCTGGTAGAGTTCTACTTTGGTTTTATTTTTGTAATCCAGCCCAAAGGCAAGCAGCACCCACTGCAAGAGTTCACCAAAGGATTTCTGCGCATTGGTGATGAGGCCAATCGTCACTTTTTTGCCCATTTGATTCAACATGTGCCGACTGAGGGTGGTTTTACCACTTCCTATTTCGCCGGTAATGACAGTAAAGCCAGCCTGACTCATAAAGCCATACTCCAGTAGCGTCAGGGCGGTTTCATGGCTTTTGCTCAGATAGAGAAAATCAGGGTCAGGCAGCAGTGAAAATGGCCTTTCATTAAAGCCGTAATAGGATTCATACATGATCAGTAGTGGTGAGCTATGGCGCTTTCTGTGGATTTATTCAGCACGGTGCCCAGTATATTTATAGAATCCAGTAGTTCTACAGCACGTTTCAGTTCACTCTCTTGCGTTTTCCCATCTTCAACAACCAGCAGCGCAGCATCAACATAGGGGGCAAATGCAATAACATCATCACATGGCAATACGGGGGGAAGGTCAAAAAGTACAATACGCGAGGGGTAACGGGCTTTCAGCTCTTCTACCAGCTCAACCATTTTGGGAGAAGAGAGTGTTTCAGATGAGCTGGAAAAGGCTTTATGGCCAGGAAGGATAACCAGACGTTCAATACCCGGATTAATCAGTATGCTGTTTAATTCAACATCATTCAGCAAATAGTCACTGATACCCAGGCCTGGAATACCAGGAAAATAGCTATGCAATTTTGGCCTTCGGAGATCCATATCGACCAGCAGCACGGTATGGTTAACTTCTCGTGCAAGGCTGATCGCCAAATTAAGCGCCGTTAGTGTTTTGCCACACCCTTCGGTAGGGCTTGTAATGGCTAACGAGTTCCACTTGTTCGTGCGCAGCCGTTGAAGCACTTGTGTTCGCAACACTTTGTAAGCAGCAGTTGCCGGATCATTTTCATCTATAGCCACAACGCGCTTTTCATGCAGGCTGTCAGGATGCATAGAGACGACACTTGTCTCAGTATATGTAATAGTATGATCTGACTTTGGGCCTTCTTTATGCGTTGTTGGAAGCATCCCATTATCTGAGATTTTGTTCTCGCTACGAGCCTTGTCCAACGCTTGTTTAATTCGTTCCATTTTGTCTCACCTTAACGCAGCAAACCGCATAATATTCTGTTGTGTATTATTGCAATAAAACCAGGTTGCATGGCAATTTACACATTTGATTTTAATTAACCTGCCCATCACAACCCTTCCAAGCGGCGGAGAGCCGAAAACCAAAGCACATCAAGCGGCATAAACAGGAGGTGTATCAACAAAAGAACTCCTCCAATAGTTGACAGCAGTAAAAGCACGCCCATCAATTTCCGTAGCATCTTTTGCCTGCGGTCTGCTGCATTCGTTATGCATGGAATAACGGCCAGCGGAGGCATTCCCACTGCTCGCATAACACCGCGAGAACCATGAATTGCTCCGTCCAGCGCCTCTGTCATTGCTGTAATACCAACGCCGCCAACCATAGAAAATATAAGGCCAAGAAACATAATGGCCAGGCGGTTTGGGCTATCTGGCTCTTCAGGCCGTTGTGGCGGCTCAATCAATGAGAAACGTTCACCTTTGTTCTCTCTCTCCAGGGTCTCGGCCAGCTCTGCTTCCATCTGCTTGGCTTTGACCTCCTGATATTTAGCCAGCGCATTTTCATAATCACGGCTCAGGCTTCTGTACTCTTTTTCAACCTGTGGGGCATCTGTAATACGCCTTTCATAATCGTCCAGCTTTGCCATGAGCTCTTGTTGACTCTTGCGAAAGGATGACAAATCAGAATTTGCTGCTTCAAGCTGAGTCTGTAACTGTATATAAGCGGGATTATCCGGTTTGGATGTTGATGTTTTTTCCGGCTTTTCTTTAACAAGCTCTTGATCAAGAACCAGTTGCATACTCTTGATAGAGCCCTGGATCTTTTTTACATCAGGGTGTTGATCAGAGTACCGTTCCGTCAACTCAACACGCTGGGTATTCAGGTCTTTAAGTTTGGTTTGAAGTTCCAGCGCCATGCCATCTGGCTGAACCTCTTTCTTCAAAGCTGTAATCTCCTTGCGCATCTTTTTCAGATCAGGATGATTCTCGGCATAAATGGCGGAGGTGGTAATAAATTTTGCCTGCAAGTCTGTCAAGCGGTCTTCCGGGCTTAATATTCGCTCGCCTGTTGCCGTATAAAGCAGGCTGTTGGGGGCCATTTGTGCAAGCTCGGAGTCAAGATAAATCTTGCGCTCCTCCAGTGTTCTGATCTGACGCTGAACCTCTGTAAGTTCCCGTTCAGTACGCTCCATCAGCTGCAAATTAAGCTGAACAAGCTCGGGCAGCCGGTTAACGTTTTTCTCTTTGAAGTCGGCCAGTTTTGCTTCAAGCGTTGCTACCTGTTGTTCCAGTTTTTTTGCTTCGTCCCTGAGGAAGGTTGATGCTTCGCCTGCCAGGGTGCTTCGCTGCTTTAAATTCTCGTTCAAAAACAGTGACACCAGCTCATTGGTTACCCGTTGTGCCATTGCTGGAAATTCATAATCAAATGAAATTGTGAATGCTATCGTGGCGGCCACCGGTCTTCCATGCTTGGGGTCAACAACATCTGCTGTAATCATATCCAGTGCGATGTTTTCACGCATCTTTTCCAGCACCATTAATATGCTTTCTGTCTGCAACTCCTTTTCGTACAGGCCAAACTGCTCAATAATCCGTTGCAGGTTTACACTTGTCATAACCCGCTGGCTAATAAGCTGGATGCGCTGGTCGGCATAGCTGGTGACGGTAGTTCGAACAAGATCCGCCGGGATCTCTTGTTGCTCGATAAGAATCGTCGCGCTGGAGCGGTATGTCGGTGGCCATAGCAGTGCAATTGCTGCGCTGATAGTCAGAATTACGAATACCGTAGCGATAAACTGAACCTTGCGGCGTTTAAGGACAGCGAGATAGTCGCCAAGCCCTTTAATATCTTCTTCCATTATTTTTTCACCAAAGAGAAAAGATCTGTTTTATTGTTTCACAATTGAGCCAAATGCTGTTGGCGCATCCCACCACTGGCTACCATAGCCCGGCAGATGGCTTTGCGGGCCAAATGTACTTTGCCGTTAGAAAAATCGCATTGGAGTCTGCTGCTTGCCCGGTAGCATCATACCGCTGGCGTCTGTAGCGATATGAGCCTTCAATCAACCACCAGCGCGCCACCCTCCAGCGCACTCGCGGCTGAATTGAATAAAAGACCCGGTCGCGGGATTTATCCTCTTCATCGGTAGAGGCATTACGATAAATGATTGATTCCAGGTGCAGGCTGAGGCGTTCATCAACCCGGTAACCGGCCTTTACAGAGAGCTTGTCTGTCACCAGCAAGGCGCCTCCTCCGCTGGGGAGCACGTTGCGGCTGAAGAGGCCGTCAACTGTCATCTGCTCAAAAGTACGCTTGAAATTGGCGCTTAGCAGATATCCGGTATCATTTCTCTTTTGGATTGATCTGGACTCAGTATCTGCATAGCGCATGCCAATGCCACCTCCGGCACTAAAGGTCTCAGAGAAGTTATGGTTAATACCGACCATAAAACCAAGATCTTCCGTCTTGGTTTTAGCTGAATCTGATCCTTTGTACGTTGAGAGGGCTAATGTTGAGTAAAGTACTGTCTTCTGGTTCAGCGAGTATGAGAGCATGCTGTCTATCACCTGATAGGTATAATTTACCAGGCCTGAATTTTTTGAGTTTTTATACTCTGTATCAATATAGTTGTAACCCAGTTTGAGTGATGTGCGCTCTGAAAGGGCGTGTGTCCAGGATAGTGCAAAGTTCTTTTCGATCCGGCGCTTGCGGGCCTGCATCAAACCGCTGCCTGCAACCTCGCTGCTTAGGGTAGAGTCGAGCTTGATTGCTGCATTGAGGGTAAATTCATCACGCTCTGTGCGGTGAGTTGCAGCTATGCCAATATCAAAATCATTGGTATCCAGATCCTCCTCCCCGGAGTATTTCTTTAATGCCGCCTCTCCATTAAGATGGAGATCAGTGGTCTCTGTGCGCCGGCCCGTTTTGATCGTGCCGGCAAGCACCATACCAACGACAGCATCGTGGGCTCCGCTCGTCAGCCGAATATTATCGTCATAGAGGCTCTGTGCGCGCGTTGATGATTCCGAATACCACTGCGCAGCATTGACTGCGCCGGGAAAGAGCGTCATTAATCCGATCAACAGCCCTGCATTGCCAGGCAGTGTCACATTAATGATCTTGCTCGCCACCTATGGCACCACAACCACGTCACCACTCTCCAGCAGTATGTTCTGCTCTAATTTGGCCCCTTTTTCCACCTCGCCATAGTTGAACAGTATGGCCTGCAAGAGATCGCCGGTTCGGCGCAGAATCTTGATCTTGTCAACTTCGGCATAGGGGGTCATGCCCCCGGCTTTACTCAGTGCCTGCATGACATCTATCTTGCGAATAAACTGAAATTCGCCAGGACGATTAACCCTGCCGAGCACATAGACGATATTGCCAAGTATCTGCTTAAGGCTCACTGTAACCACGGGGTCGGGGATATATGCCTTAAGCTTTGCTGTGATTTCATCATTCAGCTGTTTAATCGTACGCCCTTCTGCAATAACATCCCCCACCAACGGAAAGGATAGCCCGCCATCCGGCCTTACCAGCACCTCACCCTGCATCCCTTCCTCTTTCCAGACCGATATTTCAAGAATATCGCCAGGCTGCAATGTGTACCCTGCCTCTCCTGCCACAGCGGGTGGGACAGAAAAAACAGAGCATGCCAGCAATACACCAAACACCTTCAAGTACCGATAAAACATAGACTTATTTCCGTTGCGCAAGGAGACCACCCCTTGATCTGGATGGAATTGACCCTTGCTATGACCTTTAGGCTAACCGAAAAAAAGGATAGAGGTTATTACGCTTAACATCAACAGCTTATATTGTATAGCTACTTTAAATTCAGGAAGATCATTCTTGAGTGCATCGGGAGCGGCGTCAGCTTTTTTTACACCCTGGTGCGGGCAGATCATGCGCCTGCTCATAAGCTGTTGACTATAAAGAAAAAACAAATGTGGCCTGAAACTTGCTTAACCCTTTGTGTTTTTAATGTTCCGAAAATCATGCCGATAAGGAGTGTCCAGGGTTAAGGTTCGCTTTTAGCAGGAGAGAAAAACAGATGTTGCAATTAAAAATATTTAAGCCGGTAGCGGTTTTGGGGTTGGTAGCAGTTTTTGCCTCACCTGGGGCCTATGCGGGTTATGACTGGGTTTTTAAGAGCTGGAACTGCATCGAAGGCGGCTGTGACAACGACAGTGCGACATACGGCAATCAGTGGGTCTTTGATGGAGCGAATGGACATAACGATGTAACGGTTTCAGCTTGGTCGAATACGGGTAGTGGCAGTGGTGATAACAGAGATCTGGAAACAGGTAAGATAAAGGTATGGCGTGGATTGGGGGTAGAGAATCGTAGTGGTGAAAGCGGAGTTCCCAACCATGCAATCGATAACGGTGGTGCCGATGGGTATTACGATTCAGTACTGTTTGACTTTGGTAGCGATTCGATTGCATTGAATAAAATCAAGCTGGGCTGGGATTTCAATGATTCTGATATTACAGTGTTAGCCTATACGGGCAGCGGAACACCCTCTCTGGGGGGCGAAAAATATTCTGATCTTACCTCCAACGGCTGGCAGCATGTCGGTGACTATAACGATCTTGGAACCAGCAGTGGAAAGACAATCAATGCGGGGGGCACCACCTCCAGCTACTGGTTGATCGGAGCCTTCAACCCTATGATTAGCAGCAAGAACTGGTCCAATAGCAACGACTATTTCAAGATTTACAAGCTGTCAGGTGAGACAACCTCTTCTGGCGGTGGCGGAGGGGGCAGTGGCAGTGTGCCGGAGCCATCCAGCCTGTTGTTGCTGGGGTTTGCCTTGCCACTCTTGAGGCGTCGAACACGCACCTGATTGGGTGCTGGTAAAAAAGGATCAGGCTTGAGCAAAGGATTGCTCAAGTTTGCACTACTGCCCTCCAACAGATTGGCAGGCCGACGCGGCTTGGGGTCCATCTTCCATTTCATAGCTTCCGCTTAAAGCCTCCTTCTTTTTAAGCGATTCAGCATCTGCTTCCTGCTGGAGTGTAAAAAAACCTGACAAATGCAGGGTATTTAGGGCATTTGTCAGGTTTTTTCATAGCGTAAAAAATACCGCCTTCTTATTTTTTTGTAATAATCAAAGCGTTAGCATTTTTCAGGGTGTAAAAAAAGCTGACATTTATTGTGCTAAATGGCGGAAAAGCCATAGCAGAGGCGCTGGGGTTCTGCTCGATTCTTAATACTAAACAGCCAATTTTTAGTATCATTGCGTCTCCTTTCTACCCTGGAACCAAGGTGCAAGATGCTGATTCTCCGTGGCGCTCCCGCCCTCTCTGAATTTCGCCTGAAAAAACTGCAACAGCGAATCGCCGAGCATACAGGCCGATCTGTCACGCTGTACGCAGAATACCTCCATTTTGCTGATATTGAGCAGACATTGGATGAGGCGCAGCGGACAGTGCTGGATCGCATCCTGCGCTATGGGCCGCACCTGCCTGAACATGCCCCTGAGGGGGCATTGATTCTGGTTGTGCCGCGCCCCGGCACCATCTCGCCCTGGTCCAGCAAGGCTTCGGATATTGCACATAATTGTGGCCTGACTACCATTAAACGGCTGGAGCGGGGGGTAGCCTATTATCTTGCCGCAACCGGGGCGCCACTCTCTGACCATGAATTGAATACGGCCATGCGCCTGCTGCATGACCGGATGACAGAGTCGGTGCTGACCGATCCGCAAGATGCCAACGCTCTTTTTGTTCATGCAGAACCTGCCCCATTGCAGTCAGTGGACCTCATGGGTGGCGGCAAGAGTGCGCTGATTGCCGCCAACAGTGAATGGGGGCTGGCACTTTCGGCCGATGAGATCGACTATCTGGTAGAGAGCTTTCAGGGGCTGAGACGCAACCCCACCGATGTTGAGCTGATGATGTTTGCCCAGGCCAACTCTGAACACTGCCGCCACAAGATCTTCAATGCTGACTGGATCGTGGATGGAGAGAAGAGAGAGCACTCCCTGTTCAAGATGATTCGCAACACCACTGAAAAATCACCCGATAAGGTTTTGTCCGCCTACAAAGACAACGCATCTGTGATTGAGGGCAGCCGTGGAAAACGCTTTCTGGTTGATCCCGCCAAGGGCGCCTACGGTTATCAGGATGAGGATATCCACATCCTGATGAAGGTGGAGACCCACAACCATCCAACGGCCATCTCTCCCGAGCCGGGGGCTGCGACCGGTGCAGGCGGCGAGATTCGTGATGAGGGCGCAACCGGCCAAGGCTCCAAACCCAAGGCCGGATTAGCGGGGTTCTCTGTCTCCAACCTGCGCATCCCAGGGGCCGTGCAGCCATGGGAGGAGGATTTTGGCAAGCCCGAGCGGATAGCATCTGCACTCGACATCATGCTGGAGGGGCCGATTGGTGCGGCATCCTTCAATAACGAATTTGGCCGCCCCAACCTGGCAGGCTACTTCCGTACCTTCGAGGCGAAGGTGCCCGGCCCAAATGGAGAGGAGCTGCGAGGCTATCACAAGCCAATCATGATCGCGGGCGGCATGGGCAATATCCGCGCAGGGCATGTGCAGAAAAACGACTACCCGGCAGGCACGCCCCTGGTTGTGCTGGGCGGCCCGGCAATGCTGATCGGATTGGGCGGTGGCGCAGCCTCTTCAATGGCCAGTGGAACCAGCGCCGAGGATCTGGATTTTGCCTCAGTGCAGCGCAGCAATCCCGAGATTGAGCGGCGCTGCCAGGAGGTGATCGACAGCTGCGTAGCACGAGGGGAGAACAACCCGGTGCTGTGGATTCACGATGTGGGTGCCGGCGGTCTCTCCAATGCCCTGCCAGAGCTGGTGCATGATTGCGGCCGTGGCGGCAAATTTGAGCTGCGCACGGTGCCAAGTGATGATCCGGGCATGTCCCCCATGCAGATCTGGTGCAATGAGTCGCAAGAGCGCTATGTGCTGGCTATCCATGCCGACCAGCTGGCTGAATTTACCGCCATCTGCGAGCGGGAGCGCTGTCCCTATGCCGTAGTGGGTGAAGCGACGCAGGAGGAGAAACTGCTGCTGGGCGATGCCCATTTCGGCAACAACCCAATCGACCTGCCGCTGCCACTGCTGTTTGGCAATACACCGCAGATGTTGCGCAATGTGCATCACCACAGCTTCCACAAACCTGAATTTGAAACCGCAGAGATCGACCTTGAAGAGGCCGCACTGCGGGTACTGCACCTGCCAACCGTGGGCAGCAAGAGTTTTCTCATCACCATCGGTGATCGCTCCATCACCGGCCAGGTCTGCCGTGACCAGATGGTCGGCCCCTGGCAGGTGCCGGTAGCCGATGTTGCAGTAACCGCCAGCAGCTACCAGGGCTATACCGGCGAGGCGATGGCCATGGGCGAGCGCACACCGCTGGCGCTGCTGCATCCGGCTGCATCCGCCCGCATGGCAGTAGGTGAGGCAATCACCAACCTGGCTGCGGCCTCAATTGCCCGGCTGAGCGACATCAAACTCTCCGCCAACTGGATGGCCGCCGTCGGGCACGGCGCAGAGGATGCCGCCCTGTTCGATGCCGTGCAGGCTGTGGGCATGGAGCTCTGCCCGACACTGGGCATTGCCATCCCGGTGGGCAAAGACTCTCTCTCCATGAAAACCGTCTGGCAGGAGCGCGGCGAAGAGCGGGTGATGGCCTCACCGCTCTCGCTGATCATCTCCGGTTTTGCGCCGGCGCGCGATGTGCGCACCACCCTGACCCCGCAGCTGCGCACCGACCAGGGTGACAGTGACCTGATCCTGATCGACCTGGGCAAGGGGGCCAACCGCCTGGGGGCCTCTTCACTGGCTCAGGTCTACAGGCAGATCGGGCATCATGGCGCTGACCTGGACTCCCCCGAGGCGCTGAAGAGCTTCTTCGAGGTTATCCAGGGCATGAACCGGGATGGCCTGCTGCTGGCCTATCACGACCGCTCTGATGGCGGCCTGTTCGTTACCCTCTGTGAGATGGCCTTTGCCGGCCGCTGCGGCATGGATATTCTGCTGGACGATCTGGGCAGCGATCTTCTGGCAGTGCTGTTCAGTGAAGAGCTGGGCGCCGTGGTGCAGGTTAAACATGCCGATACGGATGCCGTGCTGAAGCGCCTGCACGATGCCGGGCTGGGTCACTACAGCCATGTTATCGGCAGCCCCAATGAACGGGGGCAGATTGAGTTCAGATACGGACAGAATGTGGTGCTGAGCAGAAGCCGGGGGGCACTGCAACAGGCCTGGTCCGAGACCAGTTATCGTCTACAGGCGATGCGCGACAATCCTGCCTGCGCACAGGAGGAGCATGACCGTATTGCCGATCAAGATGACCCTGGGTTACAGGCCAGGCTCCGTTTTGAGCCGGGTGAGAATATTGCCGCACCCTATATAAACAGTGGCGTGCGCCCACCTGTCGCCATCCTGCGCGAACAGGGGGTCAATGGTCAGATAGAGATGGCAGCGGCATTTGACCGTGCCGGCTTCCAGGCAGTTGACCTGCACATGAGCGACATTATTGAACAGCGCAGAGAGCTAAGTGAGTTCCGTGGCCTGGTTGCCTGTGGCGGCTTCTCCTATGGTGATGTGCTGGGCGCAGGCGAGGGGTGGGCCAAATCCATCCTCTTCAACGCCCATGCCAGAGCGCAGTTCGAGGCCTTTTTTCAGCGCCCGGATACCTTTGCCCTCGGCGTCTGCAACGGCTGCCAGATGCTCTCCAACCTGCATCAGCTGATCCCCGGTGCCGAGCACTGGCCACGCTTTGTACGCAACCGCTCCGAACAGTTTGAGGCGCGGGTGACGATGGTCGAGGTGCAGGACTCAGCCTCCATCCTGCTGCAAGGTATGGCAGGCTCCCGCATGCCAATAGCGGTTGCACATGGCGAGGGCAGAGCCGAGTTTCGCAATACAGCGCACCTGCAACAGGCGCAACCCCGGGTAGCGCTGCGCTATATTGAAAACAGCGGTGAGATTGCCAGCCGCTACCCGGCCAACCCCAATGGCTCACCCGATGGCATCTCGGGGCTGACGACGACGGATGGCCGGGTGACCATCATGATGCCGCACCCGGAACGGGTCTTCCGTACCGTGCAGAACTCGTGGCACCCCGATGAGTGGGGCGAGGATGCACCCTGGATGCGGATGTTCCGCAATGCCAGGGTATTTATAGGCTAAGAGCTTGCCGCGGGAACTCAGCCCCGCCCGCTGGCCTTGCTGTGCAGCTCGGCTGCCTGTAACGTATTCTCCAACAGTGTAGCAATGGTCATCGGGCCAACACCGCCGGGAACCGGGGTGATCCAGCTGGCATTCTCCTTGGCCTCGTCAAAATGCACATCACCCGCCAGCTTGCCATCATCCATACGATTGATGCCAACATCGATCACAATGGCACCGGGTTTGATCCACTCACCCCGCACATAGTTTGCCCGGCCAACCGCAGCCACAACAATATCCGCACCACGGATTTTACCTTCCAGATCCCTGGTGCGGCTGTGACAGACGGTGATGGTGCAGCGGGCGGCCAGCAGCTCCAGCGCCATGGGGCGGCCCACAATATTGGATTGACCAATGATAACGGCATCCAGCCCCTCCAGCTTCTGGCCGGTTCGCTCCAGCATGGTCATGATACCTTTCGGCGTACAGGAGCGCAGGATCGGCATGCGCAGCACCAGTCGGCCCACATTGTAAGGGTGGAAGCCATCGACATCCTTGGTCGGCAGGATACGCTCAATAACCGTCTCCTCGTCGATCTGATCCGGCAATGGCAACTGCACCAGGATGCCGTCAATAGACTCTTTGGCATTCAGCGAATCAATCAGCGCCAACAGCTCCTCCTGGGTTATCGCTGCCGAGAGCTTGTGCTCTTCAGAGTAGAAACCCACCTCCTCACAAGAGCGGCGCTTGTTACGCACATAGACCTGAGAGGCGGGATCCTCTCCCACCAGGATCACGGCCAGACCAGGTGCCCGCTGGCCAGCGGCAATGCGTTCTGTAACACTGGATTTGATGGATTGTCTTAAATCGGCCGCGATAGCCTTACCGTCGAGAATTTGTGCGCTCATACCTGTCCACTGAAAATAGGGTTGCTGAAGAGGGGGCGAATGATACCGTGAAAGCTGAAAATTATCATCTAAATGAGATTGACGAAATGGTAGAGTATGCGTATTATTCCGCCTCTTTGCCGAGCGGCACACAGTTAGGCATATCGGGGTATAGCGCAGTCTGGTAGCGCGCCTGCTTTGGGAGCAGGATGTCGGGAGTTCGAATCTCTCTACCCCGACCAATTTTGCAAGCCGAACAATGCGCCCGTAGCTCATTTGGATAGAGCATCGGTCTTCTAAACCGAGGGTAGCAGGTTCGAATCCTGCCGGGCGCGCCATTAACCAAAATGGCAGTGAGCCGGTTGACAATGCGGTAGTTCAGGATGATAAACCCGAACCTGCCACACAATATGGGTGGTTCGACAAATGCGCAGGAAGCGCAGAGTAATCCTGCCGGGCGCGCCATGCTGAACAGCAACCCCGGCAGCAAGAAAAAAAGCAGTTTTTATGGTGGGCGTAGCTCAGTTGGTAGAGTCCCGGATTGTGATTCCGGTTGTCGTGGGTTCGAGCCCCATCGTCCACCCCAACATCTCTAACAAGTTATAAGCTGTTTTCCCATAACTTATTACTTGCAAACCCACTCCCGGGCCGTTAGCTCAGTTGGTAGAGCAGGGGACTCTTAATCCCTTGGTCGAAGGTTCGAATCCTTCACGGCCCACCAATAAATTCAATAGCTTACGTCATTTTTCAAGTTGTGCAAAAAAGCCCTTGCGTGACTTTTGCGTGACCTAGCTGACGCAAAGCCTTCGCAACACAACTAATTCAAATTGAGGTAAACCACCGGCTTTGCCGGTGAGACTTGAAAAGGCTCTGCCGATCTGGCGTAAAAAGACTCCTGAGGAAAGCCCCAAGGGCAAAGCTCAGGAGTAACAGATGAAAGAATGGCAAAGTTCAGCCCATGTAAAATG
>WFXD01000086.1 GCA_015490795.1 Gammaproteobacteria bacterium
AATACGGTCAGGAGTTGCTACCCTGTCCCGTCAATTGCAGCAACGATTCCTATGTCCTGCGCGTACGCGGCATCAGCATGGAACCCAAGTTCCATGACGGCGACCTGATCTTCGTGGATCCTCATGCCGACCCGATCCATGGAAAATATGTCGTCGTCATGATTGAAGACACTGCTGAGGCTACCTTCAAACAGCTTATCGTCGAAGAAGGCCGTCAGTACCTGAAAGCACTGAATCCGGAGTGGCCAAACCGGATCATCGAGGTCAACCAGCATGCCAGGATCTGTGGGGTTGTGGTGTTTAAGGGAGAGATGGTTTAAGAACAATTTCCTGAAAAACTTGCATGGGAAAATTCGTTTGCCTGATTGATCCTCGCTGCCTGGAAACAACAGCGCAACCTGAATAGAAGCCCTCCTCAGCTCATCTCGGTTAGCTTATTTATCTGCCTGCTAAACATTTATCCTTTGCTCATTAAATTGGCACCGTGCTAAAGTTTTGGTATGGACATTATCATCACCCGAAATAGCACCTGCCTGCCCCCTTTTCCGCGTTTTGCTCGCACGACCCGCCGTTAGTATGAACTGCGTTTCAAAGCACCGTGGAACATGTGAACTCATGAGGCAAGCAACAATCGTGCAGCAACCCCCACTTTGGGTATTCATCGCGCATGCCTGATCTTCACCCAATCCGAATCGAAAGAAAGCCAGCGGTGTTAAATCGAACCGGGATGAGTCACGCGACCCTATATCGTCGAATCAGTGAAGGCTTGTGCCCTCCCGGAGTTTCCCTTGGCAATCGTTCTGTCGGATGGCTGGCCCATGAAGTGGACACGATGTTAAATGCATTTGCCTCGGGAAAAACGACAGAGGAACTTCAAGCCGTGGTAAAACTTCTCGTAGAAAAGAGGCAGACTCTGGCCAATTGATTGAGTGACAGTCAATCACAAATAAGCGCGTCCAGATGATCCGCCCATTTCTGTAACCACCGCCTACACTCCGCCTCATACCGGTGTAAATCGTAGGTTCCCTCGATTCCCTTACGTGAATGCCCCAATACGGCTTCAGCCACCTCGTTGGGGCATTGCAGACGCGACAAGCCAGTCCTGACGCTTCTACGCAGATCGTGAGGTGTCCAGGCCGGAAGATTGACCATACTGTTGCTTTTTCTCATCCGCCAGGTCTGCTCGGTCAGTTGCTTTTGCTGGATGGGCAGCCGCGTCTTCTGGGATGGGAACGGATAGTCTCCGGTGGTCAGTCGAAGCGTTTTCAGGAACTCCACCGCTTGGCGGGGCAATTGCACATAGCGCTCGACCTCCGTCTTGCTTTCCCTTATATGAAAGGTCCGTTTCTTCAGGTCGATGTCCTTCCAGGCCGCATTGCAGACCTCTCCGGTACGACACCCTGTCCAGAGGGTGAATCGAAGAACATTCTTCTGTGTTGCGGTGTAATCAGACCCAGGCAACCATTTCAGCAACGTCGCCAATTCGGTATCAGAGAGGACTCTTTTTCCTCGTTGATGGGTGAGTTTCACCTTGGCCTGTCTGAGGCTTGCTTTGGCGAGAATTGCCGGGTTTGCAAACTCATCTGAAAAATAGCCCAGACCAATCGCAAACTCGTAGGCGGCAGAAAGCTCTCTCAGTACATTTCCTGCCTGAACATTTGCCCCACGCTGAACGATGGCCATGATCATATCCACCACAGCCTTCCGCGTGACAGCATTTGCTGGCATCTCCCCTAACTTGGGAATCACATCGCCATAGAGGGTTCTGCGCGTCTCTGACTGGCCCTTCGGCTTCCGCGCACCGGCAATGATCTTTCCGCTTGGAGATTTCCGATCTTCTATATATTGGGTCAGATAGAGTTCGACCATGTCCTTTACGGCAAACAACTTCTCAACCGGCTCCACCCTCGCCTTTTCCTGTTCTTTTTCCTGCTTTTGCTGCTCCTTTACCTCGGTTCTCGGGCAACGCCCCTGGCGGCGGATTTGCTTTAGCTCCTGTAGCTTCAGCCTCGCTTCGGCCAGGGAGGTTTCCGGGAAGCTCCCGATTTTCACCTGAACGAGCTTTGAGGTGACTGGACTGGTATAGCGATAGAAAAACGTTTTCACCCCAGTGGCCCCACATCTCACACGCAACCCGATGTTTTCTCCCGTGTCGGCCTTAATTTTATCTCCTGGTTTCATCACTTCCACTGTCCTGGAGGATAGAGGTTTGGTAATCTGTACGGTTGTCATGGGCATCCTATTGAATTGGTTTCAGTTTGTACGACTTAACTGATAAAAGTGTAACTTTTGGATTTCAAGGAAAAGTTACACCAACACATGTTACACTTCAAGTTACACTTTTTCCTGAGATTGGATGGTATTTCGTGAGACTCGATGAGACCACAAGAGACGACGTAAAAACGATAAGTACTTAGTAATCAATAAGTAGAGCAGCGTAACGGCATGAGTTCATTAGAAAAAAAAGAACAACATACACCAATGATGCAGCAGTACCTGCGCATCAAAAGCGAATACCCTCAGATGTTGGTGTTCTACCGCATGGGGGATTTTTACGAGCTCTTTTATGACGATGCAAGGCTGGCTGCGCAGATACTTGGCATTACCCTGACCAAACGGGGTAAATCTGCCGGTCACCCCATCCCGATGGCGGGCATCCCCTACCATGCTGCAGAGGGGTATCTGGCCAAGCTGGTCAGGCAGGGCAAATCCGTTGCCATCTGTGAGCAGGTTGGCGACCCAGCAACCAGCAAGGGGCCGGTTGAGCGCAAGGTGGTGCGGATCGTCACCCCTGGCACCGTCACCGACGAAGCGCTGCTGGAGGATCACCGGGATAATCTGCTGGCCGCACTCCATGAATCCGGCTCCGGTTTTGGTCTTGCCACACTGGATCTGACCAGTGGCCGCTTTACCGTTCAGCAGCTGCCTGACGGAGAGGGGCTGGCCGGAGAGCTGGAGCGCATCCACCCCGCTGAACTGCTGATTGCTGAAGAGAACAGCCTGCCTGCCTCTATCACCAGCCGGGCCGAAATTACCCGCCGCCCAACCTGGCATTTTGACAGCGATACCGCCCACCGCCTGCTGACCCAACAGTTCGGCACGCGCGACCTTGGTGGCTTTGGCTGCGATGATCAGCCATTGGCGCTCTGCGCCGCAGGCTGCCTGCTACAGTATGTTGCAGATACCCAGCAGAGCGCCCTGCCCCACATCCGGGGGCTGACAACAGAGCGCCGGGATGACGCCATCATCATCGATGCGGCCACCCGGCAAAATCTGGAGCTTGACCACTCCCTCTCCAACCAGCCGCAATACACCCTGGCAGGCATTCTGGATCGTACCGCCACAGCCATGGGCAGCCGCATGTTGCGACGCTGGATCAACCGCCCGCTGCGCAACATTCAGACCGTGAAGGCGCGCCACGCAGCCATTGGTGAACTACTGGAACAACAGGCATTTTCAGCGCTACAGGAAGGGCTGCGCAGTATCGGCGATATCGAACGCATCCTGGCGCGTATTGCACTGAAATCTGCCCGCCCCCGCGACCTGGCTGTATTGCGTGACTCCCTGGCCTGTCTGCCTGCCATTCAGAGCCAGCTTGCAACAGTGGATTCACCACTGCTGACAGAGCTGGCTCAAGAGGCTGACTCTCACCCCGGCACGGTCAGCCTGTTAAGCCGCGCCATCATTGAAAACCCGCCGGTACTGATCCGCGACGGCGGCGTATTGGCCGAGGGCTACGACAGCACGCTTGATGAGTTGAGAGCGCTCTCCCAAAACGCCGACCAGTTCCTGCTGGACCTGGAGAGCCGGGAGCGGGAGCGCACCGGCATTGCCAACCTGAAGGTCAGTTACAACAGAGTGCATGGCTACTACATCGAGATCAGCCGCCTTCAATCCGACAAGGCACCTGCCGATTATCTCCGCCGTCAAACCTTGAAAGGGGCAGAGCGATTCATCACACCAGAGCTCAAGAAGTTTGAGGATCAGGTATTGAGCGCCCGTGAGCGCTCCCTCTCCCGCGAAAAGATGCTCTACGAGCAGCTGCTGGATCAGCTACAGCCACAAATCCCAGCCCTGCAACGGTGTGCCGAGAGCCTGGCCGCACTGGATCTGCTCTGCAACCTGGCTGAGCGGGCCGAGCAGCTGGATCTGCGCCCCCCGGAGCTTACCGAAACGCCAGAGCTGCAGATTGAGGGTGGCCGCCATCCAGTGGTAGAGGCGGTTAGCGACACGCCTTTCGTTGCCAATGATGTCCGCTTCGATCAGCAGCGCCGCATACTGATTATCACCGGCCCCAACATGGGCGGCAAATCCACCTACATGCGCCAGACCGCCCTGATTGTGCTGCTTGCCTATGCCGGGAGCTACATCCCTGCCACCAGCGCAAGAATTGGCCCGATTGACCGCATCTTCTCCCGCATCGGAGCCTCTGACGATCTGGCGGGCGGGCGTTCCACCTTCATGGTCGAGATGGAGGAGACCGCCAATATCCTGCACAATGCCACCCAAAACAGCCTGGTGCTGATGGATGAGATTGGCCGCGGCACCAGCACCTTCGATGGCCTCTCTCTCGCCTGGTCCTGCGGGGTGGAGCTGGCCACCCGCATCAAGGCCTACACCCTGTTTGCCACACACTATTTTGAACTGACCACCCTGCCCGAAGAGTTTCCCGGCATCGCCAATGTGCATCTGGATGCGGTGGAACATGGCGACTCGATCATCTTTTTACATACCGTCAAAGAGGGGCCGGCCAACCAAAGCTATGGCCTGCAGGTGGCGGCGCTGGCCGGGGTGCCAAAGCGCATCATAGAGCGTGCCCGCCAGCGGCTGCGAGAGCTGGAGGATGCCGCCCAGCGCCACACCGCGCAACAGTCTGTGCAGATGTCACTCTTCCAGCCGGTTGAAACGCAACCGGCCAAGAGGTGTCCCGTTGAGGAGGCGTTGCATAAGGTGGAGCCAGACAGTCTGACACCCCGGCAGGCGCTGGATGAGATTTACCGCCTGAAGCAGCTGCTCTGAAGTCAGTGCAGCGCAATCTTGATTTGATACTCGCCTACACCAATCACATCGCCATCCTGTAGCTGCACGGTCTGTTGCGCCACCTCTGCGCCATTGACCACCGGCATCTCCCCGCCAATATGCAGCAGATAGGCGCCCTGGGTTCTCCGCGCAACCACTGCAACGCTCTCCCCAGGACGGCCAATAGTGAAAAGCGGCTCTGTCAATCTCACCACCTGCCCGGACTCCGGGCCCTGTAAAAAAAACAGCACCACCTTTTGCCGGCTCTCTCCTCTGTTTTTTATGGCTGGCTGAACCACGGCATGCATCGTCTCATCCAGCTGCGCTGCATCATCGGCAAGCACATAGCGCAGTTCAAAATTGCCAATCTGCAGGTTATCCCCAGGCCTGAAGATATGCTTGTGTACAGGCCTGCCATTCAGCAGCGTACCGTTGGTGCTGTTGCAATCTTCAATGAAATAGTTGGATGAAATTTGAGTCAGCCTGGCATGCAGGCGGCTGACTTTAGGGTCTGCCAGCTGAAGATCACCCTGTGGATCACGCCCGATGGAGAGTGTGGTCTTATCCAAAGGCAGCTCGTTGACCCATGCGCCCCCGGAGAAAACCACCAGCTTTTTTACAGCTTGTTTGGTCATCGCATCCTTTGAAATGGGCCGCTCACTATAAAAGTGTAGACTTAAAACAGGTGGGTTGCGATTTTTAGTTCAAGGCCGTACCAATACCAGGGATATGTTGTCTGTACCACCCTGTTTCAGGGCCAGTTCAAGCAGCAGATCCGCCGCACAGGCAAGATCGGGCAGGCTCTCCTGGATCACCGCACCGACCATTCCGTCTGTCATCATATCCGTTAAGCCGTCTGAGCAAAAAAGATAGATGTCATCAGGCTCCAGTTCAATCCCGGCACAGGCCACTTCCACCCTGGCGCCCAGCCCCACACCCCGGGTCAGTTGGCTGCTGGATATACCTGCTGCTCTTGCCTCATGCCCTGTTTTGAAGAGGCCAGAGTCCACCAGGGATTGCAGCATCGTGTGATCACGGGTCAGAGGAGTCAGTCTGCCATTGCGCAGCAGATAGAGCCGCGAATCACCTACATGGGCATAGAGCAGTCTGTTGTCGGCAAACAGCCCTGCAACAACCGTTGTCCCCATCCCTCTGTGCGTAATGAACTGCTGCGACATCTCGAAGATGGCCCGGTTGGCCACTGCCACAGCCTGCTGCAACCACGCTTGAACCGGGCGGCGGCCATCACCCTCCTGGTGCAGTTGGTCCACCAAAAAACCGGCGATCTTTTGCACAGCCATCTCACTGGCGACCTCGCCCGCCCTGTGGCCACCCATGCCGTCGGCCAGAACCACTATGCCATCTTCAGGAAGAAGCCGAATGGCATCTTCATTATTCTCGCGCACCAGGCCGCTGTCTGTGCGCGCTACGGCATCCATTTTATGATGGGGCCGTTGGCCATTTCGATCTGCACCGGGCAAACGGGAAGGGGGTTTGAAAATGGGGCTATTCAAATGCTTCGACTGGAATCAGATCCTTTACAAACATCACCACCTGAAACCGCCTCTTCAGGGTGGGATTGTAGTAGTTGGGATAGAGGTTACCATCCGCGAAGCGAATCGTCATACCCTTGGCATAGGCGCCGGGTGGTACCACCAGCCAGGCCTGCATGCCATCTGGCCGCTCAACCAGCAGCAGATTGAACTGCCCGCCATGCAGTTGCTCGACAACCTTCACCCTGTTTGGATAGCGCTGTTGCAGCTGCTGTAGCTTGCGGGCCTCCGCTTTTCTGGCCTTTTCCGCCTCCTCCGGACTGCCCCAATAGCCAAGATCACCCTGCCGGTTGAAAAAGGCAAAGGCCACATCATCTGTCAGATCCTCACCCACCGAGCCACCCAGGATGTAGAGCGCATCCCGGTAGATTACTGAACTGAATACGCCGCGGGCGCCGGGCAGCGCCGTAGTCGGCTGCCAGTCAGTGATGGTGCCATCTTCCAGCAGACGGCCTTTCTCGATGCTGGCCAGATGGATCTGGCCATCTATCCCGCCCATCGCATAGATGTAGCCCTTATGGATGGCCGCCTCCAGCCCGTACCGGTTTTTACGCATTGCCGCAGTGGTCTGCCACGGGTTGAACATCCCCTCATCATCCTGCTGCGCCCACTCTACAGAGGCAATGCCCACACCGGCACTCTTGTCATGCCCGCCCAGCACATAGAGCCTGTCACCCACACTTTTGGCCGCATGAACATAGCGTGCATACTGCATCGCATCGGAGAGCAGCTCCCACTCACCCAGGCTGCCATCGGCCTCAATCTTTGCCCGCTCGATGCTGTCCAGCAGCTTGCCGCCAAAACCACCCACGGCATAGAGATAGCCATCAATATGCACGACATGCACACAGCGCCTGGCAATATTGAGCCTGCTCTTTTCCAGGTGCCATGCGCCGATAGTGCCATCCGGGTTGACCTCTGCCCGCTCGACTGAATCCAGCAGCCCTTTTACATTGGTGCTCGATCCGCCAATGGCATAAATGTAGCGCCCGGTATGCGCCACCCCATGATAGGCGCGCCCCACATTCAGCTCATGTTCAGCATATTGCCATGCTGAAAGCGTCCCATCCGGAGCAATGCGGCTCTGCTCAATGCGGCTGATATAGCGCTCTTTGTTGGTGCCGCCAATCAGGTAGAGGCGATCCTGAATCATGAGCGCCGCATGCCCGGTACGCGCCATAGAGAGCGCAGGCCCGCTCCGCCAGCCAGGAATCCAGACCCTCTCATCAGATCCGGCAACAACGGGAGATTGAGATAGAGAGAACGCAAGAAAAAGCCAGGCGGCATGGCGCACTATTTTGAATATTTTCATATCAAACCCTGCCCTTTTCAGAAGAACAGCCGTGGTGGCGTCAGAAGAGATAATCCAGTGCCAGGCCTGCAAATATAGCTGCGCCCACATTGTTATTGTTCAAAAATGCGGCAAAACAGCCCTTTTTATCGCGCCCCCGCGTGATGTATTGCTGATAGAGAAACAGCAGCGCAGCGACAGCCAGCCCAATGTAGTAGACAGCACCCAGCCCGGCGTTGATGCCAACCAGCAGCAGGATGCCCAGCATGGTAGCCTGCAAGATCCCGATAATGATCAGATCCATATCACCAAACAGAATCGCTGTTGATTTAACGCCGATCTTCAGATCATCATCGCGATCGACCATCGCATATTGGGTATCGTAGATCAGCGCCCAGATCACCGTCGCCACAAACAGCAACCAGCCCACCGGGGCGACACTCTCTGTGAGCGCGGTAAAGGCCATCGGAACAGCCCAGCCAAAGGCAGCGCCCAGCACCAGCTGCGGGAGGTGTGTATAGCGCTTCATAAAAGGGTAGAGCGCGGCCAGGGTGACCGCCACAAAGGACATCAGTATGGTCTGCCAATTCAGCAACAGCACCAGCAGAAAGGCCAGCAGCACCAGTGCGCCAAACACCCCCAACGCCTCTTTAGGGGTGATAAGACCCGCTGCGACAGGGCGGTTTTTTGTGCGCTCGACCTTGCCATCAATCTTGCGGTCAGCATAATCATTGATGGCGCACCCTGCCGAGCGCATCAGCGTCACCCCAATGACAAAGATCACCACCACAGCCCAGTCAGGCTGCCCCTCACCGGCAATCCACAAGGCCCACAGCGCAGGCCACATCAGCAGCAGGATACCAATCGGGCGATCTGCCCGTATCAGCAGCGCATAGTTACCCAGGCGCTCACGCCAGGAAGATGGGGGGGTTGTATTTAACTTCGTCTGGGTCACAGTTTTGGCTCTTTAACCTAGTACACCGTCCAGGTTATATTGACGGACTCAGTTGGTCTGTCAGCGTCCATGGCACCAACAGTAGGCGCTTTAGGCGAGGCGCGTCTCGCCGCTAATGGCCTTAGTCCTTAGCAAGAGACGCAACACGGCCATGGATGCTGACAGGCC
>WFXD01000087.1 GCA_015490795.1 Gammaproteobacteria bacterium
ACTAGGAGCCTGTCGGACTTAGGATGAACTGGCTGCGGAAGTGGGAGAGCGGCTCAAATATCCCCGATTTTTCGTTGCACAGGCCCACTATGCGCCTCAAAACCGGGAATATTTGCGCTCACTCTCCCACCCCCTCGCTACAATCCACCTAAGTCCGACAGGCTCCTGGGCAGGCCGCCATTTGCAGTGCAGGTTCACTTCGTAGACAATCCGCGGGGTCTCTTTTTCCTACAGGTTTGAATGCCCATCCATGAGTAGCAGTTCTTATCAGTCATCCGATATCGAGGTTCTGAGCGGCCTCGACCCGGTGCGCAAGCGCCCTGGCATGTATACCGACACCTCCCGGCCCAATCATCTGGCGCAGGAGGTTATCGACAACAGCGTGGATGAGGCCATTGCAGGCCACGCCTCTAAAATCGAGGTTGTGCTGTTTAAGGATGGCTCGCTACAGGTGCAGGACGACGGGCGTGGCATGCCGGTGGATATCCACCCCAAGCAGGGCATGCCAGGGGTTGAGGTGATCCTCACCAAACTGCACGCGGGTGGCAAATTCTCCAGTAAAAACTACAAATTCTCAGGTGGCCTGCACGGTGTTGGCGTGTCGGTGGTAAACGCCCTCTCCAGGCATCTGGAGGTGTGGGTCAAGCGCGATGGCATCGAATCCAACATGGCCTTTGTGGGTGGCAACAAGTCCAGCGATCTGGAACAGGTTGGCAAGGTGGGGCGCAATAACAGCGGCACAACCCTGCGCTTCTGGCCTGACCCCAAGTACTTTGATTCCCCTAAGTTTTCAGTGCGCCAGCTGCTGCATGTGCTGCGCGCCAAGGCGGTGCTCTGCCCGGGGCTGCGGGTTCGGTTTTTGGATGAGAACAGCGGTGAGCAGCATGAGTGGTGCTATGAAGATGGCCTGAAAGATTACCTGCTGGATGCGCTACAGGGGATACCCATGATACCGGCGGTGCCCTTTATGGGCAGCCTGCAAGGGAACGATGAGGCGGCGGACTGGGCCGTGGTCTGGCTGCCGGAAGGGGGCGAGGCGGTTACGGAAAGCTATGTCAATCTGATCCCTACTGCGCTGGGTGGCACCCATGTCAATGGCCTGCGCAGCGGCCTGACCGAGGCAGTGCGGGAGTTCTGCGAATTTCGCAGCCTGCTGCCACGGGGGGTCAGACTGACGCCAGAGGATGTCTGGAGCCGTTGCAGCTATGTGCTCTCGGTCAAGCTGCTGGATCCGCAATTTTCCGGACAGACCAAAGAGCGCCTCTCATCGCGCGAGTGTGCCGCCTTTGTCTCCGGCGTGGTGAAGGATGCCTTCAGCCTGTGGCTGAACCAGCACACAGAGGCAGGTGAACAGATCGCTGATCTGGCGATCAACGCCGCCCAGGCGCGGATGCGGATGGGGCGCAAGGTGGCGCGTAAAAAGGTGACTCAGGGGCCGGCGCTGCCGGGTAAACTGGCGGATTGCAGCTCGGTTGATCCGCGCCGCAGCGAGCTGTTTTTGGTAGAGGGCGACTCCGCCGGTGGCTCTGCCAAACAGGCGCGGGACAAGGAGTTCCAGGCGGTGATGCCGTTGCGGGGCAAGATCCTCAACACCTGGGAGGTCGATTCGGCAGAGGTGCTGGCCTCGCAGGAGGTGCATGATGTCTCGGTGGCGATTGGCGTGGAGCCAGGCTCTGATGATCTGTCGAAACTCCGCTTTGGCAAGATCTGCATCCTGGCTGATGCGGACTCCGATGGGCTGCATATCGCCACCCTGCTGTGCGCGCTCTTTCTGCGCCACTTTCGCAAGCTGGTGCAGGAGGGGCATGTCTATGTGGCGATGCCGCCGCTCTACCGCATCGATGTGGGCAAACAGGTTTTTTATGCCTTGGATGATCGGGAGAAGAGGGGGGTTTTGGACCGTATCGAGGCAGAGAAGATCAAGGGCAAGGTGAGTGAACAGCGTTTCAAAGGGTTGGGCGAGATGAACCCGTTACAGCTGCGTGAGACCACCATCCACCCGGATACCCGGCGACTGGTGCAGCTGGTTATCGAGCCGGGAGATGGCAGCAATGGCATGATGGATATGCTGCTGGCCAAGAAACGGGCGGGTGATCGCAAACAGTGGCTACAGGAGAAGGGTGATCTGGCTGAGGTGTAGCGCCAGCCGCCGCCTTCCAGATTGCAATTCAATACCGGACAGAGCAGTTATAAAACCTAAATGACAGAGCAGATTGAGCTGAATGCAGAGGGCATCGAACAGCAGCCCTTGAGCCGTTTTACCGAGCAGGCCTACCTGAATTACGCCATGTATGTGATTCTGGATCGCGCCCTGCCCCACATTGGTGACGGCCTGAAGCCGGTGCAGCGGCGTATTCTCTACGCCATGTCCGAGCTGGGTCTGTCGGCGGGCGCCAAATACAAGAAGTCTGCCCGTACCGTGGGAGATGTGCTGGGCAAGTTTCACCCGCATGGCGATACCGCCTGTTATGAGGCGATGGTGCTGATGGCGCAGAGCTTCTCCTACCGCTATCCGCTGGTCGATGGGCAGGGCAACTGGGGTGCGCAGGATGACCCCAAGTCCTTCGCCGCCATGCGCTACACCGAGGCAAAGCTGACCCCGTATGCCCAGGTGTTGTTGTCAGAGCTGGGACAGGGGACGGTTGATTGGTCGCCCAATTTTGATGGCACCCTGAAAGAGCCAAAAACCCTGCCTGCGCGGCTGCCCAACCTGCTGCTGAATGGCACCACGGGCATTGCGGTGGGCATGGCCACCGATCTGCCGCCGCATAACCTGCGTGAGGTGGCCAGTGCCTGCATCCGCATGCTTGAGAACCCAAAATCGACCGTGGAAGAGCTGTGTGAGCAGATGCCCGGGCCGGACTACCCGACACAGGCCGAGATTATCACCCCCAAGGCGGATCTGCTGAAGATCTACCAGAGCGGCAGCGGCAGTGTGCGCATGCGCGCCTGTTATGAGTGGGATCGGGGTGAGATTGTGGTGTATGCACTGCCGCATCAGGTCTCAGGCGCGCGGGTGCTGGAGCAGATTGCAGCGCAGATGCAGGCCAAAAAACTGCCGCTGGTGGAGGATCTGCGGGATGAGTCTGACCATGAAAACCCCACCCGACTGGTGATCGTGCCGCGCTCCAACCGGGTGGATGTGGAGCGGCTGATGTCCCACCTGTTTGCCACGACAGATCTGGAGCGCACCTATCGGGTCAATATGAACGTGATTGGCCTGGATGGGCGGCCTGCGGTCAAAAATCTGCGGGATATGATCTGCGAGTGGCTGGCGTTCCGCACAGAAACCGTACGCCGGCGCCTGCAATATCGTCTCGACAAGGTGCTGGAGCGGCTGCACCTGCTGGATGGGCTGCTGATTGCCTTCCTCAATCTGGATGAGGTGATCCGCATCATCCGCAGCGAGGATGAGCCCAAACCCGTGTTGATGGCGCGCTTCGGCCTTACTGAACCCCAGGTCAACTATGTGCTGGATACCAAGCTGCGCCAGCTGGCCCGTCTGGAGGAGATGAAGATCCGGGAGGAGCAGGATGAGCTGGCCATAGAGCGTGACAGGCTGGAGAAGATTCTGGGTTCTCAACAGCGGATGAAGACCCTGATTCGAAAAGAGCTGCAGGCCGATGCCAAGGCGTACGGTGATGAGCGCTGCTCACCGATTGTTGCGCGTGGTGCCGCAGAGGCGCTGCAAGAGAGTGACCTGACCCCCAGTGAGCCAGTGACCGTGGTGCTTTCAGAAAAGGGTTGGGCGCGAGTGGCCAAGGGGCATGAGATTGATGCGGCTTCATTGAGTTATAAATCGGGCGACAGATACCTGGATTCAGCTCGGCTGCGCAGCAATCAGCATGTGATATTCCTCGACTCTTCGGGGCGCTGCTACTCGCTGTTGGCACATGCCCTGCCCTCGGCGCGTGGGCAGGGCGAGCCTTTGACGGGGCGGTTCAACCCACCGCAGGGCGCCAGCTTTGTAGCGGCCCTGGGCGGCGATCCAGATCAATGGTATCTAATGGTCTCAGATGCCGGTTATGGCTTTCAGGTGCAGCTCAAGGAGTTGATCACCAAAAGCAGGGGCGGCAGGGCACTGCTCACCTTGCCAAAAGGTGCTGCTGTCATGCCCCCTGTCCCAGTCACTGACCCGGCAACAGACCGTCTGGTGGCAATCACGAATGAGGGGCGTATGCTGGTGTTTCCGGTTGCAGATCTGCCGGCGCTGATGCGCGGCAAAGGCAACAAGATTATCGGCATCCCCTCCAGGCGGGTGGTGACGCGTGAAGAGTTTATGGTGGCTGTGGCCAGCGTGCCGCAGGGGGGGCGTCTGGTCGCTTACTCGGGCAAGCGGCATATCACCCTGAAAAGCGGTGACCTCGATCAATATCAGGGGGAGCGGGGCAGGCGGGGCAACAAGCTGCCGCGTGGTTTTCAGCGAGTGGATGCGGTAGAGGTGGAGATTAGTTGATGTTGTGGGCCTTCAGCCCCCACCCCAGCAGATATTCAATACGCCGGTTGGCCTTGTTGAGGCGGCTCACCATGAGCTGGAACAGGTTTTTCAGGATAGGGTAGCCAATCTCGGGGTGCTGGTTGAGGTAGTGGCTGAGACGTGCGCCATCAATCTCCAGCAGTTGAACATCTGATATGGCAGTGACGGAGGCGCTCCGGGGGTGCTGTTCGAAGAGGTTCAGCTCACCAAAGATGTCGCCTGCATGCAGATCGCAAATGCCGGGCCTGACCCGGCGCTCAATCTTGAGAGTGACCATAACCCTGACATCACCGGACTCAATCAGGAAGAGTGAGCGCCCCTCTGTTCCCTCCTCCAATATCCGTTCACCGGCCTGAAAGCTGCGGCTGTTCCAGGCAGTGCCTTCGCAAAATTTGGCATCGTTAATTATCTTTCTAAGGTCATTGCCTATAGCTGCTTGCTGCTGAAGGGATGGTGCTGTGCGCTCAGGTTGCATGGGTTTTGGGTTTGCTGGTTTCATAAAGTAAAAAAGCTGATGCATGAGTATACTGTAATCATAGCCTATTACTGTCTGGCCAGGCTGGGTGCATGATGCCGCTATATGTCATAGTAAACCGCCTCTTTGGGTGGGTTCTCTCCCTCTTCCAGTTGCCGTATTTTTTTCATCAGTGAATCCAGCTCGTTTTCAAGCAGGGTGTTGCATGTCTCTGACTCTTTAAGCATCTGCTTCAACCGCCGGGTTTCATCGTTGTCCTGCTGGGTGGCCGGTTCCGTTTCGGCTTGTGCTTCAAGGGTGTTTATTTTGTTCTGCAGCTCAGATAGCTCCTTCTCCAATAGCTGTACACAGGTCTCGGATTCACTAAGCATTTGTTCCAGATTCTGGTCGTTGGGTTGGCTCTCTGTCTGGCTGTTCTCTATCTGTTTCAACGGGTTTTTGTAGCCCAGCCTCATGAGCTCCAACTCCAGCTTACGGATGGTATCTTGCTGCTTGTCGGCTCTTGTCTTGAGCCGCTCAAATTCCATTGAGCCACTGGTTTGCAGATCCTGGTTCTGGTCGTTGAGATCGGTTGCCGGAGAGGTGGCTGCCGCTGGCGGTGGATGAGTCAGGGTCTCAATTTTATCTTCCAGGGCGTTGATGGTCTGCTGTAGCTGGTCGGATGTTTTTTGGTGCTCACAAAGTGCTATGGTTAGCCGCTCTGTCTCTGCTTTACTTGTTATGAGCTGGTTGGCTATTTCACTTCGTAATTTTTCAGATTGCTGTAGGTTTTCAACCTGCTCTTTGAGTCTGGCAATCTCTGCCAGATGCTTCTCTTCAACCTTTTCTGCCTTTTTTAGGGCGCTGGTTTTTTTATGCAGCAATGCCCTTACCACATCTGCCCGTGCTTTCTCTTCCCGGTATCTGTTTCTGAAATTGAGCAGCTCATCCTGCATGCTGTGGAGAAGCCGTTGCCACTCTCTGTCTGATTTTATATAGAGGTAGATCAGAGCAATAAGCAGCCCCAGTGTTGTAAACAACACTTCGGCAAAAATGATCAGATAGTGTGTTGGTATATCCATATCCTTATCCTTAATAACCACTATCGGCACACTTTTAGAAAATATAAGTCTCCCTTGGTTGATGGAGTACTATTCAAGTATTTCGGTATCCGCGTGTGAGTAGGGTGGGGCGCAGCAGCAGAGTATGACCAAGGGTGAACTGCCGCTGTTGCTTATCTTGTGAGGGGTTTGGGGCGGGATGCAGATGCTGTCGCCTGTTTGAACCGGGAATGCCTTATCGCCAAGGTGCATCCACCCTTCTCCCCCGGTTATGTGGTAAATCTCTTCAGATTGGTGGTGCCTGTGCAGATGGGTGCAGCTCTTCGGTGGCACAATGGCCTCTGCAAGGCTTTGATTCGTAATGTTATGGTGGGTGGGGTGCAGCAGTTCCCGGATGATCGAACTATCTTTGGTCTGGTAGGGGGTGATGCGGCTGTAGGTGGTTTTCATGGCTGGAACCTCCTTTTATGTGAATCCAATATAGCATCAGGTCGTTGCTCCTGCATGGCCTGCTGCCGGTGTGGAAGCGGCTGCAATCAATCACGGATCTTGGGTGAAACTTATGCGATAATTCTCCCCTTGATTTTTATAGCTGCTGGAAAAAATATTGAGTTCAAAAAACAGCTCTTTCGCCAATCTTGAACCCAACTGGGGCAGCTGGCAGATGTATCGTGGCTCAGGTGTGCCAGATGGCATGGAGGGTTGGCTGCTCGACCGCGGGTCGTTGACCAGCCGCCTGGTGAGGGCCAGTGAGGGTGAATTCCGGGTGCGGTTGTTGCGCCAGGGGTGGGGGCGCCCACTCTACAGCGAGAGCCAGCTGTTGCATACACGTCGGGCTGAGGTGGCGCTGGTGCGAGAGGTTGAGCTGCTCGGGCATGGCACCCCCTGGGTCTTTGCACGCACCCTGATTCCTGCCAGCAGCTTGCGTGGCTCTGCCCGTCGGCTGGCCAATCTGGGCAGCAAGCCGCTGGGTGCGGTTCTGTTTTCTGATCCCGGCATGCGGCGTGGCCCCATTCAGATCGCCCGGCTGCAACCCCGTCATCCCCTGTTTGCTGCGGCTACCAGCAGCCTGGAGCAGAAGCCCGCCGAGCTGTGGGGGCGGCGCACGCTCTTCTATCTGGCCGGAAAACCGCTGCTGGTGAATGAGATCTTTCTGCCAGAGATCCTTAAACCTAGGTTCCGCAGTTGACCGCTTTGATAATGTATCAACATATTGATGTGCTTGATATTTTGTGCTTTTATCCAGTTCACTTGGCAGCTGAAGCACGCTACGGAGCGGATTATACGCTTGCGGGAGCGGATGGCTACGTTGCAACTCCTTGGAATAGACCAACTATGTCTACGTCGTTGCGTCTTGCCCTGCACCCCCGCAAGTGCACACTCCACCCCGTTCAACTGTGGATTCTAGTACACCGTCCAGGTTATATTGACGGACTCAGTTGGTCTGTCAGCGTCCATGGCACCAACAGTAGGCGCTTTAGGCGAGGCGCGTCTCGCCGCTAATGGCCTTAGTCCTTAGCAAGAGACGCAACACGGCCATGGATGCTGACAGGCC
>WFXD01000088.1 GCA_015490795.1 Gammaproteobacteria bacterium
ATAATTAACTCCTTACGAATCAATGAGTTAGAAATTGCATTTCGTAAAAAGCCGAGTTCTCGGACAGCCTCCTAGTACTCCATCAAGTTAGGTTTGCCGGGTTCAGCGCTTCTGTGGTGTTTCGCTGCAAGGCACAGTGCGCAGGCAATGGCCTTAGTCCTTGTCA
The DNA here is from genome assembly GCA_015490795.1 of Gammaproteobacteria bacterium. Classification (GTDB taxonomy): domain Bacteria; phylum Pseudomonadota; class Gammaproteobacteria; order Chromatiales; family Chromatiaceae; genus WFXD01. The sequence continues at coordinate 167 of WFXD01000088.1, forward strand.
AGCACTGTAACACCGCAGCGGGACACCACAGAAGTGCCCGAAGGGTTGGCCTGTCAGCATTCAGGGCTGCGTTGTGCCTCTTGCTAAGGACTATGGCCATTAGCTGCGAGGCACGCCTTGCCCTGAATGCTGACAGACCAACTGAACCCGACAAACCTAACTTGATGGAGTACTAGATTGAATTACTGATGAAAGCAGCTGTCCATTTCACTGGCCTAAAATTATAATGCAACGATGACCTGTTTTTTTACCCACAAAATAATAGAAGGCGCTGCCTGTAGATATGTCTGAGCTTGAATCAATCATCGGTTTTTCAATTACTGCTGCCACGATTGCTTTGGCGGCAGCCATTCTGCTTTCAATGCTCGGCAGGCGCGGTGAGGCGACGCTGGCGCTTATCCTGTTCACCTGCTTCAGTGTGGTTTTCTTCGGCATCCGCGCCTATCTGAAAGAGTTTTTCCCATTTACCGATAAGGTCGAATCCTTTATGACACTATCGGTGTTAATCGCGCTTTGCGGCATGATCTATCGTGACAAGGTGTCAAACAAGGAGTTCATCACCCTGCTGCTGCTCGCTCTGGCCGCAGCATTGACCACCTTTGTATTTACCGACCACATCCGCTACCCCACAGCCTACTTGCGAACCATCTGGTACCCCATGCATGTACCATTTTCATTTGCAGCCTACGCCTTCTGGTTTCTAGCCGGAATCAATGCCATATTTGCCTCTCGCAGATTAAAAAGCAGTGCAGGCGGCATATCGGAGAGGCCGCTGGTCACCCGGCTCAATCGTAATGGCTTCATATTTTTCACTCTGGCCATGCTGTTTGGCGGCATCTGGGGCTATCTCGCCTGGGGCGCCTATTTTATGTGGGACCCAAAGATATTATGGTCTGTCATACTCTGGCTCTACTATGGCAACCTGCTCCATATTGATAACCTGCCCCGCTTTCGCAAATGGAAGATCCCGCTCTACGCCATCGGCATGATTCTTATCATGATCACCTTTGTCGGTACCGGCTTCTTTACTCGCTCCATACACAAGTTTTAGCCATGATCTATCGCACTGTAGAAATCCTGGGGAATCGGTACGCCGGTTTTATTCTCTGCCTGATTGTCATTCTCAATCTTGCCGCAGGCAGCCTGGTCATGAATATGAATCCAGAGATCTACCCCCCCTTTTTTCCATTTGATCTCAAATTCTTTTTTCAGCCCACCCTTACTGTGCATTGGTGGCTCTATCTTCTGCTCGTTACCTTTGGCCTCTTTGCTATTAACATGATCGCCTGTTTTATTGAATCGCTGGTTCGCCTGAGAACCGCTGTAACAGGCAGGTTACGGCTATTTGTCGGGATTTTCATCCATGCCGCATTGATACTCACCATGGCGGCGCATATCCATGATGGCTTCTATGGCGGCTCGGGACAGGCGACACTCTCACCTGAACCCATACGCCTCACAGGCATTGGTGATGTCAGTGCGCTCTCTGTTCGCAGCAGCTATCACCCGGACGGGGCACTAAAAGATACGGAGGCCATCCTCAAGATCACACAGGCTGACGGGCGCTCTATTGGAAAGCGCATTGCCTATAATGAACCCGCCACCTTTGAGGGCGGCCAACGGGAGATCATTATTCAGGGCGGCGAGAAACGCCCTGCAGGCGTCACTCTGATACGGAAAAGTGATGGTGAAATATTTGAGATGATGCCCTATCGGCCCCAGCAGATTAACGGCGGCCGCCTTACGCTGAGGGGGGTCTACCCATCGCAGATGGAGGTACTGATTGCACAGTTCGTTTGGGAAAAGATCGCTGAACAACCCCAGTTGCTGACCATGGCCCTGCACCACAAGATGGTCCGGCATAATAAAATCACCGTTGCAAATGAGGTGTTGGGGTATAAGGAGATGCTAGAGGTTCCGGTTGTTGCGGTAATGACCCGTTACAACCCGGCCATCCCGATCATCCTGCTTAGCCTGCTGTTTGCTTCGATTGGGACTGTGCTGCAGATCTATTATGCGCGCAGGCAGTCCGCAGATCCGGCCTGATCAACCACAGCCGATGGACTCCTGGCCCGGCGACCCGGATGCCTCCCAATAGGCATAAAGCCCCGCCACGGCACCAGGCAGCAGCTCAATACAGGCCTCATACTCCTCGTCATCCATATCAGGCTCATCTTCATTCAGAAGCAATGCAATCCTGGCAATGGGTGACAGAAGTTCCTGCTCATTTTTTGCCAGCTTGTCCCAGGATTCCTGATGATCAGCCACCGCATGGATAAAGCCTAAACACCACCCTTCATAAGCCTCCACCACCTCGCCATCCTCCTCCTCTTCAATGACAAGAGGCTCGAAGGGGCAATGTGTGCCCAGCACTGTGGCGATCTCATTTCGCATGCGCAACAGGCAACCCGTCATATTAGCCTGTTCATGACTGTCGGCAAATTCAGGGGTGCCCCATATAGCCGATAGCCACTCGCTTTGAGTGGCCCGGTTGTGACTCACGACAAGAGCCGTCAGATAGCCATGCGCCTCGTCAATGGGCATCGCCTCACTGCAAGAGGCTGAAAGCAAAAACTGATCCAGTGCTGTCAACTCATCTTCAGAGAGTGGGCGGTTACGTTCTGATGGCATGCTCATATCCAGGAAAGGTGTGCGGCTGATCCGAAGGGCTGTGATTACCTTTTACTGCGTCTCTCCTCCGCTGTCTATAGCTCCTGGCCAGACGGCACTTGCAAAAAACTCACCCACTACACTCAAATTATCGTCTAATATACTGAAGCTGGTGGTAATTTATTCAGTTGAAAAATAAGCGATGAAAATACTCTTACAGTAAAAAACAGCACAGGAGCAGAAGATATGGGCAGCCATGCCGAAACAGACGGACTCTCATTCCGACAAAGCGTAGATCACATGGTGGATCGGGCCGTTCAGATCATGAACCTCGACCCAACTGTCGCCAACGCCATCAAGGCCTGCGCCTCGGTGCTACAGGTTACCTTCCCTGTTGAGATCAAGGGTCAAATAGAGATGTTTACCGGCTGGCGCGCTGTTCACAGCATCCACCGACTGCCCTCCAAAGGCGGCATCCGCTTTGCCACATCCGTAGACCAAATGGAGGTGGAGGCTCTCGCCGCGCTGATGACCTACAAATGCGCTATCGTTGACGTGCCTTTTGGAGGCTCAAAAGGGGGGCTGTTTATCAACCCCCACAACTACTCCCGGAGTGATATGCAGCGTATCACCCGCCGCTTTGCGCGTGAACTGGCCGAAAAGGGCTTTCTCAACCCGGCAACAAACGTACCCGCCCCGGACATGGGTACCGGCCAGCGGGAGATGGCCTGGATTGCAGACACCTACAAGCACCTGAACCCGGATGACATCAACCACATCGCCTGTGTTACAGGAAAGCCCGTTGCGCATGGCGGTATCCGTGGGCGCACCGAAGCCACAGGCCGGGGCATCCAATATGCCCTGCAGGAATTTTTTCGCCACCCTGATGAGGTAAAGTCCGCAGGACTCAAAGGCGATCTGGCAGGCAAAAAGATCGTTGTGCAGGGGCTGGGAAATGTTGGCTACCATGCCGCCAAATTCCTCTCGGAAGAGGATGGCGTAAAGGTCATCGCCATCATTGAACACGATGGCGTCATCATGAATGAAAACGGCATTCAGGTGCAGCAAGCCTATTTCCACAAAAACGATACCGGAAGCATCAAAGGATTTGCCGGGACAACCTTCTCGTCCGATGGCACCAAAGGGCTTGAGCTGGAGTGCGACATCCTGGTCCCCGCAGCGCTGGAGGGGGTTATTCATGAAGGAAATGCCAATAACATCAAGGCAAAACTGATTGCGGAGGCCGCTAACGGCCCGGTCACTTTTGAGGCCGATCGTATCTTACGGAAGAGAGGCATTGCCATCCTGCCCGATGCCTTTATGAACGCGGGAGGCGTCATCGTCTCCTACTTTGAATGGATCAGAAACCTGACCCATATCCGCTTTGGGCGCCTGGAGCGCCGCTTTGATGAGGCGCGCGGCCAGCACATCGTGCATGCCCTTGAGTCCATGAGCAATGGCCCTGTTCCGGACTGGATACAGAAAGAGCTGGTGCGGGGTGCAGATGAGTTTGACCTGGTGCGTTCAGGGCTGGATGACAGCATGCGCCTGGCGCTACAGGACATTATTGAGACACGCCAACGGGAAGGCGGTATTGAAGACTACCGTACCGCAGCCTATGTTATTGCACTAACCAAACTTTCCCGCACCTACCTGGATGTCGGCGTCTACTGACAGGCCGCCAATCAGCACCTGTTCCCCCACCAGCAAACCGGGTGGGGGTAATTCGCCCCCCCTATCATTCATCCCTGATTCTTGAGAAAATAGCACCCTCTGCAACATGTGTTAGCTGGTACAGGCCAGCCGAGCTCCATGTATAAAAGTTACTTTGGGTTTGATGAAGCGCCATTCTCCATCACCCCTGACCCCAAATTTATCTACATGAGCCAGAGGCATGAAGATGCCCTCGCCCACCTGAGATATGGCCTGTTTGAAACCAATGGATTTGTACTGTTAACCGGAGAGGTTGGCACAGGGAAGACCGCGCTCTGCCGCTGCCTGCTGGAGCGACTGCCTGAAACAGTCGATATTGCCTTCATTTTAAATCCCAAGCAGACCGCCCTGGAACTGGTCGCCAATATCTGTGATGAGCTGCATATCCCATATCCAGATGAGACCGCCAGCATCAAGGTATTGATTGACCTGCTGAACAAGAAACTACTAGACAACCACACACAAGGCAGGCGAACCATCCTTATCATTGATGAGGCGCAAAACCTCTCTGATGAGGTGCTGGAACAGATCCGCCTGTTGACCAACCTGGAGACATCCAAACGAAAGCTGCTGCAAATACTGCTGGTTGGGCAACCAGAGCTTCAGGATATGCTGGCCCGGCCCGTTATGCGGCAACTGACCCAGCGCATCACGGCAAGATACCATATAGCGCCGCTATCGCGGGTAGAGACAGCGGCCTATATCCGCCACCGCATGTGGATTGCAGGGGTGCAGCGCCCTATCTTCTCCGGCCCGGCAATAGACAAAATCCACCACCTGTGCAATGGAACACCCCGTCTGATCAACATTATCTGTGATCGCGCCCTGCTGGGCGCCTATGCCAAAAACTCCGATACCATTGATACGAAAATTGTCACCCAAGCCGCCAGTGAGATCTTGCCCGACACCAAAGGCGGTTTTTTTGATTCCACCAGAAAGATCATCGCTGCAAGCATCATACTAACCAGCTTTGCAGTGGCGGCCTACACCCTTCCACCCTGGAGCCAGCTTGGCTCCCCACCACCTGAAGAGAGGGGCATCATCAGCAAACCATCTTCCAGAATGGCTGATACACAGAGCGCTATTCAACCCATTACGAAAGAGATCACCGCCTCTGAACCAGCAAAACCGGAAAGAGAGACCGTTTTATCCATCCATCAAAACAGACACACACCCTTGATTGTGGAGACTGCGCTGGCAACCGTTAAAACAGATAAAAACAGAATCTACAGCACAACCGATGGCAGAACCAACACGACCGTTACACTAAAAGAGCTGCTGGATGACAGAAACTGCAACAATGGCACTGAAACAGCCGTACATGATCTCTTTGGCCTCTGGGGTATAACGTATCAGCCCGAGGCAAGCCGTAGCGCTTGTGATATTGCCAGCAGCGCAGGGCTAAGCTGCATACAGAGCCAGGGAACCTGGAATAACCTGAGGCGCTATAACCGCCCTGCCATTATTGAGCTGCAGGGCAGCAGAGGCCACTGGCAACACCTGCTCATCAGCGCACTGAATGAAGATGGCCTATCACTCAGCTGTGGCAATAAAACCGCAAACATCACATTGAATGAAGCGGATAAACACTGGTTTGGAGAGTACCTGATATTCTGGCAGCCACCAAAGGGGCGACTGCGTTTCGAACGTGGAAACAGAGGCGAAGATGTGCGGCAGTTCCGCCGCCAGATCAAAACCGCACTGGGCATTCATGACGCCAACCACAGTGACCTATTTGACGCCACCCTGGAAGAGCAGGTTATGGAATTTCAACGAAACAACTCACTGAAGCCAGATGGCGTCGCCGGGAAAGAGACCATCATCCTGCTGAACACATTGACAAAAAAAAGCGGCATACCGCTGCTGGCGGCCATAGCAGAATAAGATGTCTCTCATCCTCGAAGCCCTCAGCAAGGCAGAGCAGAATAACAGCAGATCCAGCAGTGGCGCTGTGCCACAGGCCTATCCGCTCGAAAAAAAGAGCATCAATAAAAGCCTTCTGCTTATACTGGTCGCAACTGCCTGCTTGACATCAGCAATAGTTACACTACTGATAATCTATGCGCTGGACTCAAATGGCGGGGCTTCATACACAGAAACACACTCTGCTCAGGAACCAGCATCTACCCTGGCCAAAGCGGCAGTAGGGCAACCACCTGCCCATCAAACAGCCGGCCGCAAGACCACTGCTGCACAGAGCGCCGTAGATGAGACAGCAGACCCCGAAGACCTTGCACAGAGAGCGCCTGGATTTGGCCACCTGATCAGCCAGCGCAACCACAGCCACAAAACAGCAACGGCAACCCAGGAGCCGAGCGCTATAAAAACCGCCACGCAGACAATATCTAATGCCGGTTCAGATGCGCAAGGCGGCCTGAAGAGCACAGCAGCTCAAGATATAAGTGAAATCAAAAAGCCGCAACTGGAGGATATGGAAATCAGCGTCCACATGTATTCCAAAACACCCGCCAAAAGATTCGTATATATCAACTCGACACGCTACAGCGAAAATTCATTGATAAGTGACGGCATTATCCTTGACGAGATCACTGAAAACGGCATTATTCTGAATGTTAACGGCACACGCTACCGAATGGCTATCAAGCTGTGACACAACGGTTCTATCTGCAAGATCCACCGCCACAGCCAATCCGGGCAGCAGGTAAAAGCCCGGCTTGAATCAAAACCTACTGCCCGTTTCAGGCTCAAGTTCCAACAACAATAAAATCATCCTTGGGGGAGCCGCAGTCAGGACACTCCCACTTATCCGGCAGATCCTCAAAAGGCGTTCCCGGCTCAATGCCAAATTCAGGCATCCCTTTTGCCTCATCATAGATATAGCCACAGGTCATGCACTTCCACTTCTTCATCGCTCTCTCCTCAAAATCGGTAGCACCGTTTAATCTTGACAAATCACCATCTGATAGTCAATATGTAATCATATTTGTTGCCATGCAATCAACGCGTCACATTAACGGATCGGTTCAGCCTGAACACTATGGAAACATCAAAGACCAACAGCGGCGAAATCCTCATCCTCTTTGCCCACCCCTACCCTCAGCAATCCCGCGTAAACCGTCCGCTGCTGCGCGCAGTTCAAGATATACCAAGGGTTAAAATCGTTGATCTCTATGAACAATACCCTGATTTCCATATTAATATCCAGCTGGAACAGCAGCGGCTGCTCTCGGCCAGTCTCATCGTTTTTCACCACCCCTTTTACTGGTACAGCGCACCGGCCATATTGAAGCAGTGGCAGGATTGCGTGCTGGAGGAGCGGTTTGCGCTGAGCGAAGGGGGATTTGCGCTCCGCGGGAAAAGGCTCATGTCGGTAGTGACCGTTGGCCATAGCAAAGCATCATACCAGCTGGATGGATATGACCGATTCCCTATTGGCCATTTTTTGCGGCCATACGAGCAGATGGCCATCCACTGCGGCATGCAGTACCTTGCCCCTTTTGTTGTCTACAGCGCCCACCGCATCAGTGATGCAGAGATAGAGAATCGGGCCTGCCACTACCGGCAGCATCTTCTTGACTACCTCTCAGAGGCAGAGCATGAATGATCATGACCTATTGGCCAATACCCTGATCTATCTGGGTGCAGCCGTAGTAGCCGTCCCTTTTGCAAAGCGGCTGGGGCTTGGCTCGGTACTCGGCTACCTGATTGCAGGCATTGCCATCGGGCCGTGGGGGCTGGCCCTGATTGCCAACAGCCATGACATCCTGCACTTTGCTGAATTTGGCGTGGTACTGCTGCTGTTTCTGATCGGGCTTGAGCTAAACCCCAAACGGCTATGGAGCATGCGCCGCCCAATATTTGGCATTGGCAGCATTCAGGTGATAGCCACTTCACTGATTATCTTTGCAATCTGCAGCCTGCTGGGACTCTCCTGGAATAACGCACTGATCATCGCAATGGGGCTGTCACTCTCATCCACCGCCATTGCCCTCCAGAGCCTGAAAGAGAGAAACCAGCTCTCGACCCCCACCGGGCAGTCGGTCTTCTCCATCCTGCTGTTTCAGGATATTGCAGTCATCCCCATGCTGACCCTGATCCCCATTCTGGGCAGCAACATGGGAGAGAGCAGCGAACCACTGCTGGAAGCATTGAAGGTGATAGCGGTCATTGGGGCCATTATTATCGGCGGCCACTTTCTGATCCGCCCGATCTTCCGCTTTATTGCCGCCACCCGCCTGCGTGAGATCTTCACCGCCTTCTCGCTACTGCTGGTCATTGGCATCGCCCTGCTGATGGATGCCGTCGGCATGTCCATGGCACTGGGGACTTTTCTCGCAGGTGTTCTGCTTGCAGAGTCTGAATACCGGCACGAGCTGGAGATTGAGATCGAGCCATTCAAAGGGCTGCTGCTGGGGCTGTTTTTTATATCCATCGGCATGACCATCGACTTTGGGCTACTGCTGGATAAACCCTGGCTCATTATTGCACTGGTGCTGGGGTTGCTATTGGTGAAACTGGCTGTACTGATCGCCATTGCCCGGGCGGAAAAACTCCCCACAAGTCAGCAAGGGCTGTTTGCCTGCCTGCTCGGTCAGGGGGGCGAATTTGCCTTTGTGCTTTTTACCGCAGCAGTTGCTGCCAACGCACTGGAGCAGCAGTGGGCCAGCCTGCTGTTTGTGGTCGTTGCCCTCTCCATGATGGCAACACCGCTGTTGCTGCTGCTCAATGAGCGATTTATCGAACCCCGCTTTCTGCACCTTGGCAGCCCGCAACCAGCAGATACCATTGAAGACCCGGACAACCCTGTCATTATCGCCGGGTTCGGCCGGTTTGGGCGCACCGTAGGCCGTCTGCTGCATGCCAACAGAGTCGCAACCACCATACTGGATCACAACCCGGACCAGATAGAGGATGCCCGGCGCTTCGGTTACCGCGTCTACTACGGGGACGCCAGTCGCCTGGACATGCTCCACTCAGCAGGGGCAGAGAGCGCCAGGCTGCTGATCATTACAGTCGATGACCCAGAGAAGGTGCTGGCGATTGCCGACCTTGCACAGCAGCACTTTCCACAGCTGACCATCCTTGCCCGCGCCCGAGGCATGGCCACCGCAATGGCGTTTCTCAAGCGCGGTATCCCTCTGTTCCGCAGGGAGATTCAGGAGTCCGCCCTGCTGCTGGGCGAAGATGCACTGAAGCAGCTGGGCTATGGCGCCTTTCAGGCGAAGCAGATGGCACACATATTCCGTGACCATGAAGAGGCCCTGCTACAAAAAATGTATCAAACCGATGCATTGGAGAAGCGCATCCATATCTCCCGTATGGCGCGAAAGGAGCTGGCTCAAATACTCGAAGCAGACGAGCAAGAGCAACAAAATCTGCGTGACCGCAGCTGGCGTGAGCGATAACCTCTAACAGGTTGCTGCCACAGCCTGTAATTTTTTTGTTATTTATCAAAATTCAGGTTGACATATTCGATGTGCGCTGCCAAGATGCAATCACTTTTGTTGATAACACATCACAAACAAGGAGAACGACATGCCTACCATTAATCGCTACCAAGATATCGATCAGGTCGAAAGAGAGACCCGCAAAGACTATATCGACCGCCACTCCCCCTTTATCCGGTGCGCAGACACGGCAAAGGCCGGAGAGAAGTTTCCCGTCACCGTCACCATGGGCAACGCCTATTCACACCCTGATGACAATGACCACTACATCCGCTCCATTCAACTCTACAACGGGCAGACACTGGTTGCTGAAGCCAGCTTTCCACCCGGCACCCTGGGCGGCAATGGTACAAAAGGCCAGGCTGAAGTCACCTTCAATCTGGTTCCAACGACTGATGCGCTCAGTTTGACAGCCTTGTCGTACTGCACCAAACACGGCCTTTGGGAGTGCGCGCCCGTTGAGGTCAAAGTAGAGGCATAACCGTTTCCCCTGCGGGGATTGCAGTTGCAGTTTTAGAAACTTTATCTATTTCATCTTTTATTAAAGGTAACAGCACATGACACAAATCACACTCAAGGATAATCCGATCAACACCATTGGATCACTGCCAGCAGTTGGAAGCCAGGCCCCTGATTTTTTACTGACAAAGACGGATCTCTCAGACATTACCGCTGAAGATCTTCGTGGAAAGCGGGTCATCCTGAACATTTTTCCAAGCGTCGATACCGAAGTCTGTGCCGCTTCAGTGCGCTTTTTCAATGCAAAAGCCAATGCACTGGATAACACAACAGTACTCTGTATCTCCGACGACCTGCCCTTTGCGCAGAAGCGTTTTTGCGGTGCCGAAGGGCTGACCAACGTCATATCCGCAAGTGAGATGCGCAACCATGACTTTGGTGACAATTACGGCGTTCGCATCATTGACGGCCCTCTTGCAGGCGTGCTGTCACGCGCCATTGTCGTCATTGATGAAGCCGGCAAGGTGATCTACACCGAGCAGGTTCCTGAGATCACTCAAGAGCCTGACTATGATGCCGCACTGGCCGCACTCAGCTAAAAAGCTGAGCCAAGCCAGGGAAGGCATTTTTTACCCCCTTTACCAGAGAGCCGCGCAGATGAAACATAAACTTGCCCTAGTCTATATTTCTCTAATAACACTTTTCATATCATTAAACCTCTCTGCCAACAGCAGCTCAGCAGATACAGTAGTGAAACAGATGATCTCCAGCTATGGCGGAGCTGAGGCATTGGAGAAACTCAACAACCCCTACCAGCAGATATGGCGTCTCAATGCCATTGCCAAAAACACCCAGGGTAATGATCTTAGAAACATTGCGCTGCCAGAGAAGCTGCAGGTTGAACTGACCTACCCGGACAGCAGTGAAACCCGCATCCTGTTTGGCGATCATGGGCTGAAAATATACAACGACACCAGGCAGGTTAAAGCAGAAGGGCCAATGCTGGATTCAATGCGCCTGCAACGCATGCGGCTATACAGCCCGCTCATGCTGCAAGAGCGGATAGCCAATATAACGCTATCAGAAAAAGATGGGCGCTACTGCTTAACGTTAAAAGAGAATGGATTGGTAACAGATTACCATGTTAACAAGGAGACTTACCTGATCGAGATGGTGATCGGCACGCTTCAAATGGGGGGGATGACGATGCAGTTCAGGACTGAGTACCATGATTACAAAGCGAAAGAAGGGGTCATGCTGCCTCATCGAGAGATAAAATATGCCGGCAATGTTAACACCGCTGTGTTAACGCTACTGGCAACCCGCTTTGTCGATGACGGTGACGGTGACGGTGACGGTGACGAAGTGTAGCCACAATCAAGTAGTATATGAAACAATTACCGACCACTTTGCCATCTTCTGCTCTCTGCTCAGAGCCGCCATGGCCGGGCTGGTTGATGGAAGCCGGATCATTTGGATGAGCTGGTGCCGCCTGTTTAAATCGGGAAGCACTCTTTTTTTGAACTCCTTTTCTGCTGTGGCTCCATTGAATACAATAAGCTGAATGCTTGGATGCAGGGTGAGCAAGCGGGAAAAATCATTTGTTTTAATGCTGCTGGCGATGATTGATGAATCCAGGCTCCCTTCTCTCTCACACTCTCGAAGAACATCCCAAAGCGCTATGCCGTTTTTTTTAAGCTGTGCTGTTCTTTCGGCATAGGCTGCCTCGGCACTAAAGTGAAAAAGACCTCCCATAATGTACCAAAATGCATTGCGCGGATGCGCATAGTATTGCTTCTGCTTAAGTGATGCCTCACTGGGCATTGACCCCAAAATAAGAACCCTGGGATCACAACCGGCAATGGGAGAGAAACCAGCCTTGCTCATTGCCACTTGCCATCCGTCTCCTCTATTTTAATCAGGATTAAACCCCGCCCACGCATCTGCCTAAAGCAAAAATGCGGCATATTTTATGATACAGAAATACCCTCCTCTCTCCAAAACCAAAAAAGCCCCATATCGGGGCTTTTTTGGGCACGAATTTTATCTCCAATCAATCTGACAGGGGTGAAGCAGTGCAATGTTATATCTATGCACTGCGTTCATCTATCCCTTTTAAAAGTCATAATTGATATTGAAAGCCCAGATTGACTTGGTCTCTCTGTGGACGACATTACCAATATTGGCCACGCCAGCTGCAATGGTCAGATTGGGTGTTGGCAGGTAGGCAACAAAGAAGTCGATGAAGTCATCCTCCCCAAAGGAGTAATCGCTCAGCTGTGAAAAACCACCGGCAACGCCATTGGCGTTGAGATAGTCATTCACCGACTTCAACTCATCTGGTTTACGCCTGTACTCAACACCAATGGCTACATTCGGCTCAGGGAGAATGGCCAGAGTGAACTCAGGGTTCAGGCTCCAGTCATCTGAGAAACCGAGGAAGCCAAGCTGGTTAGCCTGGGTATATCTCAGGTTTACTGCAGTGAGAATGGGGACCTTGGTCTTCCACAGTTTTGTGGCCATCAGGTTAAACTCAAAGCCGGCATCATCATCCAGCCCCATCCACTCCAAGACCTTTGGCCTTGAAGAACCCAGAACAGCTCTTGCTCCATCCGTGAGGTTGTCATCCAGCTCATCGACATCGAGGGCTTTCTTGTAAGAGACGGAGATCGCCATGGCAGGTAATGTCTCAGTCTCCTTGAGAAACTGGAACTTGGCATGGGCGGTAATCATCTGCAGATTGTCCAACCCGGCATCTAACCTGGCTGCACCACCCAGGGCTGCGTAACTGTCACCCCGCAGGTCACTCTTCAGGGTACTGATGTCGAGATTCTGGTAGGCAAAACCAAACTCCAGCCGATCACCAATGGATACCGCAACAGGCCAGAAGTTGATGGTGTAGCTGTCACTGACCCAGGTCCAGATGCTGGCAGAGGGCATGCCGACCCCCCCATCCTTTGGTGCATTTGAGATATAGGCCCATGGGACAATGGCACCACCACCACCACTGTCAATCGTGAGCAGTGGGATATTTGCAAACGCCGATTGGCCAAATGGAACAAGTAGTGACGATGCAAGCAGCATGGAACAAGCAGTTTTTTTCATCATGGTTTCCCCCGGTTTTATGTTTTTTAGCCTGGAAATCTGGGGTACAGCCCGTTGGAAGCCGGACTGAAACATCCAATACCCGACATTTCTCAAAAAATATGGAAATTTTTTGCCCCATTCACAGAAACACCGAATACCCCTTCGGTCTTTGCGTGTATAAGGCATGCAGGAAGACTAAATAGCACTTCGCTTATTGTCAACACTTTTTTGCGTTTTGCCGGTTTTTTCGCTGCCTTATGTCCTGCGTTTGATTGGCTAACAGCAGAAAACAGGCGAGGAGAGGAACATCATGAGAGAAAGATATACACAGCAACAGGCTGCACTGCATTTCGTAAGAAGGTCGGCCCCCTAATGTTTCGGCCTGGTGAGGCGATCCAGCCTAAGCCTCTGTCGCTCATCAAACAGGTGCTTTGAGCCGACCCAGATAGCTGTCACTGAACCCAGGCCAATGCTGGCTGAGACAAGAAAGAGGATCAGGATCTGATACTTGGCCGCCTCCAGTGGTGGGCTGCCCGCCAGTATCTGCCCGGTCATCATGCCGGGAATACTGACCACCCCCGCTGCCGCCATGGCATTCAAGATCGGAATAAGCCCGGTGCGCAGTGCATTGCGGCGTATCTCGGTGATCGCTGTCTGCCAGTCATGCCCCAGCATGAGCCGCGCCTCGATACTGGCTCGCTGTTGCCAGGCATTCTGGTTCAGGCTGTCCAGGCTGAGCGCCACGCCCGTCATCGTGTTCCCCAACATCATCCCCAGCAGCGGGATGAGATACTGCGGGGCATACCAGGGATCTACCTGCAAAATAACCAGCAGGGCCAACAGTGTAACGCTGAAAGAGGAGAGGAACATGGAGAGAACGCCCACTCCCATGCCCCAGAATCCGTGGTATCGGCGCTGCTGGCGATTCATTACCTCATAACTGGCCACCAGCAGCATAAAGAGCGTCAGCAAGCCAATGGTAATGGGGTTAGACTGGGCAAAGATAACCTTGAGAACAAGGCCCAGCAGGCCAAGCTGTAGAGCACTGCGTGCCGCCGCAACCGCCAGGCGTTTCTCAATACCCAACCGCAGATGGAAGGACAATCCAGCAAGCAATAGCACAAGCAGTGCCGCTATGCTGAGGTCCCAGGGGGTAAGCAGGATCAGCTCCATGCGTGAAGCTCCAGTTTGCCATCCTTAAAACAGTAATGGTGCGCACTGTTTTTATGCTGCTGCTCATCATGCGTGACCCAGATAACCGCCGCCTGCCGCATTTGGCGATAGTCGTCAATAAGCTGCTCCACCCGCCGGGCGCTTGCCTGATCAAGATTGGCAGTGGGTTCATCCAACAGCAGAACCTCCGGCTCGTTGCCCAGAAGACGAAGCAGTGCCAGCCGTTGGCGCTCGCCGGTGGAGAGTCGGCTCACCTCTCGCTCCAGCCACTCTAGGGTAAATCCCAGGGTTTCGAACCGTTTTGGGTCAGGGTTGAGGAAGTGGTCGCCCACCCGCTCTCTCCACCAGGCGGCCTCCGCAGGCAGATAACCCACCCGGCGGCGCCATTGAGGTGCAGGTATATCCCTCTGCGCTATGCGGTTGAGCCGAACCTCTCCCTGATGTGGGTCGAGATCAGCAATGGCTCTGAGCAGCCGGGTCTTGCCACACCCGGAGGGGCCGGAGAGGGTGATGCACTGGCTGGCAAGAACTTCCAGATTGATAGGCAAGAGCCGCTGAACCTGAAGGTTATGGATGCTGAGTTGTGACACCGCTAGCGCTTCTTGAAAAGCAGATCCCAGACGCCATGCCCCAGGCGCTGGCCACGCTGTTCAAACCTGGTAAGTGGTCGCGTCTCGGGGCGCGGCGCAAATTGCCCCCTGCCCTGGCTGTTTTCAAATTCGGGGGCAGCACTCAAAATCTGCATCATCCATTCGGCATAATCTTCCCAGTCAGTCGCTATATGCAAGATGGCGCCGGGCTTCAGCAGCCGTGCCAGCAGGCTGATAAATTCTGGCTGCACGATGCGGCGCTTGTGATGACGTTTTTTATGCCAGGGATCGGGGAAAAACAGCATGACACCATCCAGGGATTGATCCGGCAGGTGGTGGCGCAGCACCTCCACTGCATCATGCCGGATAACCCTGACATTATTTTGCCCCTGTGCCTCCAGTCTGAGCAGCAGGTGACCCACACCGGGGCGGTGCACCTCTATGCCAATGTAGTTGTTTTCAGGGTGCCGGGCTGCTGTCTCCGCCAGCGCCTCGCCATTACCAAAGCCAATCTCCAGGTAGAGCGGCTGGCTGTCTCCGAATAGCTGGAGAGGGTTGAGCTTTTCACCCTCAATGCACGCTATGCCAAACTGCGACCAGCAGCGATGGTATGCCTTGCGCTGCCCCTCAGTAAAACGCCCCTCCCGAAGCACGAAGCTGCGGATGGGGCGGTGCTTGATCTCTTCTGGCATATTCGGCGCGGATTGTGTGACTGCTTTTGCTGGATCATTCAGAAAAAGAGTCCATCCATGGGGGATGATGCAGAAGCAAAACGCTTTGGCGCCATACGGCCAGCCAGATAGGCCTCGCGCCCGGCTTCAATCCCCTTGCGCATGGCGGATGCCATGAGTACAGGGTTCCTGGCGGCAGCAATGGCGGTATTCATCAACACCCCGTCGCACCCAAGCTCCATCGCAATGGCGGCATCTGAGGCGGTGCCCACGCCGGCATCAACCAGGATCGGAACACTGGCATTTTCTACAATAGTACGAATATTCAGTCGGTTGCGGATACCCAGGCCAGAGCCAATGGGCGCAGCAAGCGGCATGACTGAGATGCAGCCCATATCCTCCAGACGCTTGGCCATAATGGGGTCGTCATTGGTGTAGACCATGATGTCGAACCCATCCTTGACCAACTCTTCGGTTGCTTCCAGGGTGGCGGCAACATCCGGGAACAGGGTCTTCTCATCACCCAGTACCTCAAGTTTGACCAGGTTGTGGCCATCCAGCAGCTCCCTTGCCAGACGACAGGTGCGCACAGCCGTTTTGGCATCAAAACATCCCGCTGTATTGGGTAACAGGGTGTATCTGTCAGGCGAGATCACATCCAACAGATTGGGCTGATCCTTCTCCTGGCCGATATTGGTACGGCGCACAGCAAAGGTGACAATCTCTGCACCGCTGGCGCTGATCGCTGCATCGGTCTCCTCCAGGTCTTTATATTTGCCAGTGCCTACGAGCAGGCGGGAGCGGTACTCTTTTCCAGCAAGGGTAAAGGTGTCGTTACTTGGATTGGTCATAATTTAGTGCCGTGGGTTGCCTGTAAAATCCGGGGGAAATAACACTGTAGTGCGGGCGTTGGCCGGGGAACTGCCGAGGCAGAGGTTTCAGCTCAGCCGCCACCAATTGCATGCACGATCTCTACAATATCCTGCGGTTTGAGCTTATGGTCAGAATAGGTGCTGCGCGGCACCAGCTCTTCATTGACCTCTACAGCAATGCGTTTGCCTGAAAGCCCGAGTGATTCAATCAGTGCCGCCATGCTGATGTTGTCAGGGACCTGTTGCTGTTCGCCGTTAAGATGGATCTGCATCCTGGTTCCAGTGGTATTGCCAAGTAGGCAGCGGATTCTACACTAAAACCATGCTGCCAGTCATGGCCTGGCAGCATGGTTTTAAGTATTGCACATCCGCTTTTGGAGGCATAAAATCAAGGCGGTCCCGGGGGAAAACCCAGCAGCAAACGCATCGCGGGTATCGTATATCGGTATTACCCTAGCTTCCCAAGCTAGTGAGGCGAGTTCGACTCTCGCTACCCGCTCCACTTGCCATCCACCACACCCTGCCCCCCCTGAGGCAACCATTTCGTTGTGGCAGCTGGCCTTACAGCAAATCAAACTCACCAGCAGTTTGCAGGGGTTCTTGCTCCCAAGTGGGTGAGGCTCATTGATGCGCAGTCCGTATCGGCTGCCTGGGCATTGATTGCATCAGCCGTTAGTGTATATGTACTCGCACCACGGTTGGAAATGGAGATTCTGTAGTAACGGTTTGTAGCGTTTACTGGCGCATCAAATGGCAGTGTTACAGCGCAATTTGCTGCAGCATAGGAGAGGTTTACGGTGGCACAGCGTTCAAGCCGCTGCCCGGTTTCAAGCAGTGCCTGCGTGCCCAGTGAGCGCCGGGATTGCAGCACACTGCCCTGATAGGATGCATAGGCCAGAGCAGCCACTATTCCCAGAATAGCCACAACAACCATCAGCTCGATCAGTGAAAATCCACGTTGCCTTGCTTTCATTTCTCCTCCTCTTGTCCGGGCGGCACACCGGGGTTTGCATATAGGATAAACAGTTATGCGAGTAACCTGCTTGCAGGCCACTCGCATGGATACTGGAGAAGTGATCAATCCACTACCTCTCTCCAATATATTCTGCTGCTGACCTCTTGTTCAGGAGGGCTATATGTCTCAGGCCCGACAAGAACAACCGGGTCGCCTCCATCAGGCATCATGATCTGCGGTGAAGGCGGAATGCCCATACGCCCAAGTTGTCTTCTGCGATCATCCTTGGTCAGGTTGTCAGCATCACCAAGACCATCAAGGTTCAAAACCGGCGTGGCATCCCATGCATTTACTATATAGAGATAGCCACCACCCAGCGCAGCACTACAGGCCGAGGTGGGAGCCAGTGGCGCGTAGGTTGTAAAGAATATAGAGCCCTGGAATGTTATGGAATTGCTCAAGACCTTCTCTCCACTATCTTCCAGCTTTATATACCAACCTTTCGTTGCCCCTAAGCTGGCGTTGGCGGCATCTTTTTCTGTTGCATTACCTTCACCGATAAGATTGGCTGTAGCGTCGTAGAGGTTTGACTCTGTATAGGCTACTGGATAATCAGGATTGCCATCATCATCAAGAGGCGGGCCATATATGTCTGTCAGGCGGATATTATAAAACCTGTCTTCAACTACAGTATCCAATGGGTGAGCACGCCAGCCTGATCCAATAGATAGCGAAAGTGATTTGTAGCCACTTTTGCTATGAAGCGCAACATCAGGCGCATAGTAGAATTTCCTGTTCTCCTGAGCTGTGGAGCCACCGAGGTCGGCAATTACAGCGCCGCTAACAAGTGACTCCCCGGATTGGCCATGATGGATATCAAATCTCCATAGCTGCGCACCCATATCACCGACATAGAGTTGATCCGCTTTGCCATCCAGATCGATATCAATGATGCTGATATCTGATGGAATGCTGTAGATCATATCAGTAAAGTTTTTAGTGAAGCTGACACCTGCTCCACCAGACCAGATCAGGGCACCTGTTGTTGCATTGACAATAAATATGGCTCGGCCTTCAGCATCTGGTGTGCGTACTGTATTTGTATCATTGTTTGTATCATATCCACCAGCAAAGATGAGGACATCGGTTACCGTACCGCCAACATCGATTTTGGCATGAAAGGGTGCCGACCATGTCTGTGCAAGCTCTTCAAAGGGATAGACTCCACCCTGGATCTTCCATTTCAACGTAGGAGCTGCACGGTCTGTTACATCCAGCGCATAGTAGAAATTGCCACCACGACGCATCCCAAAATAGATATAGACACTATCGCCATCAGTTTTGGATATAGCCAAGTCATTGTTGGCATCGTTGACCCAGGCAGTAATCTGTCCATCGAGACCATAGGTGTGTTTTACCGCAGCTGAATTTACATACAGCCCATTAAGATTGGCCAGTAACTCCTGTGGTATAAATGCAAACTCTTCAACACCTGTTGTAGTATTGATGGCATGCAAAAAGCCTTCGTTTGTACCTACAAATACAGTTGAATCCGGGCTCTCATCCGTACCTCCATAGGTAATAATGATGGGGCGAGAGTGCAGTGGGTCTCCCATTTGCATGCGGTCTTCTGTACTATTGCCATCTTTATCCTCATCCTTTACATCAATGCCGCGCGCCCATTTTATAAGCGTCTCTCTGTAGGCATCCGTTTCGCCTTCAATACCAAGCACCTCCTTTGTAATATCAGCAGTAGATTCGTGAAGCGTCAATATACTGAGATCTGCCGCATTGGTGATGAGAGTGCGGCTTGCGGATGTGGGCAGTACAGAGGCAGCACCACCCTCAACAATCGAGTTACCATCAATCTCTGCTGACCACCAGCTTTTGGAAGTTGTTTTAAATTGTCCGGTTGAGCCATCCACCGCATCGGCACCATCAACATCAACAATTCTGGTTGGTTCTGTCTTGCTTCCATACAGCCCATAACGTTTCATGTTCCCCTGCCAGCGTGTTGAGTCAGAAGGTTTGAAGAGTGAAAAATAGACCTCATTTCTATGTGCCAATCGATTGAACTGATTGACCGTTGCACCAGGTGCTACGAAGGTTGTATCGACAGATAGAATTTCACGAATGATGTTCTGGAATACCGTCGTCAGCTCAGCAGCTGTAGAGGCTGTGTGATACTCACCATCACCAACCTGGGCAAGGTCTTTAAGAAAATTAACCGCTGTGGCTTGGCCGCCTTCATCAAGGTTAAAGCCAATGGTGTAGGTTCTAATGCTCTGTTTTCCAGAGAGCGCCAATGGCCCTGCATCTGCTGACTGGTCAGTGGTGGCCATCCATTCAACAAGTTCACGGCCACATTTTTCTCCGTCATCCGCACTTGCACAGCTGCCCCCTGTTAATCCTGTAATCAAGCTCTCAGAGTGGTTGCTGTTAGCCTGTCCATCTGTCAGCAGAACGATATGGCTGGATTGGCACTGGTCTGTAATAGGTGTTTTATAGACCGGGGCACCTGTAATATTTTCGCTATAACAGGCACTGGAGTTCAGATCAGCATCGGTGCACCCTGCATCACGATTAACCACGCCACCTGTATAGGATGCAGGGTGGCTGACACGCCCACGTTTTTGCTGATTGCCACGAGCTTTACCATAGAGGACATCACCACCACGGTAGTATTGAGCGGCCTCATAGAGTGTATCAACAATAGGGGTCATCCCCCCTGGAGTAAAACTATCAACAAGATCACGCAGTTTGTCACGAACCGTATAGGTTACCCCATCAAATACTCCACCAAACTGAACCTTTATCTTCAGGAGCACAGCACCGCCTGCAGACGAGTCATACGTGTAGGCACGGCGATCTCTTGTGCCGGATGCCTCAATAATCAATGCCAGATCATTGCCGGGCAACCAGGAGCCATGATTAACAATCCCTTGAATCAAACTCTTGATGTTGGGTGATTCGTAGGTGTTGTTTGCACTCCAGTTTGTTGGTGACCAGTCAACGGATCCTGTTGTAGGCCGACTGCTGATGTTTTGAGATGAGGATGAAAAGGCATCTGAATTACCACTGTCTTCACCTTTTATTGTGATGGTCATGCTGCCCGTATCACTGCTTTTTGCTGTGAACTGTAGTCTGGCATCAAGAATCAGTGCACCTTGATTTATACGAACATCTTCAAAGCGCACACCATTGACCTGGTCTGGGTCGATATTGAAAATTGTGCCAGTAAGCGACATGCCACCGCTGCTGTATTCTTCTGCATCATTATTCGAATCATCTACACGGTAGTAGAGCCACTCATTGACACATCCACCACTTGCAGGGACAGAATCCGGGTCATAGGTAATCTTTAAAACAGGTGCTTTGGTTGGGTCACCATCGTAGCTGTATGCAACCCGGTTATGAGTAACCGCGCTTGAAATCTCAAATGCCATTGCATTGTTTCCGCACCATCCTGTTCGATCTACAATCTCTTGCACAACGGCAGAGAGATCATCTGTCTGATAGGTTTCATCACTGGTCCAGGCGCCTGGTGTCCAGGTAACACTGTTAGCTGTTTTTGCACGCATGCTGATGTCTCCGGCTCCGGAGCCAAAGATTGCCGCATCATCATCATCCATACCTTTTATTGTCAGAGAAACCGTATCAGAGGCAGACTGCACCGCGGTGAACTCTATGGCCGCACTCAAAATAGTGGCACCCTGCGGAATAGCAACACTTGCAAAGCGCAGTCCAACTTTTTGGGATTCTGGTGGCGCTGCTGTATAGGTGACCTCCAGCTCTGCTGCTTTACTGGCACTGCTGTTATAACGATGCGCTCTTCTTTTGGGGTCCGAACCGCTGCCTGAGACATAAGTCTCGATGAATGTTATATGGTTGCCTGAGGCCCAGTCACCACGGTTGATAACCTCTTGCACAATAGGAGATAGATCGGGTGTGTAGTACTCGTCATTCTTTATCCATGCAGCAGGCTCCCAGGTTACAGCAGCGGTGGTTTGTACACGATTAGAGGGTGGATTACTCTCATTGAGCTGGGGGGAGTCGCCCTGATCATCACCAAAGAAACGAAGCTTGACATCCTTTGAATCGCTTTTTACGGCTGTAAACTTTATTTTTGCACTGTTGATAGTGGCAAAAGGGGGAATGGTCATCTCTTTAAAACGCAAGCCGTTGATCTGGTCATTCTCCATGTTCCACCATTTACCCCATTTTGATATGCCACCAGAAAGGTACTCTTCCAAATCATCATATTTGTTATCGATTTTACTTGTAATAGTGGTTTGTGCTCCACCGGATGCACCATAGGCCATCTCTAAATGTGTGCTTACCAGGCTCATTGTCATGAGGGCGCCAACCTCCTCTGCATCATTATTGCTTTCCGTAATGGTGGCGGTAATTGAACCACCTGACTCTTCTGGTGCAGCAGTACTCATGCCCTCATCAACATAGCTCACAGGAAACAGGATGGGGCCGCCAGGATTGTTGAACCGCATCAGGCCTATATTGACATTGGTAACGCTGTTGAGCAGGCCATGCAGTGCGAGCTTCATGTTTTCCATACGGTTTAATGAAGTTCCCGAAACACCGGTACCCATTGAACCTGAGCTGTCAAGGATAAACAACACATTGGGATGCACCGTTTCTGCAGAGGGTGGAGAACCAAAAAAAACCTCTGTATCATCAGCATAGAGCGGAGACCCAACAACTAATGAATAGAGCAGTCCGCCAACTAAAGCGCGCGCTTTGTGTGTATTGTTAAACATACTGCACCTTCCCGATATGTGGTTTATCTTGGAGCAACCCATTGGATGCCTTGGGCTACATTTGACTCTGATACAATAGTGGAGTCACGCTGCATTCTGCCTCTGCCTGTAACTTCAAACACATAAGCTACAAATCCACTATTCTGTACAATTGAATATCCATTTTGAATATTGGTTAGATCTCTCTGCCGGATAGTGCCTGATGCTGTGGCCAGTGTTGTGGCAGTGAACCCTGGCGTTATATCCAGCGTGGCTGATGTCAATGATGCATTGGCGAAATTAGCATCATCATTCAATATATCTTCCACTGCGCTTTCAGCAGTTTGAAAGACAATGGAGTGCTGGGCTGATGCCGCTGCCATCTTCTCCTGCATTGTCGATGATTGAAACGAGCTGGTTGCAAGTACTGTAAGCAGCAGCAGAATAATGAGCGTAGTAACCAAAATGGCACCCTCTTGCCTTGCTATCGTGCTATTCATGACTATAACCTCGTGCGGCGATTTCTGATGTTAACTGCCGTATTGAATCTGCGACGCATGCGCCTGTCGTTGCCATGTGCGGCTGCTCCTGCTGAGGCTATTGTAATGCCTGCAAGGGTATAGCTTGTTGCGTCGTCATCCATTCTTACCAGCTCTGTTGATGAGGCAAGCACTCCAATATTTACAGAAACAATATCCGAGAAACCTGCGGCTGTAACATCTGCTGCAGAGTTAAACTGCATGCTGCCAGAGAGATCTCTGCCATACATGAACTGTATGTTTTCAACACCGGCCATAAGCTCTGTGACTATAGGGGCACCTGAGGCATCAACTGCACCAGTTGTCAAAAAGAGCGCGCTAACAGGTGTGCCGTCAGGCAGTGTGCGCGCTGTATTGCCTACGAAATAGATGTTGTTATTAAATTTAAGAATGCTGGCATCTGCAGCAAAGCTATCCGTAAGTGTGCCGTCAAATGTTAATGGACCTCCGCCGGTAATGGGGTCATTGGTTCTTGTAACAATATTGGCTTTTGTGCAATCAGTGATAATAAACCGTTCACCATTAAGAATTTGTGATGAAATCTCACCATTAACCAATGTTACTGTTCCAGCATTACTGGCTATATCACCAGTTGGCTGGGACTCCTGAGTATCAGCAAACTGTATTGCAATCACATCTGTTCCTGCAATTACAAGATTGGCAATGCGTTGAATATCAGCATCAGCACCATCCGCCCATCCCGGGGCTGATGTGTCATAGCCTCTTATAGCTACATCACGAAATGGATATTCGACCGTGCCTGCTGCTGTTACTAAAGAGATCTGACTGGTGGAATTCGGGTCATTTGGATCTGGTTGATGCCGAGTGCATCCCTGGTAACCCGCCATGCGAATGTCCCGTGACAAGATATCCAGTGCAATACGCCCTGTCTCCTGCAGATCACTGATAGCGCTGGTAGAGCGAAAAGTCTGGTGTTGGCTGGAAAAGAGGCCAATAACCCCTATTGCTGCAAGCATGCTGAGCACCAGGCTGATCATCAGCTCTACCAGAGTAAACCCTCGTTGACCGGATGCATGTCTCATCTCAAAGTACCATCTCAATAGTGAATGTCTGGGTTGTTGAATCATCTCCTGTGCTATTCAATGCTCCCGTTTCATTCCAGGTAATAACCACTGAGTAGGTTCCCGCATTATTAGTGACGGTCCCGAATGCACCTGCTGGCAAGGTGGGAGCGTAGGCCGTGCCTAATCCATAAACATCCTGAAAGTGATCCGTCCATTCGCGAATATCCTGACTGGCAATTTGCGCGGGTGTGCAGGGGGCTGTTGAACACCCCTGATCCCCTGGAACAGCATTTCTTGAATCAACGGCATCATAGTTGCCTGCTATCACTCCATCTTGATTTGTCCGCATTCTGTCAATAATGTCATTGGCTACAGCAACAGCCTGGCTCCTTATATAGGCATCCTGGTTATAACGCATGGATGCCGTCTGCATCCCTGCCAACCCCAGCAGCCCAAGTGACAAAACAACTGTAGCTACCAGCACCTCTACGAGAGTAAAGCCTGATTGAGATGTAATATTGTGTTTCATTGCTATGATCTCTTTCTGTTACGAACAGGGGAAACTGCGGGTAATAAGTATTACCTTGCCTGTAGCAGTGATCATGAACTGGCGGCCATCTTCATTGGAACTGGTTTCACACACATTAAAATTTCCAGCCACTGCAGGGTTGGCATATCCGCGTGGAATAAAGGTGATGGCAGTGACACCAGCATCACTATCCATTGTGATATTGCCATTGAATGCATCCAGTGTTGCAATGACATCACTGGCATCTCTCATTTGTGCACCACCACCCCATTCATTACTGCCCGCCCCGGCCACACTGGCAACTGTAATATTGCGCTGCCTTTTAACGGCCTCAGCGCGTGCCAGCATCAGAAACGAAGCGAAGGCGTTAACCTGTGCTGTCATTCTTGTGCTATGGGTTGTACTGCGGAATGATGGTACAGCTACTGCAAGAATAATGATTGCAACAGCCAGCGTTACCATTAATTCAATCAGCGTGAACCCTCTGCTGTTTTTTGACTGCATCATGGATAATCATTCCTAAGTTATGGCCAAAATGTGCGACAAGTCGTTAAAAACAGATGCGCTACAGGTGAGCCTTGTTACCTAGAGTATTCGGACTCAGGGGGGAAAACTTGAACAGAGTTCACACTTTTGCGGCTGCAAAAGCCGCTGCTACAGGTAGACAAGGG
>WFXD01000089.1 GCA_015490795.1 Gammaproteobacteria bacterium
CCCTTTTCAAGGGATGCAACGCGGCATTGGCCGGTTTGGGGCGCTCCCTTCGGGCCGGCCAGGAAGCGGTCATCTGCGTTGTTGCGCTCCCTTGAATTAGCTATGGCTAGTCCTGCGCGCGCGCCTGGCAGCTAACCGCTTCCTGACCGGCTGCACCCCAAATTATTACCTTGATGGAGTACTAGGCTGAACGAAAACACCAGAGTTTGAGAATGACGCCAGATCAGGCATACTCTGAAGAATCTGGGCTGCTGGAAGCCGCCTGATTATGATGCCAGAAGACACTTAAGCGACTGCCCGGTTTTTTTGGGCCATTTCTAAAGCGTAAAACTTCAGTGGAAGACAACAAATCTATAATTTTGAGGTGATTGGGCAGCCAATGGGCAGGAAGTTTAATCTGGTAGTTGTTGGGGCTACGGGAGCGGTGGGTGAAGCCATGCTCTCTATTCTCGCTGAGCGTAAATTCCCAGTGGGCAAGATCTATGCGCTGGCGAGCAGTTGTTCCGTGGGGAAAAAGGTGGAGTTTGGCAATCGCTGGCTGAAGGTTGAGGCGCTGGATGACTTTGACTTCAGCAAGGCCGAGCTGGCGCTCTTTTCTGCTGGAAGCGGCATCTCTAAAGCATTTGTCCCCAAGGCCGTTGATGCGGGCTGTGTCGTCATTGATGACACACCCTGCTTTCGTTATGAGGCAGATATACCACTGGTGGTGCCTGAGGTAAACCCGGAGGCGATAGCCGGTTACTGCCACCAGGGTATTGTTGCCAATCCCGGCTGCTCAACCATTCAGATGGTGGTCGCTCTTAAGCCCATCTACGATGCGGTTGGGATCATGCGTATCAATGTCTGCACCTATCAGGCCGTTTCAGGCTCTGGCAAAGAGGGCATTGAAGAGCTGGCGATGCAGACCGCTAATCTGCTCAATATGAAGTCAGTGGATGCGGATCTCTATCCCAAGCAGATTGCCTTCAATGTGCTGCCTCAGATTGATCTCTTTCAAGAGAATGGCTATACCCGCGAAGAGATGAAGCTGGTGCTGGAGACACGGAAAATCATGGGGGATGATGCCATCCTGGTTAATCCCACCGCTGTTCGTGTCCCCGTTTTCTACGGACACTCTGAAGCGCTTCATATTGAAACGCGCAAAAAAATCAGAGCTGAAGAGGCCAGGGCATTACTGGCCCAGGCAGCGGGGGTCACCGTTATCGATGAGTGTTGCGATGGCGGTTATCCAACTGCAGTTACAGATTCTGTAGGCAAGGACGCTACTTTTGTAGGGCGCATCCGGGAGGATATCTCCCACCCCTGTGGTTTGGATATGTGGGTGGTCTCTGACAATGTGCGCAAAGGGGCGGCTTTAAATAGTGTTCAGATCGCTGAAATTCTGGTAAAAGACTATTTGTAAGCTATAGTTAGCGAATAAATGTTATGTCTATTCTACAGTGTGCTCTGTCGGTTTTTCAGAGACAAAAATTCTACAGCCGTCATGGGCGTCCAATTTCTCCTTAAAAGAAGAAGGGAAATGGAAAATGGGGAGAAGAGATGGTTAGAAAGCTGGCCTTGCTATTGATATCAACCGCGCTATTTGTACCTGCCGGTGCTTTTGCATTGGGTCTGGGTGAGATTCACCTGGAGTCTGCATTGAACCAGGCATTTGATGCCAAAATTGATCTGCTCTCAGTGAAAGCTGATGAGCTGGATGGCGTGAAGGTAACATTGGCAACACCCGAAGCCTTTGAGCGGGCTGGCGTGGAGAGGCTTTTTATTCTGACCAAGCTGCGCTACAAGCCTGATCTCAATGCTGAGGGCAAGCCTGTTATTCATGTGACTACCCGGCAGGCAATACGTGAGCCATTTTTAAATTTCCTTATCGAAGTAAATTGGGCAAAAGGACGGCTGGTACGTGAATACACCGTACTGCTGGATCCGCCTGTTACGCTGGATCGCAAACCTGCACCTGTAAAAGTCCCTGCCACAGCGCCTTCTGCCCCTGTGGCCAGGGCTGTGCGGCAACCCTTGCCTGAGCAGTCCCCTCCAGCAACAGCGCAGGAGCAACAGCCTGAATCGGCTACGGATGCCACGCTCTCCTACACGGCTGTAGATGAGTATGGCCCGGTCATGGCCAACGAATCTTTGTGGAGGATTGCCAGCGAGACAAAACCGCAAGGTGCCACAGTAGAGCAGATGATGATGGCGCTGCAGCGCAAGAATCCTCAGGCCTTCACAAGACAAAATGTAAACAACCTCAAGCGCGGTTCAATTTTGCGCATGCCCACCCAGGAGGAGATTGATCTCCTCTCTGTGCGCGAGGCCAGAGCCGAGTTCAGTAACCAGGTTGCAGCGTGGAAAGCAGATCGGGCAACTGTGGCGGCAACTGATACAGGGGGAGAGCCTGAAGCGGCCACCGATAAAAAACAGTCGCCACCTGCCAGCAAGCTGGAGCTTGCCTCTGTTCGCCCTGAGGGGGAGGGTAAAGGGGGGGTGAGTGAGGGTGATGGCACGGAAGAGATTACATCCAGGCTCGAAAATGAGCTCATCCTTGCCAGGGAGCAGTTCGAAAGTGCCAAACAGGAGCGCAATGACCTGAGCTCCCAGGTATCGCAGCTGGAGAGTCAGCTTACAGATCTGGAAAACCTGCTTGTGGTAAGAAATGAGCAGCTTGCACGCCTGCAAAATGAGCTGAGCCAATCTGAAGTGGATGCTGCTCCAGAGATCGCTGAAGTGCCTGCGGCAGAGGCTGTGGTCGATATTGAATTGGAGACGGTGGGAGACGATGAAGAAGAGCTGGAGATTGTAGATATAGAGGATGAGGCATCAGGTGCAGAGGAGATAGAGATTGCGGATAAGGCATCACAGGAAAGCCCCCCTGTTCCGCAGAAGACAGCAACTCAACCAACATCAGCGCCTGAAGTCTCCGAGCCTGCATCCACCGTATCAATTTTCGATACGCTCAAAGGCCTGCTCGAAAACAACATGATTGCAGCAGCAGGAGGGGGCCTTGCCATCTTGTTGCTGCTTTTACTGCTTGCGCGGCGCCGCAATGCTGAAAGTAAAGAGTTTGAAGAGAGCATCCTTATTGATACCCAAGGGGGGGATACCGAGTCTCTGGGCAGCCCGGCTGATGATACGGAAACAGGCATGTCCGAGGCCACAGAGACATCCTTTCTAAGTGAATTTTCACATAGTGAGATGGATGTTCTGCAAGACGACACAGGCGAGGTCGACCCGGTTGCAGAGGCCGATGTCTATATTGCCTATGGGCGCTATCAACAGGCTGAAGAGTTGCTGCGCCAGGCGATTGACCGCGATCCAGAGCAGATAAAAAGCCATTTAAAGTTGCTTGAGATTCTTTTTGTCACCAAAAATGAGCAGGCGTTTACTGAAACTGCTGAAATATTGGCTGCAAAAAACAGTGGACAAGTAGATCCTGAAGCCTGGCAGCAAGTGGTTGCAATGGGGCATCAACTGAACCCAGGGCACAAGCTGTTTGCAGATGCTGAAGAAACAGGCGCTGTAGAGCCGCCAGCTGCTGATGTGGAAGCAGCGTCTGAAGCTGTAGCGGATGAAGGGGGTGAGGATCTTGACTTAATGGATTTGAGTGAGCTGACAGCAGATTTTGATATGGATGCTGATGCGGATCTGGATCAGAAAGAGGGGTCAATTTCAGCACTTTTAGAGGATGATGAGCTGGATTTTGACCTGAACCTGGGATTGGATTCTGAGAAAAAGAGTTCTGATTCTGACGATGCACTATTGAGTGCAGATATTGCTGAAATCAATGCTGATGCTGAACTGGATGATGCATTACTGGATATATCGACAAAGCTGCCTGGTGATGCCTCCGTTTCTGAGCTGGATGCGGATACAGAAATGAGTGAGCTGGAAGAGTCGCTAAATCTGGATGGGCTGGATCTGGGCGATCCCTTTGAAGCTGATACACTTGATGAGGGTGAGAGTGTGCTGGCCAGTGATTCAGAAGCACTACTGGGGGGGTCGGAGGATCTGGCCGCTGAGCTTTCCAGCCTTGTCGATGAGCCAATAGGTAAAGAGATGCCTGATGGTGATAATCTGCCATTGGATGATGCGTTGGAGAGAGGTGATTTAGGTGCTGAGCTAGAGGAGCTCAGTAGCCTGGACGAATCACTCTCTATCGATGATTTTATGGAGGAGAGCCTGGAGCTGGAGCAGCAGGAGTTGCCCAGTGAGACGCTTGAGACAGATGGGTTAGTGCTGGATGATGCTGAATCAGGCGCATCTGAGGGTGAGGCTATTGAACCCCTGGCTTCTGATGAAGACCTGCTAATTGGTGAACCTCTCTCTGAACTGGCAGAGGAGCCAGATGAGATAGACAAGATTAATACCAAACTTGATCTGGCACGCGCCTACGTAGAGATGGGTGATGAAGAGGGTGCCCGCAGTATCCTGGATGAGGTGCTGAACGAGGGCGACGATGCACAAAAGAGGGACGCGCAGGAGCTGCTGGATCGTTTCTCATAAAAATTTACTCTTGTGGTTAAGCCAAAAGGCGCACATTGTGCGCCTTTTTCTATATATTTATTAGAGGTTCAAGATCCTCTGCGGTGAGTAAAAAGTGATGCAGCGAATTGCATTGGGTATTGAATATGACGGCACCGGCTTTTGTGGGTGGCAAATGCAAAAGAGCGGTGTGCGCACCGTGCAGGAAGAGCTGGAGAAGGCGCTGGCATCGGTGGCCAACGCGCCGGTCAGGGTGCACTGTGCCGGGCGTACAGATACCGGGGTACACGCTGTGGGGCAGGTTGTCCATATTGAAACAGCGGCAGAGCGCAGCCCCCGCTCCTGGATTCTGGGAGCCAACTGCAATCTTCCATCTGATGTGAATGTTACCTGGGCAAAGCAGGTTGACGGGCTGTTTCATGCCCGCTTTTCTGCCACCAGCCGTGCCTACCGTTATCTCATCCTCAACCGCATGAGCCGCTCCAGTCTCTATTGCAACCGCGCGGTCTGGAGCCATCGCCCGCTGGATGCAGAGAGAATGCATGAGGCGGCACAACCACTGGTAGGCAGCCATGATTTCTCTTCATTCCGGGCACTGGGTTGCCAGGCGCACAGCCCGGTGCGCACCGTTTCTCGTCTGGATGTCACTCGCCAGGGTGACCGGGTTATTATTGATGTTGAGGCGCAGGCCTTCCTGCATCACATGGTGCGTAATCTTGCAGGTGTACTGATGGCGATAGGGCGTGGTGATCAGCCGGTGGCCTGGGCAAAAGAGATACTGGAACGGTGCGACCGAACCAAAGGGGGCGTCACGGCACCGCCCGAGGGACTCTACCTGATGCATGTGGGATACCCTCCAGAGTTTGAGATCCCGGAGCCTCCGGAATTAATTCTCTAAAACGGCTTTTTCTGTTGCCAGCTATCCTGTATCTTCTACCGGCTTATGAGAACACGGGTTAAAATCTGCGGCATTACCCGCGAACAGGATGCACTGGAAGCAATACGATGGGGTGCAGATGCCATTGGCCTGGTCTTCTATCCGCCCAGCCCACGGGCTGTAACGATAGCACAGGCCGCCGCCATTGTGCGCCGGCTACCCCCTTTTATAACCGTGGTGGCGCTGTTTGTGGATGCAACAAAGGAGGGGATTGCAGCAGTGCTGAACCGGGTGCCCATTGATCTGATCCAGTTTCATGGCAATGAAACCCCGGATGATTGCAGTGGGCATGGCCGCCCCTGGATAAAAGCGGTGCGCATGCGGGAAGATACCAATCTGCATACCATCGAAAAGATGTATGCTGATGCCTCGGCCCTGTTGTTGGATGCCTATCAGCCAGGCAAGCCGGGCGGCACGGGTGCAACCTTTGACTGGAGCAGCGTACCGGCTGAACTGGCCCCCAGGATTGTGCTGGCCGGCGGCCTGTCGGCGGAGAATATAGTCTCTGCCATCCAGCAGGTAAACCCCTATGCCGTGGATGTCAGCGGTGGAGTAGAGCGACAAAAGGGCATCAAGGATGCCGACAAGATTGCGGCCTTTATGTGTGGAGTTGAGCGTGCCAACCAGTAATCGAGAAACCTATTTCAATCAGCCCGACGAACAGGGTCATTTTGGCCCCTATGGTGGGGTTTTTGTCGCCGAGACCCTAATGCAGGCCCTGGAGGAGCTGCGGCTGAACTATGAAAAATACCTGCATGACAAGAGCTTCCTGGCCGAACTGGATGCCGACCTGGCGCATTATGTGGGGCGGCCATCCCCCGTCTACCATGCCGGGCGCTGGAGCCGCGAACTGGGCGGTGCGCAGATCTACCTCAAGCGCGAAGATCTGAACCACACCGGCGCGCACAAGGTCAACAACACCATCGGTCAGGCGCTGCTGGCCAAACGTATGGGAAAAACCCGAATCATTGCCGAGACAGGTGCGGGTCAGCACGGTGTTGCCACGGCAACGGTGGCAGCCAGACTGGGGCTGGAGTGCGTGGTCTACATGGGCGCTGTGGATATCGTCCGGCAAGAGGCCAACGTCTACCGCATGCGTCTGCTGGGGGCGGAGGTGCGTGCGGTGGAGTCGGGCTCAAAGACGCTGAAAGATGCCCTGAATGAGGCGATGCGTGACTGGGTAACCAATATCGACAACACCTTCTATATTATTGGAACCGTGGCTGGCCCTCACCCCTATCCTGCCATGGTGCGTGACTTTCAGGCCATTATCGGCCGCGAAGCGCGGCAGCAGATGCAGCAGCAAACCGGCCGCCTGCCCGATGCACTGGTCGCCTGCGTGGGCGGTGGCTCCAACGCCATCGGCCTCTTCTACCCCTTTCTGGATGACAAAGCAGTGGCCATTTACGGTGTTGAGGCCGCAGGGGATGGTCTGGAGACAGGCAACCATGCGGCGCCGCTTTGTGCGGGCCGCCCCGGCGTGCTGCACGGAAACCGCACCTATCTGATGGAAGACGATGATGGCCAGATCATCGAGACCCACTCCATCTCTGCCGGGCTGGACTACCCCGGTGTCGGTCCAGAGCATGCCTGGCTCAAAGATTGCGGGCGAGCGCAATATGTTGCCGTGACCGACAGTGAGGCGCTGGCCGCCTTCCATGCGCTGACCCGTGTCGAAGGGATCATTCCGGCGCTGGAGTCCAGCCACGCCCTGGCCTATGCGGCAAAGCTGGCCCCCACCCTGGAGAGGGATCAGATCATTCTGGTCAACCTCTCAGGCCGTGGCGATAAAGATATCCACACCGTGGCTGCACTGGAGGGGATCGAGATATGAGCCGTATTGCCGCTATATTCAAATCCCTGCGCGCCCATGGTCGCAAGGCGCTGATCCCCTATGTTACGGCAGGTGACCCAAAGCCTGGGATCACCGTATCCCTCATGCATGCCATGGTTGAAGCGGGTGCTGATATTATCGAGCTGGGTGTCCCCTTCTCTGACCCGATGGCGGATGGCCCTGTCATTCAGCGTGCCAGCGAGCGGGCGCTGGTTCACCACACCAGCCTGCGTGATGTGCTGGAGATGGTGCGGGAATTTCGGGTGGATAATGCACAGACCCCGGTGGTACTCATGGGCTATCTCAATCCGATTGAGATGATGGGGTACGAGGCCTTTGGCGCAGCTGCGGCAGAGGCGGGCGTCGATGCCGCGCTAACCGTTGATATTCCGCCTGAAGAGGCGGGTGAGCTGCTACTGGCTCTCAACAGAGATGCGCTGGACGCCATCTTTTTGATTGCGCCGACCACGGTCGGGGCGCGCATTGAGACCATCTGCAAGACCGCAAGCGGTTTTGTCTATTATGTCTCTCTGAAGGGGGTGACAGGTGCCAGCCACCTGGATATTGCCGGGGTTGAGCAGAAGCTGAATGAGATTCGCCGCACAACCGATTTGCCGATTGGAGTAGGCTTCGGTATAAAAGATGCTGCAACCGCAGCGGCGGTCTCAAAGGTGGCGGATGCCGTGGTTGTCGGCAGCGCCCTGGTCTCCCGGGTTGAGGCGCTGGCTGACAGACCCGACGCCATTGCACCGGCGCTGGCCGAACTGCTTGCAGAGATGCGTCAGGCAATGGATGCCAACCATTGATCTAAGATGCCAATAATCCAACATGATACGGTTTAACAGATGAGCTGGTTTGAAAAGTTGATGCCCAGCCGCATTCGCACCGAAGGCGGCACAAAAGGGGCAGTACCTGAAGGTCTTTGGGCAAAATGCCCCGGCTGCTCTGCGGTTCTGTATCGCGCAGAGCTGGAGCGCAACCTGGATGTCTGTCCCAAATGCGCCTACCACAACCGCATTGGCGCACGGCGTCGGCTGGATAGCTTTCTGGATCCCGAGGGGCGTGAAGAGATTGGCGCCGAGCTGGCCCCTGCCGATCCACTCAAATTCAAAGACAGCAAAAAATACCGGGATCGCCTGACTCAGGCCCAAAAGAGCACATCCGAGACCGATGCGATGGTCTGCATGCGTGGTCAGTTACAGGGCATGGGGGTGGTGGTCGCCGCCTTTGAGTTTAAATTTATGGGCGGCTCCATGGGCTCTGTGGTTGGGGAGCGCTTTGTCCGGGCGGCAGATGTTGCCCAGGAGCATGGCATACCACTGGTCTGCTTCTCTGCCAGTGGCGGTGCGCGCATGCAGGAGTCCCTCTTCTCGCTGATGCAGATGGCCAAGACCAGTGCGGCACTGCGGCGCATGGCTGACCGGGGTCTCCCCTTTATTTCGGTGTTGACTGATCCGACAATGGGTGGAGTCTCTGCCAGCCTGGCGATGCTGGGTGATATCAATGTGGCCGAGCCGGGCGCGCTTATTGGTTTTGCCGGGCCGCGCGTCATTGAGCAGACGGTGCGAGAAACACTGCCCGAGGGCTTTCAGCGGAGTGAGTTTCTGCTGGAGAAGGGCGCGATTGATATGATTGTGGATCGGCGGGATATGCGAGACCGCATGGCCAATATATTGGCCATGTTGACCAATCAGCCTGTCCCGGAGCCAAAGAGGGAGGAGGGCGCACCTCAAGAGCAAGAGCAGCAGCAACCCGTTGCTCCAGAGGAGAGTGAAGAGCAGCAATAGCGCGCTCTAGGGTCTACCTCTGTCGCCATGCGATTCCAAAGCCTGAAGGGTTGGCTGGATTGGCAGGTCCGGCTCCACCCCTCTTCCATTGAACTGGGGCTGGATCGGGTTGCCGCTGTCTGGCAACGCCTCTACCCCCACCATTTTCCTGCCACGGTAGTTACCGTTGCCGGCACCAACGGCAAAGGTTCCTGCGTGGCCATGCTGGATGCCATTCTGCGTGCGGCGGGCCATCGGGTCGGCAGTTATACCTCACCCCATCTGTTGCGCTATAACGAACGCATTCGTATTGACGGGGAAGAGGTGAGCGACCGTGCCATCTGTCAGGCCTTCGAACGGATTGATCAGGCGCGCGGCGACACTTCACTGACCTACTTTGAATTTGGCACCCTGGCTGCGCTGGATATTTTCGCTCGCAGTGAGCTGGATATTGTAATCCTTGAAGTAGGGCTGGGTGGTCGACTGGATGCCGTCAACATCATCTCCCCTGATGTCGCCCTGATTACCAGCATAGCGCTTGATCATACCGACTGGCTGGGTGATGACCTGGAGCAGATCGCGCTGGAGAAGGCGGGCATCCTGCGTGCAAACAGACCTGCGGTGTTTGCGGGCATGAACCCCCAGCGTGCCCTGCTGCGGTATGCGGCAGAGCTCAACACGCCATTGGCGGTAGCGGGGCGTGATTTTGGCTTTACTGTAGGCGGGGCGGGTGACTGGTCCTGGCAGGGGGCTGAACAATATATTGAGGGGCTGCCAGCCCCAGCCCTGGCGGGAACCTGCCAGTTGCAAAATGCAGCAGCCGTGTTGCAGGTGATCACCCTGTTGTCAGATAAGATTGATGTCAGCTTCGAGGCGATATCCCAGGGATTACAACGTATAGAGCTGGCAGGACGCTTTCAGGTGATCCCGGGCCCGGTTGAGCTGATATTGGATGTGGCACACAACCCTGCAGCCGCCCGGGTACTGGCTGATACACTGCAAAAATCACCCTGCCAGGGGCGGACACTGGCGCTCTTTGCCATGCTCTCCGACAAGGATGTTGCTGCTGTGGTACAGACTCTGGCTCCCCATGTTGATGTGTGGTTTTTGGCTGCATTGAGGGGTGAGCGGGGGTTGCCTGCCAGTGAGCTTCAGCGGCAGGTCGATCTATTGGATACCCCTGCTCAAACCCATACGGCCCCCAGTGTCGAGAAAGCCTACGAGATGGTGCTTGATAGTGCGACAGAGGGTGACAGGGTGCTGGTCTTTGGCTCTTTTTTTACGGTTGCCGATGTTTTGCAAAGGCTGTCAACAAAATAGGGTATATAATCCCTGAATCCGCAGTTGGACGAGGTGGAGCGTACAATCCGCCTTGTCGCGTAGTTCACCTGGCAGGTGAGCCGGATAAAAGCACAAAACAACAAGTATATCAATATGTTGATTGAAATGGCCTGAATGGGATCACTTGTGGATGAAAAGATGAAACAACGGCTGGTTGGCGCTGTAGTGTTGGTGGCTCTGGTTGTGATTTTTGTGCCCATGCTGCTTGATGATGAGCCGATGGTGACCTCAAGCATTACCAAAAGCAATATTCCTCCCCAGCCAGGGAGTGACTTCCCAACCCGAACCGTTCCACGCAAAGAGGTAAAACCGCTGTTGCCTGCTGCATCTGCAATTGAATCCACCAAAGCGGCCAGATCAAAGCCAGAAGCAAAGCCGGCAAAAACTGCGCCAAAGGCCAGAACCGGGCTATCTGCATGGGTTGTGCAGGTTGCAAGTTTTGAAAAGCGCGCCAATGCAAACAAGCTGGTGAAGCGCCTCCAGGCAAAAAAGCTATCGGCCTTTCTGGAGCAGGCATCAGTGGATGGAAAGACGGTGTTTCGGGTGCGGGTGGGGCCAGAGGTTGACCATAAAAAAGCAGAAGCCATTCGTGCCCGGATTGAGCGCAGGTTCAAACTTAAAGGTAAAATAGAGCGATACCCTTGATCATATATATGGTGAGTTCAAAATGTGTGAAAAAACCTGCAGATTGAGTGCATTGGACGTTCGCACTTGTGCCTGCTTTCTGGATGGCGACCCCAACTGATTTTTCTAGGCTAAACTATGCCCTTACTGGAAACACTGATCTGGGTTGATTATATTATTATTGGCATTATCACCCTCTCTGCGCTTATCAGCCTGTTTCGTGGCTTTGCGCGGGAGGCTCTTTCGCTTGCTGCCTGGGTCTTCTCATTCTGGATAAGCTGGAGCTTTTTTCGCGAGCTGGCTGCCCATTTTGAACCCTGGATCAATGTGCCGTCGGTGCGGCTGGGAGTGGCATTTTTATTGCTGCTGGTGGCAGCGCTGGTTATTGGCGCCCTGATAAACTATCTGGTGGGGCAGTTGGTTGAAAAGACCGGGCTTACGGGAACCGATCGAATGATCGGCGTCTTTTTCGGAATAGCACGCGGGGCGTTGCTGGTGGGCATTGCGGTGCTGCTGGCGGGTCTGACGGCAATTCCAGCTGATCCCTGGTGGCATGAGTCTGTATTGGTCAGCTATTTTCAAGATCTGGCAATATGGCTGCGTGATCTCTTGCCGCCGGATATTGCAGACAAATTCAAGTATGTCTAAGTGCCTTCATTAATTCATTCTCTCCACTCTCCTGGTAACTTTCTATGTGCGGTATCGTTGGAATTGTAGGGCAACAACAGGTCAACCAGTCGTTGTATGACGCCTTGCTGGTGCTACAGCACCGTGGGCAGGATGCCGCCGGTATCGTTACTTATCACAATGGCAAACTGCATCTGCGGAAGAACAACGGTCTGGCGCGGGATGTATTTCACACCCGGCACATGATCAACCTCAAAGGCCGGATGGGTATTGGGCATGTGCGATACCCCACGGCGGGCAGCTCATCGTCAGCAGAGGCCCAGCCATTTTATGTTAACTCACCCTATGGCATTGCGCTGGCGCATAATGGCAACCTCACCAACTCAGATGAGCTGAAGCGCGACCTTTACCAGGATGATCTGCGGCACATCAATACCGAATCAGACTCTGAGATCCTGCTGAATATCCTTGCACATGAGTTACAGGTGTTGGGCAAACTGCGGGTCAATGAGCAGGATATCTTTCAGGCGGTAGCCAGCATGCACCGCCGTTGCCGCGGTGGCTATGCCGCCGTGGCGATGATTGCAGGGTATGGCATCCTGGGTTTTCGTGACCCTTACGGCATCCGCCCGATTGTATATGGCAAACGTGAAACAGAAGCGGGCTGTGAATATATGATCGCCTCTGAGAGTGTGGCGCTGGATAACCTTGGATTTGAGCTGGTGCGTGATCTGGCACCGGGAGAAGCAATATTCATTGATATGCAGGGCAACCTGCATACCTTTCAATGTGCCGCCAATACCATGCTCTCACCCTGCATATTCGAGTTTGTCTACTTTGCCAGGCCCGATTCAAAAATTGATAACATCTTTGTGCACAAAGCCCGTTCCCGCATGGGCAAAAAACTGGCAAACAAGATAAAGCGCACCTGGCCAGATAATGACATTGATGTCGTGATACCTATCCCCGATACCAGCCGAACGGCAGCGCTGCAACTGGCATTTACCCTGGGGGTCAAATACAACGAAGGGTTTATCAAAAACCGTTATATTGGGCGCACATTCATTATGCCGGGACAGCAGGTGCGCAAGAAATCGGTGCGCCAAAAACTGAATGCCATTGAGTCTGAATTTAAAGATAAAAATGTGCTGCTGGTAGATGATTCAATCGTTCGTGGCACAACATCACAGCAGATTGTGCAGATGGCGCGGGATGTTGGCGCAAAGAAGGTCTACTTTGCATCAGCCGCGCCGCCGGTGCAGCATCCCAATGTCTATGGTATCGACATGCCCTCTGTCCATGAGTTGGTTGCACATGGGCGGAGTGAAGGGGAGGTGCAGCAAGCCATCGGTTGTGACAGGCTGATATATCAGGATCTGGATGATCTGATTGAAGCAGTACGGGAAGGCAACCCAAAGGTTGATCGCTTTGA
The DNA here is from genome assembly GCA_015490795.1 of Gammaproteobacteria bacterium. Lineage (GTDB taxonomy): Bacteria > Pseudomonadota > Gammaproteobacteria > Chromatiales > Chromatiaceae > WFXD01. Next base: position 13,035 of record WFXD01000089.1, read on the forward strand.
TACCTCCTGTTTTGACTGCGACTACGTAACTGGTGATGTAAGCCCACAATATCTGGAACAACTTGAACTCCTGCGAAATGACAGCGCCAAGAGTGGCGGGGATGGTATTGCTGATGCAGGCATGGATCTACATAATGATTGCGACACTTGAGCCGCATGCTTTGAAGGGCTTTCCGCCTTGACAATGAAACCCAACCGCTCTACTCTTTTTCCAAGCGCTGATTTGTCTCTGATTGCGGGCGCTATAAAAATGCAGCTAAAGCGAGTGTGAACGACCTGCTTTTGCTGCATAGCCAAGCGGGTTTTTTTATGCCCGCTGGATAACCTGTTTATAATGATTTTGGAGTTAAGGCATGAGCCAAGAGTATGACAATTGGGGTCCCGCCACCCGTGCCATAAGGGTAGGGCATGAGCGCACCCATGAAAGAGAGCATGGGGAACCCATCTTTCCAACCTCAAGTTTCACTTTCGATAGTGCCGCAGAAGCTGCGGCCTGCTTTGCGGGTGAGGTGCCAGGCAATATCTATTCCCGATTTACCAATCCCACGGTACGAATCTTTGAACAGCGTCTGGCGGCAATGGAGGGTGGGGAGTCCTGTGTGGCAACAGCATCAGGCATGGCAGCTATCCTTGCAACATCTCTCGGGCTGCTGAAGTCGGGTGACCATATTGTCTCATCCCGCAGTATATTTGGCACAACGACGGTACTGTTTGAAAAGTATCTGACACGCTTTGGCATTACCACCACCTTTGTACCACAGACAGATATAATGTGTTGGGAGAGAGGCATTCGTCCCAATACACGCATGCTGTTTGTTGAAACCCCCTCAAATCCGCTGACCGAGTTGGTGGATATTGAGATGTTATCCAATCTTGCCAAGGCCTATGATTGTCTGCTGGTCGTTGATAACTGCTTCTGCACGCCAGCACTGCAACAACCCCTGGCATTGGGGGCAGACCTGGTCATCCACTCTGCAACCAAATACCTTGATGGACAGGGGCGTTGCATTGGCGGTGCTGTTGTGGGCGATGCCAAACTTGTGGGTGAAGAGGTGTATGGCGTGCTGCGAACAGCAGGCCCGAGCTTGAGTCCGTTTAATGCGTGGGTGTTTTTAAAGGGGTTGGAGACACTCAACCTGCGCATGCAGGCACACTCTCGCAATGCAACAGAGCTGGCAAAGTGGCTGGAGAGCCAGCCGGCCATAAAGCAGGTCTACTTTCCAGGTTTGGAATCACACCCACAATATGCGTTAGCGAAAAAGCAGCAGAGTGGCCCGGGGGGGATTGTCTCATTCACTGTTAAGGGTGGACAGGAGGCTGCCTGGAAGGTGATGGACAGTGCCAAAATGCTCTCCATTACTGCAAATCTGGGGGATACAAAAACAACCCTTACACACCCTGCGACTACAACGCATGGCAGGCTCTCTCCAGAGCAGCGGAGCGAGGCGGGTATCAGTGATGGATTGGTAAGGATTGCGGTGGGATTGGAAGATATTGAGGATATTAAATCCGACCTGACACATGGCCTGGCACGATTATAGCGCTATATTTATAGTATAGTGATCGGTTGAAGGCTGGTTTTATTTATCGGTGCTCCGTTATATATGCAAAAAGATATGACTGCCCACAGGGCCCGGAAAAAATGGAATCACCACCACAGCCAGGTGGATGGTGTCAGTAAGCCTGCCAAAGTGCTGGCAGAGAATCTTCACCTGTTACCACGGTGTGGCAGCGTACTTGATCTTGCATGCGGACGAGGTGGTAATGCGCTCTACCTGGCTGAAAAAACCAGACTGAGTGTAGATGCCTGGGACATCTCTGATGTTGCTGTAGATAGAGTAAAATCAGAGGCAAAGATCAGGGGGCTGTCCATTAATACCCAGGTTCGAGATGTATCGCTGCACCCCCCAAAACCCAACAGTTTCGATGTTATTGTGGTAACCCATTTTCTTGACAGGGCCTTGGTGCCCGCCCTGGCAGATGCACTTTGTCTGGGTGGGTTGCTGCTTTACCAGACATTTACCCAAACTGCGGTGAGCCGTGGTGGGCCATCAAATCCCAACATGCGCCTGAGTGAGGGAGAGCTGCTGGAGCTTTTTCAGCACTTGCGTCTGCGAGTTTATCGGGAAGAGGGCACGCTTGGAGATGTTAAGCAGGGGTGGCGTAACCTTGCCATGCTGGTGGCAGAAAAAACCTAAACCTGTGGGTTAACTACTGGTACGCTGTCAGGGTGCCAACGAGGTGGTTATCGTAAATGTTTAAAGTGCTTAAGCAAATATTGGCTGAGTCTTTAGGTGATGCCAAGAAAAGATCAAAATTTCTAGTTACGAAAAAACCGGAGATTATTGCATTGCTTAATCAAGCCCATAAAAAAAAGGCATTCCTTACGCTACAACCCGGCAATCAGGATCAATCTTATACCACAGCCATTTTAGGCGTTTACCCTGATCATGATCTGATTGTATTGGACGAACTCTCCCCGGCAGCAGGCCATAGGCAATTTCTGCAAAGCAAGGAAGCCAGGGTGGTGGGGCGTATTGATGGCGTTGGGTTGCGGTTTGAGGCCTGCCTTGTAGATGTGGGATCAAAATCGGATATTGCGTTTTATAAAGTAGCGATGCCGACAACGCTCTATTTTCACCAACAGCGCCAGACCTATCGTGTTCCACTAAAGGGTGCCGGTGTCTCTTTTTACTCACTGGGTGGTGCAACTCCGTCAATACGTGGAACACTGCGGGACCTCTCGCTGGGAGGCGTCGGCGTTATAGCCGATTGCAAGGTGTCGCTATCCCGAGGCGATACTCTGGAGCTTTGTGCAATCGCTTTGCCAGATAAAGGGGATATAAAATTCACGCTAGTAGTAGACTCAGTGTGTGATAACGCCTGTGGTGGTGGCATAAGTTTTGGTGGGCATTTCGGTAAGCTCTCCGGTACAGACCGAAGCAAACTACAAAAATATATTGCCGAAGTGCAAAGAAAACATGCAAAGCGGTCCCGCTAAAAATACCATTTTGAATGGGCGTATGCCGAATGGTCAGGATTTTGATCGCAGCATTTTGACGCCATCTGCAAGGCGAGTGACTGCTATATCAATTGACTCCAGCGTTAAATATTTATCAGGACTCAGGCGAATGTAGTTGCGCGATGCTTCAGATGGGAGGCTTACAGCGCGACTCATTCTGCCTGGTTTGGCTTTGCCTATACTGGATGCCAGTCCAGCTGAAAAAGCAACGTGGTCAGCCACTGCCATTAGATCGTCACTCTCAATACCTTCAATTGAAAGATATAAGATACCTGGGGCTGCGCTATCTTCCGGCGTTACAATATGTATATTGTTGATTGCCTGGCATAACCTGGTTTTTAAATGGTCTGTCAGTTTTTGTAATTTGGCCGATGTGGTTTCAACCGCGCTGCTGGCCAGTTCGGCAGCCGCTCCAAGCCCCACAATGTTTGGCACATCAAGATTGCAGGGCCGTGCCCCCTGCGGTGTCTTGTTGCCACCCGATGCGGCTACAAAGGCAATGCCGGGCCTTGCCCATACAAAACCAGCGCTGTATGGGCCATAGATTTTATGCCCGGATACGGTCAGCAAATCAATCTGTTGCTGGCTTACATTAATGGCTGTTCGCCCAAGAGCCAATGAACAGTCGGAGTGCAGCAGCGCGCCATGGGTGTGTGTCATGCTGCTTATGGTAGATATATCCTGAAGCGTACCCACCTCCTTATTGACATAGGATATGGATATGAAAAGCGTATCATCAGTGATGCAGCGCATGATTTCAGCGCTATCAACCCGGCCTGATGAGTCAACGCTGAGCACCGATAATCGGTAGCCAAATTCAGACTCCAACAGTTGGCAGGGTGCAAATACAGAGGGTGGCTCTGTTTCAAAAGTGATGATATGCCGCTTTTCCGGGGCAGCGCGTGCTGCTCCAAAAATAGCCAGATTGTTAGCCTCTGCTGCACCACCTGCAAAGATAATGCCCTGTGGATTGCCGCCAATACTTTTGCCTATCTTTAACTTTGCATTTAAGACAGCATCGGCACTCTGCCTGCCCAGCAGATGTTGGCTGTTTTGTGGGTCGCTGTAATGCATGAGATAACTCTCTCTGATTGCATTGAGAACCTGTGGATCTATACGAGTGCGTGAGGCAGCATCCAGATATACAACATCCGCTGTAGAAGAGAGTGTGTCACTGTCTGGTGAATTCATTGTATCTGTATATGCTATTGGTTGATTATCTATAACGGTTACTGGCTTTATTCAGTCTAGCATTTTACTTATATAGTTGAAATTCCGTATGCCATGTTGGTAATAGAGGATAAAGTTGTTTATTATTAACGTCTTCTGTTTACATATTGTAAAGTTGTTCTAGAATCTTGATTAAGGAATAGCGCAGGGATTTTATTTCTTAATTAATGATGTTGGTGACTGTATATGTTTATGATGTTTGCGTTAAAGGTATACTGAAGAACATGATTGGATCTTTGATTACATATACCAATAAAATCACTGGCACTTTTTCGTAACTATCTAAATGAGGGGTATCTAATGGCCATTAAGAAAAAGGCATCCAAAAAACGAGTAGCGAAGAAAAAAACAGTTGCAAGCAAAAAGCCTGATGCGATTGCATTACTTCGTGAGCAACTGAAAGCAGCAAAAGATGAGGTTCGCGAGCTTAAAAAAGAGCTGAAAAGTGGTGATCGTAAAGTAAAGGCACTTTTGAAACTTCTGGATGATTCACAAGCTGATGTGGGTAAATTTCTTGTTCGCCGGGTTAAAGATGCCGTTGCAAAGTACGAGATCTCTCTAAAGCCTAAAAAGCGCCGCCGTAAAGCCAAGAAAAAAGTGGCCGTCAAGAAAGAGGCCGCAGCGAAATAGCATTTTAATCCACATTGATAACCCTGGTCGCGGCAGAAGAGCAGCTCTGCCGCTAGGCCAGCCGCCTTTGCAAACCTGATCTTGTCCTAAATCACCCCCCTTCGTATTCCCCATTACTACCCCTGAAATCTGGTGCTCTATTTTTCCATGTCCCTAAAGAAGGTGTTTGGGTCTACTCAATGAGACGACGTTCCAACAGCAGCAAACGTAAAAAAACAAAGCGGCGCAGTAGAAAAAAGAAGAGCTCCTGGCTGCGGCGATGGTTAATAAAGACGAGTCTGCTCTTCTGCTTGGTTATCGCCGGTTATACGATCTACCTTGATTATGTTGTACGGCATGAATTTTCAGGCAAACGCTGGGCGGTACCTGCGCGAGTCTATGGGCGTCCGCTGGAACTCTATTCTGGTGCTACGCTAACAACCGACCAGCTGTTGAGTGAACTGAAACGTCTTGGTTACACCAATGTTAGATACCCTCGCCAGGCTGGAAGTTACTCTCGCAATGGCAGCCGCTTTTTAGTGCATACCCGTCCTTTTGTTTTTTGGGATGGCAAAGCGCCAGGGCAGATTCTGGATCTTCAATTCTCTGGTCGGCAGATCACATCACTTAAAACAGTTTCTGGTAAAGGTGTAGGTCTGGCACGACTGGACGCCCCTCCAGTGGGCAGCATCTATCCAGCACATAATGAGGACCGGGTATTAGTTAAACGCAGTGAGTTGCCGGAAAAACTGGTGCAGGCATTGATTGCAGTCGAGGATCGCAATTTTTATCACCATTTTGGTGTGGATGCCAGGGCCATTGCCCGGGCAATGTGGGCAAACCTTCGCGCTCGAAGTGTGGTGCAGGGGGGGAGTACGCTGACCCAGCAGCTGGTAAAAAACTTTTTTCTGACCCGCGAGCGCAGCCTGTGGCGAAAGGCCAATGAAGCGGTGATGGCGCTGCTGTTGGAGCGGCGTTATCGAAAGGATGAGATCCTGGAGGCCTATGCCAATGAGATCTATCTGGGTCAGGATGGCGAGCGCGCCATTCATGGCTTTGGGCTGGCCAGCCATTTCTACTTTAAGCGACCGCTGCATGAGCTGGATCTGCCAAGGTTGGCGCTATTGGTGGCATTGGTGCGAGGACCCTCCTATTACGATCCCCGGCGGCATCCTGAGCGTGCAAAAAAACGTCGTAGACTGGTGTTGAATATTATGCGTGATCAGGGGCTGATTACGCACCAAGAGGCCAGACACGCTGCCGCAGCTCCATTAGGTGTGACGGGAGCCAAAGGTGGCCGCACAGCACGTTTCCCTGCCTTTATGGATCTTGTTCGGCGGCAGCTCCATCGGGATTACCGGGAAGAGGATCTTAACTCGGAAGGGCTGCGTATCTTTACAACACTTGATCCATGGATTCAGCAGCAGGCAGAAAAGGCGCTGGCGACACAGCTTAAGCATTTGGGATCGAGTGAAAACAAGCTGGAGTCAGCAGCTGTGATTGCCGGCTCGCAAAGCGGCGAGGTGCTGGCTGTCCTGGGTGGGCGTGTCCCAGGCTTTGCAGGTTTTAACCGGGCGCTGGATGCGCTTCGCCCTATTGGATCACTGGTAAAACCGGCAGTATATCTTGCAGCACTGATGCAGCCGGAACGTTACAATCTGCTCACGCCATTAGAGGATGAGCCGCTGAGTGTGAAGAGCCGCAATGGTGATATCTGGACACCCAAAAACTATGACAACAGGGCGCATGGCATCGTACCGCTGCACCAGGCGCTTGCACGCTCCTATAATATGGCCACGGTTCGTTTGGGTATCTCTGTGGGGCTGGATCAAGTGGCCAGCAGGCTTCAGGATTTGGGGCTGAAACGCCCGGTAAAGATCTACCCCTCAATGCTGCTGGGCGCTATCTCGTTAACGCCGCTTGAGGTGACGCAGCTCTATCAAACCCTCGCGGCAGGAGGCTTTTACTCTCCGTTGCGTGCTATTCGTGAGGTATTGACAACAGAAGGGCAGCCGTTGCAGCGCTATCCACTGACGGTAAAACAGGCGCTGCCTGCTGATGCGGTCTATCTGGTCAATCAGGTGCTGCAAGAGGTGGTTCGAAGCGGGACGGGGCGCGCCTTGGTGCACTACATCTCACCACAGATGAATCTGGCGGGAAAGACAGGCACGACGGATGATCTGCGTGACAGCTGGTTTGCCGGCTTTAGCGGTGATAAGGTCGCGGTGGTCTGGGTCGGACGCGATGATAACAGGCCGGCAGGGCTCAGCGGCAGCACGGGCGCTCTGCGGGTGTGGGGTAATATCATGCAGCGCATCCAGCCAATGGCGCTGGATCTGCTGCCGCCTGAGTCGATAGAGGTTGTATGGGTCGATCCGGCAAGTGGCTTGCGAGCAGCGGCACACTGTCGTGGCGCAATACAGGTGCCCTATATTGTTGGGTTCTCACCAAACGAACCGGCCTCTTGTCTGTCCAAAAGCAATGGTTCGATATTTAGCGATCTGCTGGAGACGTTTTGGAATGAATAGATTTACGGTTATTGGGTTGCTTCTGCTGCCTGTGTTCCTAACAGGCTGCATTGGGTCAGCCTATCGTGCGGGTGCGCCGGTTGCTGAACGTGACCACCCATCAACTCAACCACTCCCTAAAACCGGATCGGCGCATAGCCCAGAAGAGCAGCCTCTCCCCCGCCGGGCCGCAGACAAGCAAGAGGTGCAGATTGCCGTCTACACACCGCCACCACGGTTTAAGGCCAGGCCGGTGACCAGTGCAGCAGTCTCCAACCTTGTACAGAAAGCTGCACGCCAAAAAAATAGCGGGGATATGACGGGGGCGGCGGCTACCATGGAGCGTGCACTGCGGATCGAGCCGCGCAATGCACACCTCTGGAACCAGCTGGCAGAGGTGCGCCTGGCCCAGCGGCAATATAGCCAGGCGGAGGATTTGGCCTCCAAATCAAATGCCCTGGCTGCTGCGGACAGGGATTTACGACGGGATAACTGGCTCTTGATTGCAAAAGCCAGGCGCAGTGTTGGCAATATCGCAGGCGCCACACTCGCTGAGAACAGGGCAAACCACTCCAGATAGAGGGTGCGCGGCATTTTGACGCAGTGGCATACCCGGAAGGTGCAATAGTGTTTATCATGTGCGATTGAAATGCATGCCCCCCGGAAAGAGCCCCATTTGAGCAGCATCGCCTCGATGTCCCCCACCAGGAGCCTGAAGGCGCTGTTCTGGCTGCGCACAGTTACCATCCTGGGGCAGCTTGCCGTTATTGCGCTGGTGAAGATCAAGCTGGCAATGGATCTGCCCCTGCTGCCGATACTCACCGCCATCGGGGCGCTGGCACTGTGGAATCTGGCCGCCTACTGGAGACAGAGCCAGCCCTGGGAATCCACCCAGCTTGAGATATTTATGAACCTGGTTGTAGATGCTACCGCCTTGACCTTCCTGCTCTATTGGGCAGGTGGCGCAACCAACCCGTTTGTCTCCCTCTATTTGATCCCTATCGCCATCGCATCAGCCGCGCTGAGCGCCCGCTATATCTGGCTGACCTCTATAATATGCGTTGCCTACTACTCTTTTCTTATGCTCTTCTATGTGCCACTGCCGCCCATTCATAGCGATTACGGCAGCGATTTCAATGCCCACATCTTTGGCATGTGGATAAACTTTATCCTGAGCGCGGTATTGATGGCGACCATTGTTGCGGGCATATCCCGGTCCATTCACAAGCGGGACAAATCGCTGGCAAAGGCCAGGGAGGAGGCGTTGGGGAATGAAAAAATTGTTGCCATGGGAACCCTGGCGGCAGGCGTGGCGCATGAGATCAGCACCCCGCTGTCAACCATGACAATGATTACCGATGAACTGTTGCATCTGCCTGACCCGGACCAGCAGACCCACCCCGACCTGAGGCTGATGCGCAAACAGATTGACATCTGCAAGGAGCGCATCAAAGAGCTGCTGGATCATGCAGGGCATTCACGCAGTGAAGGCGGGCATGCCGTGCCGTTGTGCCAGTTTATTGATCGAATCATTGACCAGTGGCAGGTTATGCGTCCTGAGATTGAGTGCAGGGTGCTCTTTGATGAGCCATTTCAAAACCCAACCATTCTGGCAGAACAGACCATTGCCCAGTCGATAACAAACCTGCTGAACAACGCAGCCGATGCCACGCTTGAAGAGGGCAATAAACGGGTGACGATTACTGTTTTCAACCTGCAACAGGAGTTAAAGATCCAGATCGATGATGAAGGACCCGGGATACCTCCAGAGCTTGCAGATCAAATGGGAAAGATCCCCTTTTCGACCAAAGCATCGGGGTTTGGCATTGGCCTGGCGCTCTCAAACGCCAGCCTTGGGCGTTTTGGTGGAGGCATAACCCTGACCAACCGGCCAGGGCAGGGGGTGCGAACGGAGGTTAAGCTCCCGTTGAATGACCTGATCATTGAGGAGAACAGCAGCCATGAGTGAAGGCCGTTTCCTGATTGTTGATGATGATGTCACATTTTGTGAAGTGCTGGGGCGTGCACTGCTGCGCCGGGGCTATACAGTAGAGATGGCTCACAGTGCAGAACAGGCGCTAAAAAATGTCGTACTGTTTCAACCCACCCATGCCGTTATTGACCTTAAATTGGGGGAGGATTCGGGCCTGCACCTGATAAAACCCTTCCTGGAAACCAACCGGAAGATCAAGGCCGTGGTGCTGACCGGCTATGGCAGTATTCCCACTGCCGTGCAGGCAATAAAAGAGGGGGCGGTGAACTATCTGGCAAAACCGGCTAATGTCGAGGGCATTCTTGCTGCCTTTGAGAAGACAGAGGGTGCCCGGGTTATAGAGAGCGAAACCCCGGCCATGTCTCTGAAGCGGATGGAGTGGGAGCATATCCAACGGGTGCTGGATGAGCATGATGGCAACATCTCGGCCACAGCAAGAAGCCTGGGCATGCACCGCAGAACTCTACAGCGTAAACTCCAAAAGCGGCCGGTTAAGCAGTAGCGGCTCCCTATAAAACCCCGGCTGTTGGTCGCTAAAGGGTATAGTACTCCGTCAAGGTGATAACTTGGGATGCAGCCAGCCGGAAAGCGGTTAGCTGCTAGGCGCGCGACCGCAGGACTAGCAGCGCTAATTCAAGGGAGCGCAACAACGCAGATGACCGCTTTCCGGCTGGCCCGAAGGGAGCGCCCCAGG
>WFXD01000090.1 GCA_015490795.1 Gammaproteobacteria bacterium
GCGATACCGGGCTGGGCACCCAACTCGCTGCAAATATCGTGTTCATCGTATAGCTTTGATAGCCTGGCGCACTACCATAAGGGGTGAAACTGGCCGACAGGCTGGCAACAGAGATATTGCGATTCCAGAGGGGAGCCGACGGACGAACGGTATCATCGGTATCTGTCGTGCCATCGTTGTTCAGGTCAATGTTGGCTCCATGCGGGGTGTGACAAAAGACACAGATCTGGTCTGAGGGTGTTACCCCAAAGGAGGCATCCAACCCATAATAGTTGCTTATGCTCAAATCATGCTTCGAGCCTACAATCGTATTGCTCAGCGTAGGGGCAGCCACTACCGCCTGAGTTAAAAAACCCAGCAATAAAAAGCAGACAACTTGCACCCTGCACGGCATATTAACCATACCTACCTATCGTAATTTAAATTCCAAAACTGGCTACCCTCCGGGCAGCAACATTAGCAATACCCACTCTGATATTATAGGCCTGTCAGCCAAATAGTGAGCCGTTAAACAGTCTATCCCAATGAGAAGAGTGCCTTTCCTTCCTAATAATCATTAGTATCAGCGGTATAGCTGATGCTGTCTACGTGATGACTGGCCATGGAAATACTTATACCTGAACAGCGCATCCATGCCATGACAATTCGAGCACAGCGCCAGTTTGCTGCGGTTGCGCAGGAAACTGCTTCGTGAATTCCCTTCAATATTCTCGCCCGCCCCATATTCCATAACGACAGGACTCCAGCGATGGGGGTTGTGGCAGGTGGGACATGAGATAACGCCCGTGTTTGCACTCTTCCCCTCCTCATTAAACAGTGGTGTAAACCCTCGCACCGGACCCCGCCTTGCCCGCCGCTGAAGGTTCTGCGCCTTCACCTCAGCCGGATGGTTCTTCATCACTGGAGTCTTCTGTGCGGCAATAAAGCCCTCATCATGGCAGCCCCGGCACATTTGAGCATTAATATCCTGCCCGGGCCCTAGCTTGCGCGCCCACAACCGAAGAGCCTGCCCTGCATTGTGAACCATGTGGCACTGCTGGCAGATGCCCGACTCCTGAACCGTCTCTCCGCGCAGGTTTTTGGCATCCGGTGCCGTCACTCTAAGATCATGATCGGTGCCTTTCACCCAGCGTTGATCACGGTGGCAATCGATACACAGCGCCCCATCGGGCGCCGCAGGCATCCGCAGAAAACTGGTATTTGCACCACCCTCAACCTCTGCATCGGCACCCGCCTGGCTCAGTGGATCGGCCGGGTCCCACTGATGAGGGTCATGGCAGGAGGGGCAGCTGACTCTTCCACCCGATTTGCTATCTCTGCGTTCACCCTTTTTATTGAACAAGGGCAGTTGGGTTCTTCCGCCGGCTTTTTTGATATTTGCCTGTAGGGGGTGGCTGTTCTCTCCCGTCTGTTTGTTTTTGGCGATGCCATCATCCTGGTGACACTCCCTGCACATTGATTCAGCCTTGTCACCACCCGGGCCAAAGCCCCTGCCCCAGAGCTTTGCTCCCCCCGCATTGTGCGGTACGTGGCAGTTGAAGCAGACCACGATATCCCTGGCTTTCTGCCCGATACTGTTCTGCTCTTCCGGTGCAGTGATAGCGAGATTATGCTTGGACAGGGCCACTGCGCCTTTGTCAAAGTGGCAGTTAATGCACAACTCTGCCCTCTGGCTGTTTGGTATGCGCAGAAAGCTCGTTGTAGCATCCCCCTCCGCCGTCAGTGCAGCCCCTTTGGCCGGCTTTGATGCCGCCGACCAACGATGCGGATCATGGCAGCTGGCACATGTCACCTGACCATCTCTGGCTGTTTTTCTCCCTTTGGCATCAAACAGTGGCAGCGCTTTTAATTCACGGTTTTTATATCTTTCATCCGGTTTTTTCTCCGTACCAATCACCCAGCCTTTATCCGAAGAGACAATGCCCAGATTGGAGAGCGGCGCATTAACGGGGTGGCTATGCTCTCCCACCGTCTTCTTTTTGCCCAGCCCCTTTTTGTTATGGCAGCTCAGGCAGATAGACGAGATGGGGTCGACCCCTTTGACCGGCTCTTTTGCCCACAGGCGCGGGCCCTTTCCTTTATGCACAAGATGACAGGTTTTGCATAATCCCGGCGTTCCACCCTTGCTTTTTGCCGGAACATCCATCGTGGCAACATCATGCTTGGTTCCCTTAACCTCCGCCTTGTCTTTATGACAGGCGCGGCAGAGTGCACTGGAGCCTCTGTTCGCCATGCGCAGAAAGCGATTGTTTGCATTACCTGGGTCGCCCGGTTTGGAGGATTTGTCTGGATCTTCAGGGTCCCATTGATGCGGATCATGGCAACTGGCGCAGGAGACCTTGCCCTTCATATCCCCCGTTTTTTTCAACCCCGCATCGGTAAAGCCGGGCAGTTTTACCGTCACGCCCAAACGGGACATATTGCGCCCCAAAGGGTGGCTGATCGAGCCGACCTGTTTATGCTCAGCAATCTTTCCTCTGCTATGGCAGCTCAGGCAGAGCCTTGATATTTTCTCGGGGCCGTTCCCAATCTCACGCGCCCACATCTTTGGGCCATTCCCACTGTGCGGCAGGTGACATGCACTACAGACGCCCGCCTGGCTCACCTTTTGGCCGCGTATATTTTTACTCTCCTTCTCCTGTAGCGCCATATTGTGTTTGGTCTCTCTTACCCTCCCCTCTTTCAGATGGCACGTGCGACAGAGTGCAGAGTCATTACTGTTTCTCTTAACCAGAATAGCGGCTTTTTTCTCTGCCAGATGTGGACGGTGGCATGTCTGACAGATGATCTCCCCTCTCTCACCCACCTTGCCACCCCTGTCAATGATCTCCTGTGGAATCTTGACCTTTTTAGAGACGATATTGACCGGGTGGGTACCCATCCTGGCGGACTCTATCCTGTCCCTGGCATAACGATCACTATGGCATTTACCGCACAGCGCAGAGTTCTTGTTTGAGGCAACCAGCACCTTCTCATCACGCCCACCATGGATGCGGTGGCACGACTGGCAAATGATAATATTGTCTTTACCAAACTTGGCGCCTTTATCCAGCAGTTCAGCTGGAATGCTATCGAGCTTTTTGCGAACAGGATGGTTGCCGCCCTTTGGGCCGGTGCTCCGGTTTCTATGGCAGTTAAGGCAGATACTGGATTCGATGTTCTTGGCGCGCAGAAAGACCGGGGAGGCGTCCTGCTTCCAGTCAACACCATGTGCGCTGTGGCAGGTTCCGCAGTAGACCTTGCCATCTTTATTCAGTGGAAACAGATTGAGCTCTGGCCGCATCTCGGCCTCATTCATTGTTGGCAGCTCTACTTTATCTGATGGCACGACACCAATCGGGTGGGAATATCGCTTGTTTTGCCATACAAATCGGGAGTCGAGCACAAAGCCGTCATGGCAAGAGAAGCAGTTGCGCTCATTGCTCACCACATCCTGTCTTCCCGAGTTCATCACAGGATTGGGATCATAGGGAATCAGCGGGGTGACATTGGGACGTTGAAAATCATCTAGCCACATGATGTGGCAGATTGAGCATTCGCGTTTGGCTGCAATAGTTCGGGCTTCGGCATCATCAAAAACCAATAATGGCTCGGCAAGCAGCAAAACAGCAATGAGTAGATATCGAACAAACATGGCTATCGCAGTTTAAATACTGACACCTTGTTCCCCAGCATCTCCGCCACATACAGCCTGTCCCTGCCATCTATCGCAATGCCGGCAGGCGCATGAAATTTATGTTTTTGTCTGCCCGAGGCAAGAACATGGGTGAACTTGTACCCTTTATCAAAAACCTCAACCACATCCATATAGCTGTCGGTCACATAGATTGAACCCTGACTGTCAATCGCCACACCTTTTGGGCGGTAGAACTGGCCAGGCAGCACACCCCATTCACCCACCTCGTATTGGTACTGGCCCCGCTCATCAAATATTTTGATGGTGGTATTTAAAATATCAACGATATAGACATCCCCATCCTGGACAATAATGGAGCCTGGGTACCGGAACTCCCTCTGCTTAACACCCTGCTTGCCCCAGCCACCCAATTTTGTGCCATCCGTATCAAACACCAAGATTCGATGCTGCGTGTTTTCAGTTACAAATATAAGGCCGGTCTTGGCGCTCACTGCAACATCAATGGGGACACCCGGCGTGCCATCTTTGTTATTGACTGCAAAACCAAATTGATACTGGCCATCACGATCAAACACCTGGATACGGTGATTCTCCTTGTCAGCCACATAAACCAGCCCAGCCTTGTCTACATCAATCCCCAGCGGCCACATGAACTCAGCCTCGGCCCGCCCTCTTTTCCCAAATGAAAAGAGAAACTCCCCATCCGGCCCATAGGCCAGTACGCGGTGATGTCCACCATCTACAATATAGACCCGGTTATCACTTGCAACTGCAACATCTGACGGCAAAGAGAGAGGGCCATCTGGTGTCGATTGTATATCAAACAGATGAGCTACTTTGCCTAAAGGGATGACCTGCTTTGCAGCACCGCCGCCGCTGAAGAGCAGCAATAGAAAGGCAACGATTGGGAGAGTGGTTCCAAGGAACCGATTTCTATAATCCAAATCGGGGAACCTCCAAAATATTCGAAAGACCGATGTAGCCCGCTTGAGCTACGAACAAAGCAACAGCAAACAGGGGGCGGCCCAGCTATGAACCCACCCCCTGCAACACTTGGCTGATTATACCTTAAGGGACCTACTCGTCAGTACCCTGACGCCACCAGCCGCGCGGGTCATCCTTCATGCTGTCATCCAGCATCTCCTCAAGCTCTGGCTCCTCATCACCAACCAGAGCTCTGGTGGCTTCATCATCTTCCTTGCCCAAAAATACCAGCTCCATATAGAACTCTTTATATTTTTGAACCAGCCCTGCAATATTGAGGTTGGTTAAACCATCTGCCCTGGCATCAGAGAATCCCAGCTCACGAAAGGGTAGAAAGCCCTTACCCTCTTCTGCTACATGACAACGTGTGCAGAACCGGCCAATAGGGTTAACAATGGTATGGAACATCTTCTTCACAGAGCCCTGCTGCTGAGTCGTAAGCTGACCGCGCATATTGATAAACTCGGCAGCCTCCGGGGCATCCTCTGTAATCTCCAGCAGCTCCTCTTCGCCATTGGGCTTTTTGCGGTAAGCAACGATTTTGGAGAAGTAATCATCGGTCTCAATGAGGTTGCCTGTCTCTTCGTCATAGGCTATGCCGTACTGCGGGCCGCTGACCTTGATACCTGAGTAGTTAAGCCAACGAAATGTCAACTCCTCTTCTGGAATCTTCTCATGGTTTACATGGCAGGTCATGCATCCAACAAACTGGGTATGCATATTCAACATGGTGCGAACCATGGGGCGCTTGGCATGGGGAAATTCGCCATGGCAATAGAAGCAGACAGGCTGCTTTCCTTTAGAATAGACCGCCTCTTCAGGTGAATTATGAAAATGCCTTATCCGCTCAAGAGTGCCTTCATGGGAGACCCGCTCCAGAAAGGAGCGCTCAGCGGGCTTCTCCGGCGCCCACAGGTGGGAGAGCATATTATAGGAGACGATAACCAAGAGACTGCCAATAATAAACCACAGAAACACCGATACCATCCATGCCCATACCGGGTGATTCCGTCGAATACCGGAAACGCTGAACAGATCAGCCGTCTCTTCCCCTGGGATTTTCGACTTATGGTCAATAATCACCAACACGGCCATTACGAAAAACACAAACAGCGTTACCGCCAGGGCGATAAAAATGGCATCGAGCTCTACTGTTTCACCCATAACCAGAAACCTTCAATTTTGTAAAAGTATTTGTTGTTACCTGAAGCGATGCTCAATACATCAGCCTTCAGAAGTCATTAACCAAATGGCGAACAAACCAAAGATCGTCCAAGCCAGCACAAAGAGAAGGGATCCATACGCTATGAATTTTTGCCCTTTTGTCAGCTGCGACATCATGATGGCTTCTCCTCTGCCACAGGTTCTTGCCCGGCTTCCTGCATCGCCTGCTCCTTAACCCACTGGCGGTGTTGATCAAACAGGAAATTCTGGCGTGCATCTATATCTTTCGACACGGAGACCAACCCTTTGCTGACCAGCATCTCACGCAGGTATGCCCTCTCTTCCGGCAATGAAGCCAGGCACCGGAGATATTCAAGAAAATGCTCCTCGATCTGATGTTCCCTGGTCAGCTTGCCTGTCAGAAAGGTCCACTGCATAGGGAAACGCCCGGGAGCAAGATGCACGTTATACCAGTGCCAAAACGCGATAACCAGCAGCGCCAGCAACGCCTCATGAGGATGGGACAACCGCATCATCTCCTGAAAATGGGAGGCATAATCGGCAGGCAAGACGCTGTTCCAGAACTCAGGAAAGATAAAGCTTGACCCTGATACCACCATAACGATGTTGCCAAAAGCGGCAGCAAAATAGTGGATCTTCTGTTTGTACATAAACTTGTCCATCTCTGGACGGTTTTCACTCCGGCCAGCGTGATAAGACATGTCTGCAACAAAATCTCTTGCATCTTTCATAACGGGCAGGATACTGCGGGCAATATCGAACTGGCCCAGCGTCATCTTTTGCAAGGTGCCACCAATGACGGTAACAAGATGGTAGACCATTGAGAGCACCATCCATGCTGCCAGAGTGCGATGGATAACGCGTGTAACCTCTACGCCACCGAGTACATCATTAAACGGCACGGCCCAGAACGCGTCATTATAGTGAATCGGCAATCCGGTAAACGCCAGCAACAGAAAGGTTGTAAAGGTCAGCAAATGCTGGATGCGGATATGCACAGAATAGCGAAACAGATCGCCAACTGGGTTTGACTCCACGTTTTTATATATCTGCCTTCTATCCTCCGGCATCATGGAAACGATCTCTTCAAGATCATTCACATCTTCCGCAGAAATTTTATATTGGCGCAGGAAAGTCCCCAGCACCTTGTTTGCATCATTGGACAGCTTCATTCTCGTGTTGTCCCCATTAGTTAATCTGTGTCTAGTTTCAATCTTCAGCCAGATTACCGAGGCAAGCCAGCTGAAGACCCTATTATTTTATTAACGCTTACTTGCGTTTGCGTCGGCTGCGTCCACGCCAGGTTGTACCATTACGCAGTACCCATGACACGCCGTCACGCTTACGCCCAATAGTTTCAAACAAGGAGAGTCCAACCAACAGAACCAGCGCCACATCACCCACAATGGCATAAATAATTTCCGCATAGTAATTAAATTTATTCAGCTCTTTATCGTGGGTTGGATGGGGGTCAATAGCTGCATAGTTGGCATCTGCCGTTTTGTGGCATTGCCTGCACGTCTTTACTCGATTGTCCTTATGAACAGGAGACATCGGATCTCGGGACGGGAGCAGTTCGTGCACGCTCATGTAGTAGTTGTCTGGTGAGGCATGGCAATTCAGGCAGTTGGCAACCTGTTTGTTACCATATTTAGCCACCTTGCCATGAAAACTTTTCTCGTATGATTCAGCGGCAATGGTGTATTTCTCGCCAAGTTCACGCCCAGTTGCTTCCGCATCCGCTTTATGCCGTGCAATTATCTCCTGATCAGCATGGCAGCGAGAACAGAGTTCAACAATCTCTTGCGTATCCCGCTTTACTTCCCGGATACGCCGGCTGGTGTGGTTGTACCATTTGAAGGCAAAGGCCTCATCTTCATGGCAGACAACGCAGCGATCTGTGATCTCCTTTGGCGGGGCCTCCTCTTCTTCATTGTAGAGAGGATTGGTATGGCAGGTGATGCAATAAGGCTTGTCATTATCCAGCCCCGTCTCCAGTTTCTCGCGCCCATGAACACTTTTTTTGAAGGTATCATAGATCGATTTATGGCTGAACGGCTTGCCCGTTGACGGATTCTCAATCGAATGGCATTCGCGGTCACAACGAACACCCTCTTTTACCGGGCGATGAGGCAGCTGCTTGATGAAATAGTGGCAGTCACGGCAGGGGACATTGCGGTGCACGGTCTTTGAGAAGACCTCAGGCATCACATAATAGGCCTTCTGGAACCCCTCATCGTCAACCCGCCCCATCTTGGGGTACTTGTGACACATCAAGCATGCCTCGTCATCCACAAATGCCTGGGACAGCGAGGGCAGGCTGAGCGCGACGACAACGGCGCAAATCAGCAACCTTATTTTACTCATGGACAATACCTAACATTTTTTGTTGTAACAACGTCTGGTCACTACATTTCGTGACATACCAGACATATCTCAAATTTCCCGCGCCGCAAGCGCTTATATCCATCAGCACCGACATCCGCCTTTTTGATAAACTGCACACCTCTTTCGTGCGGATTATGACAGGTTGCACAAAAGATGCTACCCGTTCCAGGCTCTCGCGGCATTACTGCCCCGCTTTTTGCCTCCATCATTTCCAGGCGCCTCCGAATTTTTTCTGGAGGAACCTTCAGGTGATTAGGCCCACCGCCTACCCTGTTGCCAGTGGCACCAAACCAGGACCCCCCTGGATGCGGGCTATACGGATGACAGCCTGTGCACAGTTTTTTTAGATCTTCAACCACATTAAAAGTGACATCTTCAATGCTTTTTGCAGCAGAACGGTTCGGTGTCACGTTGTGGCAGAAGAAGCACTGCTCTGTATCCAGCTCCCCTTCATCAGTAACCTGATCATGAGGGTTGTAGCGCTCATAATCTTCAGGATCATGGCAATTAAAACATAAATCTGTGCGCGTTGAATATGGTCCACCGCGAAAAAAGAGCGGGTTTATCTCAGCCTGCTCAAACGAGCTCTCATTGCAATGCATTGGCAGATCATGGCAGGCAATGCAGGTCAGCACGCCCCCTCCACGATCCAGTGCCGCTAAAAAATCTTCCGGCATACGATCCAAAAACTCATCCGGCGGCTCAATATCAACGGCATGGATATACTCAGCCACCAGTGACGGGTCATGGCAATTCCCGCACAGTCCATTGTAATCTGTAGTTCGCAGGGGCGGCATTTTATTCTCTTCTGCCTTTTCAAGGTGACAAGCCATGCATGCATCTGTCCGCCAATGCGGGTTGGGAACCTCTTCAAAGGCGATTTTTCCATCCGCGAGCATATCGTGTATCTGCTCAGGATTATTTAATAGATCTCTCTCGCTTATCGCCCACACAGCGCCGCTAACCGCTGCAAAACCCAGCATCAACAGCGTGGCTATTATACGAACCGCCACATACCCTCCTGATTCAAGTAAGTCATTAGTAAGAAATGTAATTTATTACCATTAAGGGAGGGTATGTGTTTATTTTTCCGGGGCATTATACACAATTAGTCAATAGAGAAAACACCGCTGCTCCAGCGCCTCAATGCAGCAATATTACAAATCCATCCAGTGTTGTCGCGATAATTCCGTGCTCAGTCACTGCGACTTGTCCAAATATGCCCCCTTCCACCCCTTGCTCCCAGATTAGCGCCTGCTTTTGCAGATCAATAGCCAGCAGCCTGCCTTCAACAGTCCCAATAACCGCTATTCCATTTGAATCTACAACCGGGCTATGGCGCAACCCCTCTCCCAGATCCATACGCCACGATATGCTGCCCTCCTCAACATCTACTCCATACAAGATGCCACTGCGACTTGCAATAATCACTTTATCTTCAAACAATACAGGCGTGCCTTGAGGCCAATCATCCAGCTCAACTCGCCAGATCTCTTTCCCGTTCTCTCTCTGCAGTGCATAAAGATTGCGGTCATAAGAGCCTATGTAGAGACGCTTTCCGCTGATAGCGGCAGCGGCATAAATCGATGACCCAAGCGCCACTCCCCAGACCGGTTTGCCTGTTTTCGCATCTATCGCATAAAAACGGCCATTCTTTCCGCCTATAAATACCCGTTTGCCGTCGAGTGATGGGGAGGCATACAAACCGCCGTACTTATAGTCATTTGCGAGGTATCTCCAACGCACCTTCCCTGTGGATAAATCCAGTGCATACAGGTGCAGGTCATTCGAGCCTATAAACACGGTGCCACTCTGTATAACAGGGGAAGAGAGGATTTTGCCGCCTGTCTTTACCTGCCAGATAATCTTTCCATCCAATATATTTAAAGCGGTGACGACACCATCTTTTGCGCCCGCTATCAATATGTTATCCGCAACCGCTGGTGTCGCTGACAGCATCCCCTTCACTGCCCTTTCCCAGGCAATGGTGCCATCCTTGATGTTGAGTGATTTAATACGCTTCCCGCGCGCTGCAACGAAGACCCGATCACCAATCACAACAGGCGATGCATAAAAGCGCCTGGCAATATCCGCTTGCCAGGCGATTTCGGGGTTTAAAGGGATTGCATCAGGGCTATGCGACAGGTGCCGTGCCCCGCCATTAATTGCGCTCCAGTCAGCAGCTCCTGCATCAGAGAGCATCACCATAAGCAGGCAAAGGCTAAACAGACAGCGGATAGATTTTCTCTTTTGAATTTGAAGGTACATTCTTAACCCGCGCCACCGTTGTTTGACTATAGCCGCCAGCCAAAAAAACGTTTGACTTCAAGCATAATTGACTGGTCAGTAAAAACATCATAACCAAGATCAGTCTGGATATAGGTATATCTGAACGAGGTTACGAGTTTCCCCATTGATGAGCTGATTTCAGCAGCCCCCCTGATCTCATCCCTAGCACTGGGATCACCATATTGGATCTCTTCAATTCGCCTTGTCCACTCCAGCTCACTGGAATACCGCACATTAAAGCGCCTGTAGAGCTGCCCAGAGATAAGCCCTTTAATGCCAAATAGAGAAAACTCCCTGCTGTCTTGCTTCCTCCACCGCTGACGAGCACTGATAGAGCTGCGCGTTTTGCGCCCAAAGCGGTATCTGAGCAGTGCTGATGAATTAAGGCCAACACTAAAATCACCACGGCTAGGTTGAGATGCTATAGCACTCCCAGAAATCAGAGAAGATGCCTTAGTGGAAATTTTATATGTGCTCCTGGCCGAATAGTCCGCAGAGTATGAATAGCTGTCATCTTCTGCCATCTCATATTGGGCTCGGATAGTAGCCGTATCAGAGTATAATGGATCGTTTGGCCTGGACACCCCTAATGATATGGTTTGGCTGATTCGAAGCTCCTCTGTGGGGCCTCTCCTGGCATTTGACCCAGACTCCCACGCAGGTGCTCGCACAAGCAAATTATAGTAAGAGTTGAGCCGATAAACCTCATAATTTCGCCTATAAGCCAATCTGCCACTTGCATTTGCATAAAGCTGCGTCAAGGACTCCTGATCTGTCCCACCACCCAAACGGGCCGATACTCCGGCAGAGGCCGTACCTTTTAAATATTCATCAAAGTCATGAGGATAGCTATAAATTGCACCCGTAGTTCCAAAATAGTCGTTGCTATCATTATCAGATCTCAAATTCAATGAGTAATAGTGCTGAAACCTCTCTGACTCCTGAACCCTTAGATTTGAATTTGACGTAAACACATACTCATCATCAACACCATCATCACGCCCTTCATAATAACGCTGATAAAACAAGGCGTTGGAGGTTAAATCCGTCTTTCTGCCAAATTTTGTATTATTGTTTATAAAAAAGTAGTGCTGCACATCAGACTCGTCACTTACGCGATCATCAGATGAATCAAACTGATAGCCATATCTTGAGCGCGTCTCTCCCCACTTGCCTTTCAGGAACGTCTTGCTTGCGCTGGTTTGAAGCCTGTTTCTTACAATGTCCCGCGCACGCGCCTCCCCTGTAGTCCCTTCCGTCAAACCTGCGGACTCCTCAAGCGTAAAACTATAGCGTATCCGCACCCGGCCCAACTGCTTTTGAACCAACCCCCAGTTCAGCGACGCCTGAGTGTAGTCAGTATCAATCCCTATCCCCCCATCACCATCAAGTGTGCGTGTTGTTTTAGAGGCAGATAAGCGGATAGGTGAATAGGGGTAACGCCATCGAGGAAAAAGAACGGACTGAAACCTGAAACCAATAGAATTTTCATCAAAATCATAGGCGGCGTCATTCGCTGTACTTTTGCTTGAGGTGTACTGCAGACTCAGATCTACCGTCATAAAACGGGGATCCCAAATAAAACCTCCTGTGCTGATTGCGGTAGTCGAGGTTAACTCATTTGATTCTATCTTGCTGCCTGCATATTTTCTGAGCCTGTTATCCAGGCGCAACGAAACACTCCCCCCTATCGAGCCAAGGTATATACCGTAATCTCGAAGCGCAGCCATCACAGGAAGAGAACCTCCAATAGTGCAAATAATCACCAGCAAAGTAAATGCTGTCCTGCTAACAGAACCCATGCAGCCAATGCTTATATTGCTAAATTAAAGTGAGATTTCACCAGTCGCCATTCCATAGCTTTAAACACACTTCTCTGTATTGGCTGGCCTGCCTACAGTCTAGCTTCACGGGTACAACCCTCCCAACACCATGATAAATATTTAAAGATAAATGCCGTCTTTTTATAAGCGAGCACTCTTATTAATTGTTAGAAACACAACCCACCCCAGTCCACAAAAAACCACCAGGCGCAGCTGCCCAATAGCCCAGGCTATCACCCGGCATGCTGCTGCCTGCACGTCTCCCCATCGTTGCATATATTCACAACTGAACCGATGATTGTACTTGATTCCCCCACTAAACAAAAATACTAACCAGCTTCTATACTCCACATTAACAACCAAAAAGCGCTCAGAGAAAGCAATTAGCCGTCAGCGGCTATATACACATTCACAATCCTAGGGAACCTCTGATTAATTCCATCTTTACTAAAAACCAAGCATGTAACCTATTGATATCCAAAGACACGCAATTCTGTTTATGCAACTAATCAGAGGTTCCCTAGAAAAACCAGGGGTACAGCAGACAAGCAACACAGAAGATGTACAATACAGGGAAACGGCGTCGTTTAACGCAGTTGAACGGGGCGGAGTGAGTGTGCATTTGCGGGGGCGCAGAACACATAGAGCACCTAAGAAGCACAACGCAGGAAGCGTCTCCGCAAACCCCGTAGCGTGGCTCACCTGCTGGAGAAACTCTGATCAGAGCCGCACACAAACCACCGGAAAACAGGGGCTATGCAACAAAAAAGAGGGCGTTTAAGCCCTCTTTTTTGTAATGTAGGGGTAGTGTTGTAGCTACTTATCGTGGCATGTCAGGCAGAGCTTGCTTCCTACAATTGTCACGCGAAGGAATGGAGTAAACTCTGTATTTGTGACATAGTCCGCATGCGGGTTATGGCATGATGCACACTGGACAGTGCCATTAAATAACCGAACAGTCTCGCCACCGTACTGCACAACACCAACCCCTTCCATGCGCAAGGTCTCATCAGAAATGCTTCGGGATACAGAGTAGGTAAAATTTACTGGATGGTCATTCTGAAGATCTGTGCCGAGATAGGCGTTTGAAGAGGCGGGAATGTAGGCGCTACCTGCACCTGAACCGCCCTGCATAGCAGGATTTGCATTAAGCCTGTTTGGCGTATTGAACATTGCGTTCACGGCCTGTGTGCCATCATGGCATGAGAGGCATAGATTTGTTACCGACATATTGCCTGCAACCAGGTCAGCCGGGTCAGATGGAGAGCCTAATGTTACTGATTGAAGAACGCCGTAATTATCAGCACCGTTGAATGTGGCACTCTTATACATTGTGTAGCTACCTGCGCCGCTGCTCAAGCGGTGATTCCAAAGCGGAAGCACATCACCTTTAGTAACATTCATGTGCGGTGTATGACAAAAAATACAGATCTCGTCTGTGCCTGTTCCACCTGTTACAGATCTGATAGTGCTATCGGTTCCGCCAGAAGACATGTTGTGCTTGGTTAACTCGATGCCTGCATTTGCTACCCCACCCAGCGATAATGCTAATACTGCACTCGCGGCTGTTACTGCTAGTAGCGATAGATTCCTGCGCATTTTTACCCCCCTGCATTCAATGCTGTTACAACGATATACTGTATCCTATTTCAAAAACAGCTTACCCACGCCCTGCCGTGCGTTAAGGGCCAGCCTTACAATCAACTTTAGCACAGCACTTTGCCTTTAGCTAGATTCCAGCCTGTGGGAAACTTTATGGCCAGACATCCTGCGGCAAAGCATAATGTTTTATATTTCATATAATTACTGGCGTTTTGTTAAAAATAACAGTTAAATCACCATTAAGCAATTTCAGTCCTATCGATCCTGAAATGGTGAGTTTTCCATATGGTTTTACTTCAAAAACCATCTCCTCCAGGAGCCTGTCGGACTTAGGTGGATTGTAGCGAGGGAGTGGGAGAGCGGCTCAAATATTCCCGGTTTTGAGGCGCATAGTGGGCCTACGCAACGAAAAACCGGGGATATTTGAGCCGCTCTCCCACTTCCGCAGCCGGTTCATCCTAAGCCCGGCAGGCTCCTAGCTGAGTCAGATCACAGATAGCATATTTGCAGGGGTGCTGGACGGTTATATCATTCGCCTGAACCACTCACTTTGGCCGTTGCCGCGCTTCCAGCCTCTTCCTCTTTTATATACTGGAAAACCTGCACCCGCTTATTAAGCGAATCAACAACATAAATCTTGTCATTGTCATCAATATACATACCTGCAGGCAACCAGAACATGCCTGGCCCCCTGCCTACCGTGCCAACAAACAGGAGCAGCTGGCCTTGTTCATTAAAAATCTGGTAATTCCCAAATGCCGCATCAAGCACATATACATGATTATCGCTATCTATCGCTATCCCTTTCGGCCGGGCAAAGGCTCCAAAACCGTCGCCCAGTTGTCCAAAACCTGAGAGATACTCGCCCTCAGGTGAAAAGATCTGCACCCTGAAATTACCACTGTCGGTAACATATACCTTGCCATCCTTATCTACTGCCAGGTTGTTTGGAAAATTCAAATGGCCTGGGTCAGATCCTCGCTGAGCAAAGCGTTTAATAAAATTGCCATCAAAATCGTACACCATAATTTGGTGGCTCACTACATCACTGACATAGATCCGGTTACGCGCCTCATCAAGCGCCAGGCCTGTTGGCCGCTTCATCCCATCAGCCCCACCTATTGATCTCAGCGTCTCCCCATTGGGCTTGTAGACCATCAATTTCCCACCGAAACTGTCCGTAACATAGATTCGCTCTTTGCTGTCAACCCGCACCTCAACAGGTGATGCCAAGCCCCCCATTGCATCTGTTTTCAACATAAAAACCTGCTCTTTTTTCATGTCAAAAACAACCACGCCTCTCAATTTGGCATCAGTAACATACATGCGGCTACCATCCGAATTGACAGCAACACCATACGGCTTGGATAGATGAACACCCTGATGCTGAATACCAAGCAGCGTATCCTTAAAGCTATCACGCCGTTTAAAATCCATCTGTCCACGGTAGCTTTTTAGATAGCGAATCCTTGGCTGCTCTGGAGGCATGGGCCAGACCAGATTTTTCGGCTCTTCCCGAATCTTTGGCGGTTTTGTAACACAGCCTGTGAGTCCCGCCACAGCAGCCAGTAGCAGCAATGTAACAAGCAACACACAGCGGCGCTGAATAGCATTAGTTGATCTGCTCACATCTCACTCCACTCAAAGAGGGTCAATATAGAATCTTGGCCTATAGGATAGGGGGGAGAGACAAAGATTACAAATAGCGTCAGAGTTCGTTCCAGACAAACAATGGAATCTGCCAGGGCATTCACCTCCGCCCTCCAATGCCAGTAACTTTTATTCTAAATATGCAGCAAATGTTGCCCTGATATTATATATTGATCTATAAAGCATAGGTTATTGAAGGCACTGCCAGGGGCAATTATGAAGCTGCAACAACTGCGTTATATCTGGGAAGTCGCTCAGCATGGGCTTAACATCTCTGCTACAGCAGAGAGCCTCTACACCTCTCAACCCGGCGTCAGCAAACAGATCCGCCTGCTTGAGGACGAGTTGGGCATTCAAATTTTTGGACGTAGCGGGAAAAACCTCACCCACATCACACCTGCCGGAAAAACCATTCTCGATATGGCAAGCCGGATTCTGGACGAGACCGATAATATCCGCGCAGCCGCCAGCGAATTTACCGACCAGCGCCGTGGCAACCTCTCTATCGCCACAACACACACCCAGGCCCGCTATGCGCTCCCCCCGGTCATCAGCACCTTTATCAAACGCTATCCTGATGTACATCTGCACATGCACCAGGGCACACCAATACAGATTGCTGAGCAGGCCGCCAAGGGTGCTGTTGATTTCGCCATTGCCACCGAGGCTATGGAGCTTTTTGAAAACCTGGTTATGCTGCCGGTTCTTCACTGGAATCGCTGCATTGTAGTACCCACCGGCCACCCCCTCTGCGAGCAACAGCCATTGACCCTGGAGGCCATAGCCCAGCACCCTATTGTCACCTATGTCTTTGGTTTTACCGGGCGCTCTCGGCTGGACGAGGCCTTTACCGCACGCGGCCTGACACCCAATGTGGTCTTTACCGCCACCGACTCTGATGTCATAAAAACCTATGTGCGGCTGGGATTGGGTGTAGGCATCATCGCCTCCATGGGGTATGACGCCAAGCTGGATTCCGGGCTGTGCGCCCTGGATGCCAGCCACCTGTTCACCCAAAGCACAACCCGGATAGGCCTGAAGCACAGTGTCTATTTAAGAAGCTATATGTATGATTTCATTAGCCTAATGGCCCCACATCTCACCCGGGAGATCGTAAATGAAGCACTCATGGCGCGTTCAAAAGAGGATGTCGCCGCCCTGCTCCAGCATATTGATCTACCCACCATTTAGTGGACACCGGCAGCCGTATGCTTGCTAACCCTGTACTCCAGAGGACACTGCTATCCACACTCCTGCTGCTGATAGCATCAGCAGCCATAATCACAGTCAGCTGGGACTCAACAGCCGGGCGTTTTTATCTCGATTCTGAGGGGCACTTTCGATCTGCCCCTTACTTCAGGGAGCCATCACTCTCTTTGGAGAAGATTCACGAGACCATTTTTAACAACCCCTACCCGGCAGCTCAGCGCCCCATCCCTACCCTCTCTTTTTTGATCGAAAATGCTGTTGCAGGGCTGACACCAAAATCCGGACGGATCACCAACACCCTGATCCACTGCCTGAATATCATCATCCTCTTCTTTCTCTGCCGCCGCCTGCTGACCCATTTTGGCCAAGCACCGCAGATGGCAGAGCGCGCCGCCCTGCTGGCTGCTCTGCTCTGGGGGCTGAACCCTTTTCATGCCGATACGGTCTTTTATATTATCCAGCGCATGACCCTCCTCTCTGCCAGCTTCTATCTGCTGGGGGCCATCGCCTATCTGCGCACACGGGAATCCCCTCACAGCTGGGCATGGTGGGGCGCACTCGCAGCAAGTTTTATCGCAGGCATTGCCAGCAAAGAGAACGCAGCGCTGCTCCCGCTTGGGCTGCTGGCACTGGAGTTCGTGCTGCCCGCAGACCGGATTGGCGGCCCCCAGGCACGTAGAAAACGGCTGGCCTGGCTGCTGGGTGCGGTGCTGATACTTCCATCTTTAGCTGCCATGGCGCTTGGCTACAGCCCGGCTCAGATAGCCCAGGGGCTGCTCAAAGACTCTGGCAACCGGGTATTCACCAATACGGAACGCCTGCTGACCCAGGGCCGGGTATTAATGCACTATCTCAGCCTGCTCTTTTTTCCGCACCCCGAGCGGCTCGCCTTTGTACTCAAATACCCCTTGTCACACACACTCTTCACCCCCATCACCACCCTGCTCTCCTGGGGGGGGATCGCTCTCCTTTTGATTGCTTCAAGCCTGCGCATTCGACAACAGCCACTCCTGTGGCTGGCCATTTTCTGGTTTTTTATCAACCACCTGCTTGAATCTACCTTTATTCAACTGGAGATGGCCTTTGTTCATCGCAACTATCTCCCATCTATTTTTCTGTTTCTGCCGATAGCCTGCTGGCTGGCCAGGCAGAAGAGGCCCGGAGTGACCATAGTGCTCCCAATCACCATACTTATGGTGCTGTTTCTGGCCAGCTGGAACAGCCGTGCCATGGTATGGGGAGACCCGGCAAAATTCTGGGAAGATAGTGTAGAAAAGACCCCGGGCAGCCTGAGGGCCTATATCAATCTGGGCATCATTTGGGACATTAGGCAGCAGCCTGCCAAGGCAATGGAGATTTACCAACAGGGCGCTAAAAATGCCTACGATGAGAACAGCGTCGCCTGGGCCTCACTCTACTGCAACATGGGGATTGCATCTATGCATCTGGGGCAATATGGCCCTGCCCAGCGCTATATGTCCAAATCACTTGCATACTCATCCATGCCGGACTGCCTGGTCAACCTTGCCAAGCTCTATCTAAAACTCAATAACCCCGGCATGGCCATGCGGGCGATGGACGAACTGGCCAGAGGTTGGCCCCGGCACCGGAAACTGCACCTGATGAGAGCCAGAGCCTATCTGGCGGCAGGACAGGTAGCCGCTGCCCGCATGGAGCTACAGCGGGAACTCTCTCTCTTTCCCCAGAACAGGGAGGCCAGGAGCCTGCTGGAAACCATCTCAACCACCAATAAACGTTGAGCCGTAGCGAGAGCGGCTAAGGAGCTTAAGATACAGGTT
Organism: Gammaproteobacteria bacterium; assembly: GCA_015490795.1. Taxonomy (GTDB): domain Bacteria; phylum Pseudomonadota; class Gammaproteobacteria; order Chromatiales; family Chromatiaceae; genus WFXD01. Next base: position 18,567 of record WFXD01000090.1, read on the forward strand.
TTTTTCATATATTTTGAACGAAGCCGTATCACCCATACAGTGAGTTAAAAATATATGTATGGCCCTGTGTCGTTGTGTGCAATCTGGCACTGCCTGGGCATTTAAAGCCCGCCTAAACCAACAACATCACCGGTATTTTGCCTGGTTTGAGGGTGATCTCGGAGGTTGGTTCGCGTTGAATTTTTGCTTTTAGTGTGCAATTGCAGCTAACTATACATATCTATGCAGGTTACAGCAGGGCATTAGCATGCTCTAATATTATAATGGGCACCAGAAACAGCTGTTTCCGGGCGGGTACTAAATTAGGAGATCTAACTAAACAACCACCGGCTAAAGCCGGTGGGTTTGAATAACGGACTGAAAGTCCGGATACGCGTCGACTAAACGACGCGTCCTAATCAGGCTCCATTTTGAAATCATCGTCCGGTTTCGGCTCAAAATGATGTTCCAAATATTCCTTGATCATCTCTTCTGTCATCTGGCCAACTGTGGCACAAAAATAACCTCGTGCCCAAAAATGTCGCCCCCAATACTTTTTCTTTACATGCGGAAACTCTTCAAACAGCTTACTCGACGTGCGACCCTTGATCCGCCTCATGATTTCACTAGGTGCCATTGTCGGTGGACAACTTACCAATATGTGCACATGATCTTTGCTGACAACACCTCGAACAATCCGAATCTCAAATGCCTCACACGTCTGTCTGACAAGCTCGCGTA
>WFXD01000091.1 GCA_015490795.1 Gammaproteobacteria bacterium
GTATTTATGGTATTGCTTCAACTTTAAAGAGTTATAACGGTGTAGTTAAGCCAGCCATGCTTGCATATCAATAAATATCCCCGGGGCAAGCCCTCTCGCTTACGCTCGACTTTCTCATTCCTCGAAAGCGGGGTATTGCTCCGTAAACTTTATTCACACGCCCCAAGGGGCGGGGAATAAAACCCCAAGAGATTCAAAAAAGTGCTTTACTCTTTGGAAGAGTTATTTAGATAACCCGTGAGAATTTAACCTCACTCTTTTGTGCCAGATAGTAATCAAACACCATGCAGATGTTGCGAATCAGCAGCCGGCCACGCGGCAGCACCTGGATGCCCTTCTCGTCAACCTCAAGCAGGCCATCCTCAATCATCCCTTTCAGCTGGTTCAGCTCTTTTTTGAAGTAGTCGGCAAAGTTGATGCCCCGCTCTGACTCTACCCGGCTGAAATCCAGTTTCAGGTGGCAGATCAGCCGGGTGATTACATCGCGCCGGATCTGATCATCCAGACTCAGGTCAAAGCCACGGAATACCGCCAGCTCGCCTGCATCAATCCGCTCGTAATACTCATCCAGCTCACGCATGTTCTGGCTGTAGGTCTCCCCCACCATGCCGATGGAGGTGACGCCCAGGCCGATCAGGTCGCAGTTGGCATGGGTGGAGTAGCCCTGAAAGTTGCGGTAGAGGGTGCCATCCTGCTGGGCGATGGTCAGCTCGTCATCCGGGCGGGCGAAGTGGTCCATGCCGATATAGACGTAGCCTGCCTTTTCCAGCTTCTCGATGGTGAGTTGAAGAATCTCCAGCTTCTCTGCCGGGGTTGGCACATCTTCCATGTTGATGCGGCGCTGCGGCATGAAGCGCTCAGGCAGGTGGGCGTAGTTGAAGACAGAGAGACGATCCGGGTCAACCTCGATGATGCGATCCAGGGTGCGCTCGAAACTCGCTACCGACTGGTGCGGCAGGCCATACATCAGGTCGACACTGATGGAGCGAAAACCCTCCTTGCGCGCCGCATCCAGCACCTCCATGGTCTGCACCTCGGATTGCAGGCGGTTGACCGCCCGCTGCACCCGCTCGTCAAAATCCTGAACCCCGAGGCTCATGCGGTTGAGGCCGATCTCGCGCAGTATGGCGATGGTCTCGGCAGTGGCCTCACGCGGGTCGATCTCAATCGAGTATTCGCCGCTGTCATCCTCCAGCAGGGTGAAGTGTTCGCGGGTGACCCGCATCAATTCACGCATCTCATCGTGGCTGATAAAGGTCGGTGTGCCGCCGCCCCAGTGCAGCTGCTCTACCACGCGGCCCTTATCGAACAGTGCGCCCTGCATGGCGATCTCTTTGTGCAGGCGAGTCAGATAGGTGCCACCTTTGCTGCGATCCTTGGTGACCACTTTGTTGCAGGCGCAATAGAAGCATACGGTGTCACAGAAGGGGATGTGAAAATAGAGTGACAGCGGGTTGCCTTTGGCGTTGGTGGCCTGCGCAATCTCCCGGTATTGATCCGGGCCAAAGCCGTCATGAAACTGTGGTGCTGTCGGGTAGGAGGTATAACGCGGCCCGGCATGGTCATATTTTTTGATCAGATCAAGATCAAAAACCAGTGACTGGTTCATAAATTCTTCCTCAATTACTGCTTTGGGTCTGTAGCCTGATGTTACCCGGGCGCATCGGCGAGCTGCTCGGCAGTCAGCAGAAAAACGCCGTCGCCCCCGCGTTCAAAATCGAGCCACAGGAAGGGGATCTGTGGATAACGTGCCTCCAGCGCCTCGGCACTGCTGCCCACCTCTACCACTATGATACCACCGGGAGCCAGGTAGCTGGGGGCATCACGTAAAATCCGTGCGACAATATCCAGCCCATCCTCCCCCGCTTCCAGGCCCAGGGCCGGTTCATGACGGTACTCTGCCGGCAGGTCGGCCAGCTCTTTCAGAGAGACATAGGGGGGGTTGCTGACGATGATGTCATAGCGCTTTTTTTCAATATTGCTGTACAGGTCAGAGTGGATAATGGTGACCCGCTCTTCCAGCTCATGCTGCGTTACATTGATGTGCGCAACCTCCAGTGCCTCTGGTGAGATATCAACCGCATCGATCTGGGCCTCGGGAAAGTGGCAGGCAGAGGCAATGGCAATACAGCCGCTGCCGGTGCAGAGATCCAGCACCCGGCGCACCTCATCAGGATTAACCCAGGGGGCAAAGCCTGCCTCTATCAGCTCGGCGATGGGGGATCGGGGCACCAGCACATGCTCGTTCACATGGAATGCGAGGCCGGCAAATTGCGCTTTGTGCGTCAGGTAGGCTGCTGGTAGCCGCTCATCCATCCGGCGCTGTAGCAGCAACAGCACTTCACTGCGCTCTGTTGGGGTCAGCCGGCTATCCAGATAGAGCGGCGGCAGGTCATGGTCAAGATGCAGGGCATGCAGCACCAGAGCCAGTGACTCATCCAGCGCATTATCGGTGCCGTGGCCAAAGAAGAGTCCCGCCTCACTGAAGCGGCTGGCACCCCAGCGAATGAAATCCCGCATTGTTTCTAATGAATCTGTATCCAATTCTGTTCAACTGCCGTAAAGAGCAAAGCGGGGATGATAGCCGATTTCTGGCCTATCTCTAAAGCAACTAATGCATCTGGCCGATAGGGTTTAGTAGTCGCCATTCATTTGAGGTACCTACCCAACATGGCGATTTTGTCGCTATAACTGAATAAAAATGATGCTATTCGGAAAACAGAAAACCGTACGGACAGAGGATCTGATCGATACGATTCCGCTCCGTAATCTGCCCAGGCGGGTGCTTCGCTATGTGACCCGTTTGGCCACCCTGGAGCACGCTTCAGGTAGAACCAGACTGTTTGATGTTGGCGAGCAGACCAAGGATATCTTCTACCTTATCAAAGGGCAGGTTGCTCTAAACAGTGCTGAAGGTGTGGCAGATACGATTAGCGCCGGCAGCCCTCAGGCAAGGTTTCCGCTCAATATCGAGCAGCCCTGCAAATATAGCGCCATTACGCTGAACAGGGCCATTCTGGTCAAGATACCTCATGAAATCGTGCAAAATATTGAGCATCTCTCTACCGGCAGCGAGGAGACTGTCGAGCTTGTAGAGGATGAGATGGGAGATAAGCACTATGTCGACTTTTTTTGCAAACTTCAGGATGGCGATTTTGAGATACCCAGCATGCCGGATATTGCCATCCGCATCAGCAAGGCGCTCAACAACCCGGATGCCACAAGCACAGATATTGCCCGCATCATTCAGATGGACCCCGCTCTTGCCGCACGCATTATCCACATTGTAAACAGCCCACTCTACGCAAGTCGTCACCGTATCGATAAC
>WFXD01000092.1 GCA_015490795.1 Gammaproteobacteria bacterium
GGCTTCATAGAGTCTTTGCGGTGCAAAGGGGCGGGTCTGCAACTGAAGCCGTCCGGGCAGCCACCCCTGTTGCCGCAACAGGGTTGCTGATGCCGTAAATGCCAGGGTGCCGGGGTGGTCATACTGGATATCCGCCAGCTGCAACTGCTGCTGGTCGAACATCAGCCGGGCATTGATTGAGAGCGGCTGCTCTCCCACGCCAATATAGCCATAGGGGGTCAGAATCTCTCCCTGGCGCAGCGTCAGCGCAGTGTCGCCCGCCCACCCTTGCGCCGCTGATGCCAGGCTGCCCTGCCAGATGCCCGACAGGGCGTCCCCCAGATACTCCCCGCTGCCACCGGCAAAGGCCGCCGCATGAAAGCCGGCGCGCCACTGTAACCGGGCAGGTGACCCATCCACGCCTGAGAGGGTGGCCGCCAGGTCAACCTTGCCGGATGGCGCTGCATCCAATGCCACGGGCGGATCGGTTGCCAGCTGCCTGTAGAGCGCAGCCAGCTCCAGCCCCTCCCCTTCAAGGTTCAGCGTCCACCCCTCAGGGGCGGATTGAAGCACTGCCCTTAGCTCTCCCGCAGCAATGTGCAGACGGCTCAGCTCCAGCTCCAACCTCTGTGCTGCTGCGCGCCAGTTGAAGCGGATGGAGATTTGAGGATCATCCAGCATCGGATGCTGAAGGTGCAGCACGCCCTTTTGGCAGCTAATATGGCCGTCAGAGAGCAGCCCCTGCCGGCAGTCGATCACCAGATCCCTGAGGGGGGATGAAAGTGCGGGGTGGGTCAGCTTTTTCACCCGCATTCGATAGCGGGCTGTTGCGCCCGATTGCCACTCAAGCGCAAGGGTCAGCGATTCGGCAGACCAGTCCGGGCCGCTGATCCGGCCCAGTTGCAGGGAAATGCTCTCCACGGCGAAGACCGATGGCGCCAGCATCAGCCATGCCGCAAAGAGGAGGTTACTCCTGGTGGAAAACACCTGTCGACAGATAACGGTCACCGCGATCACAGACAATGGAGACAATAACGGCATCCTCCACCTCGGCAGAGAGCCGCAGCGCCGCCGCCAGTGCGCCACCAGAGGATATTCCTGCAAAAATCCCTTCACGCGCCGCAAGCGCCCGGGTGGTCTGTTCCGCCTCTGCCTGCGAGACATCAATAATCCGATCCACCCGATCGGCATCAAAGATCTTTGGCAGATAGGCCTGTGGCCAGCGACGGATGCCAGGAATATTGGCTCCCTCCTGAGGCTGCACCCCGACGATCTGAATCTCTGGATTTTTCTCTTTCAGAAAGCGCGACAGCCCCATGATGGTGCCCGTGGTCCCCATCGCACTCACAAGGTGGGTAATGCCGCCCTGGGTGTCGCGCCAGATCTCCGGCCCCGTCCCTTCGATATGTGAGAGCGGATTATCCGGGTTGGCAAACTGATCCAGAATGGTGCCCTCCCCTTCAGACTCCAGCCTGCGCGCCATATCAATGGCCGCCTCCATGCTGCCTGCCTTTGGGGTCAGGATAATCTCTGCACCATAGGCGCGCATAATGTCACGCCGTTCGACGCTCATGTGCTCCGGCATGATCAGCACCATGCGATAGCCCTTGATCGCCGCCGCCATGGCCAATGCAATACCCGTATTGCCACTGGTCGCCTCGATCAATGTATCACCCGGTTGGATCGCACCGCGCCGCTCGGCCTGTGCAATCATGCTCAGCGCCGGACGGTCTTTGACTGAACCGGCGGGGTTATTGCCCTCCAGCTTGAGCAGGATGGTGTTGCTGCTCTCGCCGACCAGGCGTTGCAGCCGAACCAGCGGGGTGTTGCCAATATAATCTTCAATCGTTGGATAATTCATCGCCATAAGTGTACTAGATTCCGCAGTTGACCGCTTTGAGGATGCATCAACATATTGATGTGCTTGATATTTTGTGCTTTTAGCCGGTGAGATTTGTGAATAAACCGTAAATCAAATAGTTACAAGTGATTTGCACAAGATACCATTAAAATCTCAGCTTGATTTTACTGACTTGAGCCATAACTTGCTGTATCTCAAGCCAGCCATAGCCAGATCCAGGCCTGCCAAGCATTACCAGCCTTGTAACTTACTGACTGCTCGTTGACTTTAATGCGGAGACAATACCAAATGGCACCTTCCCTCTATACTTTGGTACCATCACTATATGATGCCTGTACTCCCATCTTGCATGAACTGAACTTTGCCATTCTTTCATCTGTTACCCCTGAGCTTTGCCCTTGGGGCTTTCCTCAGGGCTCTTTTCAGGCTGGAACGGCAGAACCTTTTCAAGTCTCACCGGCAAAGCCGGTGGTTTATCTCAATTTAAATTAATCTGTGCAGTGAATTAATGCTATCGAACAAAACCAATCAAGCTGGCATTCTATTCGCTGGCGCCCTCAAAATGACAGGTTATTTGTAACGATGAGTAGCACCTTATCGGCAACGATTAACAGGAAGGCCATCAGCGTCATCCTTTTTGACCTGGACGGCACCCTTGCCGATACCGCACCTGATCTGGCCTATGCGCTGAACCAGACACTGAAAAGACATAACCACCCCCCCCTGCCGTACGACCAGATAAAACCAAAGGTCTCTCACGGCGCTTCAGCACTGATCCGCCTGGGCTTTGATCTCACACCTGATGACGAAGCCTTTGCCCCACTGTTGCAGGAGCTTCTACAGATCTACAGTGCAAACATCCACCGGGAAACCGCGCTTTTTCCAGGCATGAAAGAGGTGCTTGAAAGGTTGGAACAGCGCGGCATTGCCTGGGGCATCGTCACCAACAAACCCTCCCGGTTTACTGATCCGCTAATGAAAAGCATGGGATTAGCAGATCGTGCGGCCTGTATCGTCAGTGGCGACACAACGATGAACAGCAAGCCTCACCCTGAGCCGATCCTTCATGCCTGCAGGCTTGCAGGTGGGCACAGCCCGGAGGCGTGCCTCTACATTGGTGATGCACAACGTGATATTGAATCAGGCCTTGCTGCGGGCACAGCCACACTGGTTGCACTGTTTGGTTATCTTGGATCTGATGACCACCCAGAAAAATGGGGCGCAGACGGCTATATAACGCATCCAAAGCAGATCCTGGAGTGGCTTGATGACGAGTGAATACCGCTTTTCAGGCCGGGCGACCTCTGCTGGCTCAGGCCGCTATTATGCTATCCGCATGGCCCCCCCTGCCCTGCGCGACACGCTGTCGCTGATATTTGAGTGGCAGTGGGAACTACAGGCCATCTATCATCGCTGCAGTGACCCCGGCATCGCCCTGACCAAACTCCAGTGGTACCGGGATGAGCTCTCCAGAGCACTAAAGGGGCAGACGCAGCACCCACTGTTAATGCTGTTGGCAGAGGCCGTGCACTCCCACCAACTGCCGCCTCAGCCCCTTCTCAAGATAGCTGATGCGGTAGAGATAGAGATCCGGGGCATTATCCCAAAGGATATATCCGCACTGAAAGCAGATGGTGAACTGGGCCGTGGCAACCTGCTGCAACTAATCACCCGGATAGGCGGTGGCAATAAACAGGAGCTTGCCTGCGCCCGCCAGCTCGGTGCGCCTCTCCGGCTAATTGAGGTGATTCGAAACCTTGGGCAGGATCTCCAGTCAGGGAGCTGCTTTCTGCCATTGGATCTCATGGCCCAGTACAATCTGCAACCCACTCAACTTGCAGAGCCAGAGAGTAAAAAGGCGCTGCATGCGCTCCTGACAGAGTTGGCCGCTCAGGCAAAGGCGTGGCATACGGCGGCGCTTAATGGGCTATCCGGCCACAAACACCCCGCCCTGATCCCGGCGCTGGCATTGACCGCATCACACAGCAGCCTCCTGTCTGAGCTGGAGAGGGCCGGTTTTACCGTGCTGACTCAGCGAACAAGCCTCACCCCGTTACGAAAATTGTGGATTAGCTGGCGCACTTACCGGCAATATCGATAAGAGCGGCATGATTCAATACAGGCAAGAATTGACCAATCGCCACCATGAACGTGGCTAACAGCAGAACACCGAGAAAATCCTTCAATAAACGCATGATGATTTCAGAAAAGAAAAAAACGGACACACACCCATGATGCACAGGTGTTACACTCTTGTTTTTTAACGATTATTTATAATATTTCCTTAATAAGTTACACTTTAAGTTACAGTTTTTTGAGCCCTTACGAGGCTCAACCTCTTCCTTTCTCCGGTCGACGACTCAGCAGGCGAATATCTACTCGACACAATAAGCGAACCATGGTACAACTTGATTAGCGAAATATATCACAGCTTAATTAGCGAATATCATTCCAAAAGACCGTGGCAAAACCCTCTGAAAAACTGGCCGAATCCCTGGAGGCGCTCCACGAACTGCAAGCGCACGGCACAGTCGCCATACGCTCTGCCGACCTGTCGCGGACCCATCGAGAGCGCCTGCTCCGCAATGGCTTTCTGCAAGAGGTCATCAAAGGCTGGTATGTCCCTACACGCCCGGACGAGACAGCCGGCGAAAGCACCGCCTGGTATGCCGCTTTCTGGCCATTCTGCGCTGCCTATCTCCAACACCTCAAGGGTAACGACTGGTGTCTGTCGCCGGAACAATCCCTGTCAATCCATGCCGAGAACTGGACCGTCCCACGCCAGTTACTGGTTCGGGCCATCAAGGCGCGCAATAACATCACGGCCTTGCCACATAACACATCGCTACTGGATATCCGGGCCGCATTGCCAGACAGCAAGGACATCGTCGAAAAAAACGGCCTGCGTTTGTTTTCGCTCCCAGCGGCGCTGATCGCCTGCGCGCCGGGCTATTTTCAGCAAAACTCCACCGATATGCGCGCCGCCCTGTCGATGGTGCGCGATGCCTCCGAAGTACTGGACCGGCTTCTGGAAGGCGGGCACAGCACCATCGCCGGGCGGCTTGCAGGCGCGTTCCGCAATATTGGCCGTGAGCGGATCGCTGACGACATCACCAACACCATGCGCGCGGCCGGATACGACGTGCGCGAGAATGATCCCTTCGAGACACAGATTCCGGTGATCCTACCGGCGAGGGAACAGTCCCCCTATGTCAATCGCATTCGCCTGATGTGGCAGGAAATGCGGGGACAGATCATCGAGCGCTTTCCCAAAGCACCCGGCCAGCCCAAGGATATCAAGGCCTATCTCAAACACGTCGGAGATGTTTACGTCTCAGACGCCTATCATTCCTTGTCCATTGAAGGCTATCGTGTCAGCCCTGAACTGATCGAGCACGTACGCAGTGGTAACTGGAATCCGGACGAAGACGAGAATGACAGGGAACATCGTAATGCGCTTGCCGCCCGCGGCTACTGGCAGGCCTATCAAGCCGTGCGGGAAAGTGTTGGTAAAGTCTTGCAAGGTAACAATCCCGGCACCGTCGTTGATGACGATCACCGCATCTGGTATCGGGAAATGTTTGCACCGGGCGTAACAGCGGGATTGCTACGCGCCGCCGATCTCGCCGGTTACCGCAACGGGCCCGTTTATATTCGCCGGTCAATGCATGTGCCGCCCAGTTGTGAAGCTGTGCGCGATGCCATGCCTGCTTTTTTTGACCTGCTGCGCGACGAAACAGATCCGTCCGTTCGTGTCGTGCTCGGGCATTTTTTCTTCGTGTACATCCATCCTTATATGGACGGCAACGGCCGCATAGGGCGATTTCTAATGAACGTGATGTTGGCCAGTGGAGGCTATCCCTGGACCGTTGTTCCCTTGCAACGGCGGGATGCCTACATGGATGTATTGGAACAAGCCAGCGTAAATCACAACATCGTGCCCTTCACTGATTTTCTGGCTCGTCTTGTCAAAGATGGGTTGAAGGGAAAGGCCGCTCCCAAATTTCCGATTTCACGATAATCTTCCTGTAAAGAAGCTATATAGCTTTGTTTATTAACCGTTAATTATCTACAAGTTACGTCGACACCCATTGCGCAAATTTCACCACGACGCACTACTGGTGTCCGCAAAATGCCCGCAGTAAGCTGTATGTGTTTGGATAGCCACAATCACTACCACTACTAGGCTATATGTTGTCGCCCTCAACCCAAATCTGAAGGATGTACATCAGCCACGAATCAGTCTTGAGAAGAATGGCCCTGAGCTGCTCATCGGTCAGCTCTGTCTCCAATTCGTGCACCCGGTTGAACAGCTCGATCAGCTTCACCAGCGCACGGGTATCGTGCATCAGAAATTCGGTCAGGGGATCATTGTTTAGCTCACGGCAGACATAGAGTACCCTGGCTCGACGGGTTGGCCTGCCTTCATGTAGCAGGTCCTTTTGGTTGGACACCCCCGGAATCCATGCGGCGACGAGATCATCAGGTGCCAACCGCCTGAGTAGATGGTTCCACAGTTCCCTGAGTGAACTCAGGATGTGCCTTACCCGGTCAGCATTGTTGCCATACAGGGCATCCCGAGCACCTATGTACGGCCGAGCGAGTCCCGGCTCGACCTGCTGCAGAAGCGCAATACAGCCTGATGTTTCCAGTTCCGCCTCAGCGACAAGCTGAATTTCCGTTTCGGTCTCGTCATCATCTCGTTCATCCCAGGGGCAAAGGGCCTCAATCGCGAAGCTGGTGGTGTAAATCTCACGAGTAGCCCCTGGCAAAACGAAGGCAGGCAAACGCGTGATGTCCGAAATCTCTCTCAGTGACTCTGCCAAACCCCCATACGAAACCGCCACATGGGCTAATGAGCTTTCTAGCCCGGAGATGACAGGCATCTCAATTTGGAAGCGATTCCTGATCGCCTCGAAATCGATGCCCGCCATGAGCCTTTCTGTGGCAGCAAGTCGCAGGGACGTATCACACAGATCCAGCTTGGCCGATGCTTGAAGCTGTGAAAGGTGCGAGATGTCGTACTGTATGGGCTTGATACGCTCAATCCATGACTGGTGCGCAGCCGAGAGACTCTCGGCAATACGACTTGTCGCAGTGGCCTGCTTTATTATCTCCTGCCAATGCTGATTGGCACTGGCGATATCACGGATCCGGGCCGCAGCTCCAGACATTTCGAGGGCGCGGCTGATTTCCAACTGCTGACGACGGATGGGTTCCAGCGTGCGCTCCATCTGTTCGATCACATTCAGATAAGACGGCTTGACCAGACGGTTGATAGCCTCCATGTCTTGATGGAGTTTGGCGAGAGCCGTTTTAGCTGTTTTGAGATCGTCAGACATTCTCGAGTTAACCAGCCCTGACCTCTTCAACAATATGGATGTACTTATCAGATCCCTCCCCTAAAGAAATGGCCCGGTGTAAATCACGGAATGAACTGATAATGACTTGCGATACATTCCGACGCATGAACACTGCAAGCAGTCTATAGCGACAAGTACACCACTTGAAATAATGCGTCATCCCGGACTACCCACCAAATTTCGTAGATTGTTGAGAATAGTCGCTGACACTCGTTCAGTCGGCAACTGATGCAAGTAGCCGAGTTTCTCGACAACAATTGCAACATCGGATGGCTTCGATTGCCGATCACCCGTTTGTGTGAACGGCCCATCCGTTTCCGTAAGAATCCGATCCAATGGAATTGATTGAATCATCGATGCATGTCGCTCATTGGAAAACATGGCGGCATTGATTGAAAAATAACACCCCAGCTCAAGGGCTCTCTTTGCCTCGTTCTTGGTTCCCGCGAACCAGTGAAGCACTACTTTTCCTTTGTCAGCTGGCAGAAAAGCCTCAATATGGTCAAGAACTGATTTCACTGACCTGACGCTGTGGACCGTAAGAATTTTGTCACCAGCATCGGCACAGCATTGAAGGACACGCTGAAACACCCGTTTCTGTGCATCCAATGACTTAAAGAACCGTGGACCCGCATCCAAACCAACCTCACCGATATAGCGCGCTTTGGGAAAATACTGCTCCCAAAGACTGATTTCACTCGCACGCTCAGCGACCAACTGGGGATGCAGACCTAGGAGGCTGTCCGAGAATAGAAAAACCCACTGTAAAAGCAATAATAATCGGTAGCTAATAATGAATATTTATCACTTGCAACACATGTTATTCATATAAATATCATAGGCTTATGGTATAATGCGAGGTAACAAATCATAAAGATCAA
>WFXD01000093.1 GCA_015490795.1 Gammaproteobacteria bacterium
GCAGTGCGCAGGCAATGGCCTTAGCCCTTGTCAAGTACTGCAACGCAGCAGCGGGACACCACAGGAGCGCCCGAAGGGTTGGCCTGTCAGCATCCATGGCCGTGTTGCGTCTCTTGCTAAGGACTAAGGCCATTAGCGGCGAGACGCGCCTTGCCATGGACGCTGACAGACCAACTGAGTCCGTCAATATAACCTGGACGGTGTACTAGTACAGCGACCACTTTATATTGACGGATAACAAATATAGCCGAGAGCAATGAAATACCCAACTCAAAGCCTTCCTATCCGTCAATATAACCTGGACGGTGTACTAGGTTTAAGATCAATCTTTGGCACAATACCGAAACTACAACAGATCATGCCAACCGGGCAACCCACAACAAACAGATCCGACAACCTGCTACGGCTGGGGCAGGCGCACCCAAAAGATCTGCTGAGACTATTTTTTATCTACCGGCTGCTGCTGTCCAGCATGCTCACTCTCCTCTTTTTCTTTAATCTGCCACCTGAGGTGCTGGGCAGCCACAACTCGCTACTCTACTCCTTTACCGCTGCAGGCTACTCCCTGTTGGTACTCGCCAGTGGCGTCATTCTGGCGACGAGATACCTCTCTTATGAGCATCAAACCGACTTTGCCGTCTTTACCGATATTGTCGCCATCACACTGCTGATGCACGCCAGCGGTGGCGCAGGGACCGGGCTGGGCATGCTGCTTCTGGCCGCTATTGCCGCAGGCAGCCTGACCATACGCCAACACACCACATTCCTCTATGCTGCAACCGCCACCATTGCGGTATTGGCCGAACAGCTCTTCACCCAGCTCTATCAGCAAACCTCAACCACTGCCTATACCCAGGCCGGGCTTTTAGGCGCCTCTTTTTTTGCCATGGCGCTGCTGGCCGATGTGCTCTACAAGCGCCTGCTGGAGAGCGAGCGGCTGGCCAGCCAGCATCAGCTGGATCTGGCCAACATGGCACAGCTCAATGAATATATTATTCAGCATATGCAGACCGGCATCATCATTACCGACAGCGCAGGCCGCATTCGGCTGAAAAACGAGGCCGCCTGGAATCTGCTTGGCATACCAGAGGGAGAGCAGGAGTCATCACTGACAAAACTTTGCCGGCCGCTCGCAGGTCAGCTCAATAAGTGGAAGCAGCACTTCGGCCACGAAAGACACACCTTCAGATCCACCGCTGGAGGGCGTGACCTTCAGGCCAACTTTATCCCTTTGGGCGGAAGAGAGAGGCTGGGTACGCTGATTTTTCTTGAGGATTGCGCCTTGGCAACCGAGCAGCTACAGCAGATGAAGCTCGCTTCACTGGGGCGGCTGACGGCCAGTATCGCCCATGAGATACGCAACCCCCTGGGTGCCATAAGCCACGCTGGTCAGCTGCTGGAGGAGTCCCCTTCGCTCGACAGTGGCGACAAGCGGCTCACCGAGATCATCCGCAATAACTCCGTTCGGGTAAATGGCATCATTGAGAATGTGCTGCAACTCTCACGCAGAAAGCGCACCCAGGCTCAAGAGATCGAGCTGCTCCCCTTTCTGGAAGAGCTGGCCAAAGAGACCCGGCATGACAAGGGGCTTACACAGAAGAACCTCATCGTGCAGGCCAATCCAAAGGAGACCCGCATCCGGGCCGATCCCAGCCAGCTGCACCAGGTGCTGGTCAGCCTGCTGGAAAATGCTATCGACCATTTTCATCAGGATCCCGGCCAGCTCCAGCTTTGTATCAAGGGCGGCATAACAGCCGAATCGGGCGGGCCATACATCAGTGTCACCGACAACGGCCCCGGTATTGATGCTGAAACCGCTCGTCAGATCTTTGAACCCTTTTTCACCACCCGCAGCACCGGCACGGGCCTGGGGCTGTATATCGCCAAAGAGCTGAGTGAATCCAACCGGGCGCGCCTGGAGTATAGCCCCAACCCCGGGGGCGGCAGCTGTTTCCAAATGAGCTTTCCCGGACTGAGAAAAAAGGTATTTAACGCATGACAAACCCTGTCGCACTGATTGTTGATGATGAGCCGGACATTCGCGAGCTGCTGGAGATCACGCTGGGCCGCATGGAGATCATCACCCGCTCGGCTGCTGATCTGGCACAGGCCTATGCGCTATTGGAGCAGCAGCACTTTGACCTCTGCCTCACCGACATGCAGCTGCCCGACGGCAACGGCATCACGCTGGTGGAGCGGATCAGCCGCCACTACCCCGAGCTGCCTGTGGCGATGATCACCGCCCATGGCAATATGGAGTCTGCCATCCTGGCCCTTAAAGCAGGCGCCTTTGATTTTGTATCCAAGCCGATAGATCTCCAGATACTTCGCCAACTGGTTAAAGCTGCGCTGAAACTTCATAAGCCCAAACCCGCTTCACCACAAACCCAGTCGCCTGTAGCCACCGCCAGCGAGCCCCGGCTGCTTGGCCAATCTCCTGCCATTGGCGCTGTTCGAACCATGATTGCCAAACTCGCCCGCAGCCAGGCACCCGTATATATAAGTGGTGAATCAGGCACCGGCAAAGAGCTGGCTGCACGGCTGATCCATGCCCAGGGGCCGCGTGCAGAGGGTGCCTTTATCGCCATCAACTGTGGCGCCATCCCGCACGAACTGATGGAGAGCGAATTCTTTGGCCATAAAAAAGGCAGCTTTACCGGCGCTGTCTCAGACAAAGAGGGGCTGTTCCAGGCAGCCCACGGCGGCACCCTGTTTCTGGATGAAGTGGCCGATCTGCCACTGGGCATGCAGGTCAAACTACTGCGCGCCATTCAGGAAAAATCGATCCGCTCCATTGGCGCTCAGCAAGAGAGCAGCGTCGATGTGCGCATCCTCAGCGCCACACACAAAGATCTGGCCGAACTGGTGAATCAGGGAGAGTTCCGCCAGGATCTCTTCTACCGCATCAACGTGATTGAACTGCATATCCCCGCCCTGCGCGAGCGGGAAGGTGATATCGAGCTTCTGACTGAGCATCTGCTTACCCAATCGGCCATTAAAAACGGACAACCAAAAACGGATATTGAAACATCGGCCATGAAAGCACTCTGTAGCTACCACTTTCCCGGAAACATCAGGGAACTGGAAAATATACTGGAGCGGGCAGTAACCCTGTGTGAAGGAAACCTGGTCACGACTGAGGATCTCCAACTGCCAGAGCAATCGGCAGCAGGCGAAGGCAACCCGAATCAACCGCTGGAAGAGTACCTGGGCGATATTGAAAAACAGGCCATCATCAAAGCCCTGGAAGAGACCCGCTGGAACCGCACCGCCGCCGCAAAAAAACTTGGCATCAGCTTTCGCGCCCTGCGGTATCGGCTAGAGAAACTGGGGCTTGATTAGAAACCAGCCGAATATTTTATTCAAAAAACCATATTAACAATTTAGGGTCTATGCCATATTGAGTGGGGCATCATGCTCCTTCCCCCTTTAAGGGGGAAGGTTGGGATGGGGGTAAATGTGTGCAGATTGCTTGCATCGCCTAAAGCGCCTACTGTTGGTACACCATCTAATTCAATGATTAGTTTCAACTCTAAACAAATAAAATCAACGATACACTTCCCTCTTGGGTGTTGTCTTCGAAAGCGGAAACCTCATAATTGGCGGCTTCGTATTTTAGTCCATGGCATCCGTTCAACAGCTGTCATATTCTCTTGTGCCCGTTTTATGGGTACTTGTGCCCGTTTTATGGGTACTTGTGCCCGTTTTATGGGTATACCGCAGGCTGCGTGAGTTATTTCTTATTCTTGGAGGTACTTGCAAAACTCCGCAGGTGGTTCGTAGCAAGGCAAAAATTGGCGAAAAAGCGGAGTTTACACGCAGTAAATGAGCATTTTGAGCCGATTTTTAACGCCGCTAGGAGCCTGTCGGACTTAGGTGGATTGTAGCGAGGGAGTGGGAGAGTGAGCGCAAATATTCCCGGTTTTGAGGCGCATAGTGGGCCTACGCAACGAAAAACCGGGGATATTTGAGC
>WFXD01000094.1 GCA_015490795.1 Gammaproteobacteria bacterium
ACCAGAATATCTTTGCCGCAGGTGATGTAGCTCAACTCCCAGCTGAATCACTGGTTGCCGCGAATGCTCAATCCGGGTGGCTCAGGGCCTGGAAACAGGGGGCTATTGCAGCTGAAAATATGGTCAGTGGTGATTTGAATGTTACCTATGATGGCATCCCTTCAGTGCGAACCAGGGTGTTTGATCTGGATCTTGTCTGCCTGGGTTTAAGTGGTGCTGAAGGAGAGGGTATTGAGGTGCAATCCGGGAACTACCCCTATGAAGAGATGCCCTACATCTATAAAAAAATCGTCTACAAAGAGGGCCGGGTCGTGGGGGCGATATTCCTGGGTGATGTCAACGAAGCGGGCGTTGTTGAGGGGTGGGTGCGCAAAGAAATAGCGGCAAAGGCGTGTGACAAACAGGTGCTGGATAACATGTTTGAGCTGCAATATAAAAGCTCTGCGGCTTATGGGGTGTTGTGTCCAGTATGTAAATTTCACATGCAGATTGATGATACAACAGAAGAGGGGACAATTATTTCATGCCCCGCCTGTGGCGTGGATTTCAAAGTTGGGCGTTTGTCGAATGGCGCGTTTCACGCAGTGCCCGTATAACGCAACGGTATATACGCATAAGCGACCAAAGCCGAGAGCACCTTGATGGCATCCAGAGAGTACAACGCCGTTGTCAGCGAGCCGGTATTTGTCACGCGTGAGACAATTATTCTTCGTATAACACCGGATGGTTGGGAGCTGCCGGATTATTCACCCGGACAATTTACCGTGCTTGCACTGCCCGGCAGTGCTCCAAGAGCCGATCTGTCAGACCCAGAGCCTGAAGGGCAGATGCAAGACCCTGACAAGTTCATTGCGCGCGCCTACTCCATCGCCTCATCCTCAAGGCATAAAGAGTATCTGGAATTTTATATTACGCTGGTTAGATCCGGTGCCTTGACCCCGCGCCTGTTTGCCTTAAAGCGTGGTGACAGGATTCATCTGGGGCCGAAGATGAGCGGTATGTTCACCCTGAACGAGATACCAGAGGAGTCTAATGTCATCCTTATGGGAACAGGCACAGGCGTGGCCCCCTACATCAGCATGATTCGAACCTTTCTTGCACCGGGAGACAGCAGAAAATTTACGGTCGTTCACGGGGCCAGACACTCCTGGGATCTGGGCTATCGGTCAGAGCTAACCACCTTGATGCGAATGGCGGAAAATTTTTACTATCTGCCCATTATCAGCAGACCGTCTGAAGAGATAATCCCATGGGGCGGGGAGGTAGGCTATGTACAGAACACCTGGGAGCGCGGTCTGGTAGCCGAAGAGTGGGGTTTTCAGCCGACGCCTGAAAATAGCCATATCTTCTTGTGTGGCAATCCCGGAATGGTTGAGGATACATTAAGCCTGCTGGAAAAAGATGGTTTCAAAGAGCACTCACGAAAAGAGCCGGGCCAGGTGCATCTTGAACGTTACTGGTAGATTTTGTTAAGGCCTGTCTGCTCGCTATTTGCGCGCTACAATGACCATCTGATGACAGTGACAGGGATCTATTCTCTCTAAATATGGCTGCATGAAATTAGGGAATGGGTATAGACCAAACCCGTGCCCTTTCACCTCTCTAAAGCCAACGGTTTTAAAATAAGAGATCAACACCCGGTAGCTGAAAACGACTAAATGGCGATGAATGGGAGTGTCGATCTCGGTGTCGGGTTGCAGGCTCTCATGGCTGACTTTAAACAGCTCCTCATTTTTCAGCAGTTGATCTGAATCTGGATGTGGCCCGGTTGATGGCATCTTGCCAAGCAGGATCAATGCAGCAGTAAAATAGGTGCTGATGTTGGGTGTCAAGATCACCAGGCATCCATCTTTATCCAGTATTCGGTAACACTCCTTTAAATACCGGCATGGGTTTAACAGATGTTCCAATACGGACAGGCCATAGACGCATCTGAATTCATTGTCTGAAAATGGAAGCCCCCTGTTGAGATCCCCCTGCACTACATTTAAAAGGTTCTTTTGTGCTTCAGCTACCAGGGTTTCGTTCCACTCAACTCCATGATATGAGACCTTATCCATGTTGATCATCTCTTTTAAGATGCTGTATTTATGCCCATTATGTGCTCCGCAATCCAGGCACTTCCCTCCCTCCTGCAGTGAATCTGCTATCTCCTTATGGGCTAATGAATATGCCTCATGCATTGCTCTTTGGTAGAGATTTTTAAAATATTTCTGAAGCATTATTCGGTTCCCCTGCGATATTGGGTCAATGTGAATCTTCTCAGAGGCTCTTTTGATACAATAATTTAAATTGAGCAACCCCTGGCTCGCTTTTTATACTATAAAGGATGTTCAATTGATGCTGTTGCCTATCGCCTGCTGTATGAAAAAAGAATGAGAAGTTAATGAGGAAGCTGTTCCGCATATTGTTGCCCATAATGGTATTGGCGCTCTCTGTTGCCGTTGCTTTTTTCTTGATTAAAACAGCACCACCACCCCAGCGAACTCCGCCGAGCCCCGTGGTGCCGATTGTTGAGGTGCTGGAGGTGAAGCCGTCTGATTACCGGGTTGTGGTGACCACTACAGGAACGGTAAAGCCGCATATTCAAAGTGACCTGGTCTCAGAGGTTGCAGGGCCTGTGATCTATGTCTCCCCAAATTTTACCAATGGTGGCTTTATTGAGCAGGGTGAGCTGTTGGTGCGGCTTGATCAGGCAGAGTACCAGTATGCGGTTGCAGATACCCAGGCGGCGCTCTCTGGCGTCAAAGCACGTCTGCTGGAGTTGGATACAACAGCAGAAAACCTGAAAAGGAGCCTGGCCATTGAAAGCCAGCAGCTGGCCCTGGCGGAGAGACAGGTCATACGCCACACCAAATTGCGTAAACAGCGCACGATCTCCCAGAGCGCCCTGGATGAAAGTGAGCGGGAGTTTCTGCTGCGCAAATCCTCACTACAGGGGCTGAAAAACAGCCTTGGGTTGATTCCGGCGCAACGTCAGATTCTACAGGCAGAGCTGAAACTCAAGCAGGCGCAGCTGGCATTGGCCCAACTGAACCTGGATCGTACCCAGATTAAAGCGCCCTATGCGGGGCGTGTCCTGGATCGACGGGTGAATGTGGGGCAATCGGTATCCAAAGGCTCGGTGCTGGCTGCGATCTATGCTGTGGACTATGTTGAGGTGCGGCTGCCGATCACGGATCGGGAGGCCTCCTTTTTAGCGCTGCCAGAGGGAAGAGAGGGTGAGCCGCAGCTGGAGGTGATCCTTTCCGTCTCTATTGCAGGCAGGGATTACCAGTGGCATGGGCAGATTATGCGCACTGAAGGTATGATTGATGCCCGTACCCGCCAGCTCTTCCTGAT